>NZ_DDGH01000055.1:3733-28850 GCF_002337565.1 Rhodopirellula sp. UBA1907 | reverse complement strand
TTCGTTTCGGGAGAGGTACGCCAATGCAGAAAACTGCATTACCTCGAGAGCCCGAGAGGGCGTTTCTGGTACATCAACGTCGCCGTTCAGTTCCACCCGAACGAACGACTTCTTCAGCGAGCCTCCATCCATTGGTCAGAGGCAAGGGGCCATTGAGCGGAGCCAATGAGCGACTACTCCGACGTTGATTCGGCGACCCATCGAGCGTAGCCCGGGGAGGCTTTCTCGACCGGCAAGACGACGATCTGAGGTTCGTCGTAGGGATGGTTCTGGGCCAGCCAATCGATCACTTCGTCGGTCCGTTCAGACGTGGTTTTGATGACCACTCGGAACTCTTTTTCTGAACAGGACTGGCCGTCCCAAACGTAGTGGCTGATGATCGGTGAATCGATCTGCACGCATGCTGCCAAACGCTCCTGCAGCAACCCCTTCGCGATCGCTTCCGCCTGCTCGGAAGATTCCACGGTCGTCCACAAAACGGTCAGACGAGGCCCATCGGACGTCCTCGAAACGGACTTTTTTGGGTCGTTTTCAAATTCTTTTTTGGTGCTCATAGACCCTCGTTTTCACCCCAAAAACACCTGTGGATAACCTGTCATTTCACTGTCTGAAGTCTGTCTAAAACTGTCTGACTTTTGACAGCCATTGGCAAGCCACTGTCTGGGTGTGTTCGAAGTCGGTCAAACTTCAGACAGATTTGAGACATCCAAACGACAGGTTATCCACAACGATCCAACCGCTGTTTTATTCGTGTTTTGCCGACTCAACTGAGTTTCAAACATCGCTTTCAGACACTCGGTGTCCACGCATTACGACGACGACGGTAAATAAATTAGTTAGTTTTGATAGCAAAGATCCTGGGAAGAACCGCCCAAGCTCACATCCGGTTTTGGGCCGTGTTCGCATCGGGGCTTCCGATGGAGTCTTCAGGGGATGCCAATCCGAAGCGATCGCGTTACAACTTGGACCGCCCTGAGCAACATGTTTGCCGCGAAGCATGTGGGGCTCGGCCGGCGGTTGTCGGCGTTCCTGCCCTGTCTCTTTTTTCAATCGCTCCGATGAAGATCACCTGCCAACGAGACATCCTCGCCAACGCTTTCGTCCTCGCTGCATCGATTGCTCCGAGCCGATCGCCGAAGGAGATTTTGCAGAACGTCAAAGTGACCGCCGCGGGCGACAAGATCACGCTGATGGCGACCGACCAAGAGGTCGGAATTCGGTTGGATGTGACCGAGGGAATCGAGGTCGAAACCGAAGGCACAGCTCTGCTGCCAGTCGCTCGCACCGGGCCCATCCTGAGAGAGAGCAACGATGAAACGATCACGATCGAAACCGACGAAGCGGGCATCAAAATCTCGGGCAGCCGGAGCAAGTTTCGCTTGCCCGGAAACAACCCCGATGAATTCCCCAGCGTCCACGAATTCGACGAGTCGAAGTACCACCAAATCAGCACTCGCACTTTTCGCGAAATGCTCCGCCGGACCGTCTTCGCGACCGACTCCGAAAGCAGCCGTTACGCCCTCGGTGGTGTGCTGCTGGAGATGGAAGAAAACTCCGTCATCGCGGTTGGAACCGACGGCCGACGTTTGGCCCGAATGGAAGGCACCGGCGAATCGGTTGGCGGCCACGCGACCAGTGGCATGACCACCATTGTGCCGACGCGAGCGATCGGATTGATCGAGCGAGCCCTGAGCGAGAAGGACGATTTCGTTGAGGTCGCCTCCCGCGGAAACGACCTGTTGATCCGGACCCCACGGGCGGTCATCAGCAGCCGGTTGGTCGAAGGTCGCTACCCGAACTGGCGTCAGGTTTTGCCCCAACGCGAAAACGCGATTCAGATCGATGTGGTCGTCGGGCCCCTGTTCGCTGCCCTTCGCCAAGCCGCCATCGTGACGGACTTGGACAGCCGCGGAGTCGACTTCACTTTCGCCGACGGCACGTTGAAGTTGGAAGCCAAGACCGCCGACCTGGGTGAATCACAAATCGAGTTGCCAATCGCCTACGACGGCGAGTCGATCACGCTGACGATGGACCATCGCTACCTGGCCGATTTCTGCAAAGTGATGGACAACGAATCGACCGTCGTGATGGAAATCGAATCGGCGAAGTCACCCGCTCTGCTGCAGACCGACGACGGGTACGCTTACGTCATCATGCCGATGGCTCGTGATCGGTGATCGCCATGGGACAGCCGCCCAAACCATCCGGCGGTGGATCAAGTCGCGGTGAATCAGGTCGCGGGGCGAATTCTTCCAAGCGCCTGCCGCCCAAACTGGTCGAAGAGAAATCTGGCGGCCCGCGGAAGATCGGCAGTCTGATTTCTCAGTTGATGAGCCGACGCGGATACGCTTCCGTCGGTGCCGAGTCAGCTTTGACGGGGACCATCAAATCGGCCGTCGATGCTTCGATCGCTTCTTCGTTTCGAGTCGGCAAACTGCAACGCGGCGTGCTGATGATCTACGCCGTCGACAGCGTCGTGATGCAGGAACTGACGTTCCAAAAACGTCGCATCTTGAAAAAGCTGGCCAAGGAACACCCGCAAGCCAAGATTCAGGACCTGCGTTTCAAGGTCCAGGCGGAGTAGTCCGAGTTTTGGATTGTCTCATCAATCACAACCCGCAGCGTCAGCAAGGCAGCGTTCCACGGCGGCAATGAGCAGCGACCTGTCTTGATCGGCAGGAACCTCGAGCGGCTGGCATCCTTGCGTTTTCGAAATCCGATTGGGTACGTTGATAGCACCGCCCTGCTCGTCAGCCACTCCCTTTGGATTCCCCCATGCTTTCCGCTCGCGTCATTCCCTGCCTCGATGTCCATGGCGGACGCGTCGTCAAAGGCACCAACTTTGTGAACTTGCGAGATGCCGGTGACCCAGTCGAAGTGGCTCGGCGATACGAAGCCGAAGGCGCCGACGAATTGGTGTTCTTGGACATCACGGCCAGCCACGAAGAACGAGCGATCCTGCTGGATGTCGTTCGCCGCACCGCGGAACAGGTTTTCATGCCGCTGACCGTGGGTGGCGGAGTGCGAACGGTCGAGGATGTTCGAGCGTTGTTGTCGGCCGGTTGCGACAAGGTGTCCATCAATTCGGCAGCCGTGACCAACCCCGATTTCATCCGCCAAGCCGCCGATCGATTCGGGCGTCAGTGCATCGTGGTGAACATCGATCCCAAACGAGTCCAGAAAGATGGTGAAGAGTTTTGGGAGGTGCACATCAACGGCGGTCGCAAACCGACCGGGCTGCAAGCGGTCGAGTGGGCCAAACGAGTCGAAGAGTTGGGGGCGGGTGAGATTGTGCTGACCAGCATGGACGCCGACGGTACCTGCGACGGATACGACATCCCGATCACTCGAGCGGTCAGCGAAGCGGTTCGGATCCCTGTCGTCGCCAGCGGCGGTGCCGGAAATCCTGACCACTTGGTCGAGGCCATCCGCGATGGGAAGGCGGACGCGGTTCTGGCGGCCAGCATTTTCCACTTTGGTACCCACCCAATCGGACCGACCAAACAGCACATGGCCGAGGCTGGAATTCCGGTTCGGATGCCCGCAGGGCCTTTCGCCACATGAACGGATCGTCAACGGTGCCTTGACCGTCTTGGCGGTGGGAAGGAACATGGCGGTTTGAGTTGCCGGAAGCTGCTTTGGGGCTTTCAACCGTTTTCTTGAACCGAGTCGTTTACCGTGTCTGATGTGGTCCCCGTCCGTAACGCATTGATCAGTGTCAGCGACAAGATGGGGCTGGCAGATTTTGCCGCCGGATTGTCCGCCGCTGGAGTCACGATCTACAGCACCGGTGGGACTCGTGCCCACTTGGAACAATCCGGTATCAAGGTCGAAGATGTGGCCGAGTACACCGGTTTTCCGGAAATGCTGGATGGTCGCGTCAAAACGCTGCACCCGCGAATTTTCGCTGGCATCTTGGCTCGTCGCGATGTTGATGAGCACATGGACACGATCGCCGATCACGACATCGAGCCATTTGATTTGGTCGTCGTGAATCTGTATCCATTCGCCGCGACGGTCAGTCGTTCGGGTGCGACTCGAGGCGAATGCATCGAGCAGATCGATATTGGTGGCCCCAGCCTCGTGCGAGCGGCAGCAAAAAATCATGGCGATGTCGCGATCGCAACCAGCCCCGAGCAATACGGCGACGTTCTCGATCAACTGGAAACGTTGGGCGGAACCACCGACGAGCTACGCACCCAGCTCGCCGCCGAAGCGTTCGATCATACCGCTGGTTATGACCGAGCCATCGCTGACTACATGCAAGGCGATGCGGTGGGAGGCGAGTTCCCCGCTTCGATGCACGTGTCACTGCGACGCAAAACCCAATTGCGATACGGCGAAAACCCGCATCAACGTGCCGCGTTGTATTCCGATTCGTCGGATCGATCCGCGAACTTGGTGTCGGCTCGTCAGATCAGTGGCAAAGAGTTGTCTTACAACAACCTGCTGGACCTCGATGCCGCTCTGGACATCGCTCGCGGTTTTGCCGAACCGGCTGTCTCGGTCATCAAGCACAACAACCCATGCGGTGCCGCGACCGGTGATACTCTGTCCGATGCGGTCGACAAAGCCATGGCGGGTGATCCGTTGTCCGCCTTTGGTTCCGTCATCGGCATGAACCGAACGCTCGATGAAGCAACGGCCGAATTCTTGTGTCAGCCCGGATTGTTTATCGAAGCCATCGTCGCACCCGACTTCGAAGCCGGTGCGGTTGGACTGCTTACAACCAAACCACGTTGGAAAGACAACGTTCGTTTGATGCAGGTCGGACGCTTGGACGAACCAGCCCGCAAAGTGTCGCGTCGGTTCATCAGCGGCGGCATGTTGGTTCAGGATGCTGATCGCATGGTCAGCTCGCCTTTGCAATGGAAGACCGTCACCGAAACACCCGTCGACGACGAATTGTGGGACGACATTTCCTTTGGCTGGGAAATGGTTCGACACGTGAAGAGCAACGCAATTGTGCTGGCAAAGGACACGTCGTTGATCGGCGTGGGTGCCGGCCAAATGAGTCGCGTTGACAGCGTCGAGATCTCGATCAAGAAGGCTGGCGAACGATCCGATGGGGCGATTCTGGCATCGGATGCGTTCTTCCCCTTCCCCGATTCCATCGAAGCGGCTGCCAAAGCAGGCGTGCTGGCAATCATTCAACCCGGTGGCTCGCGTCGTGATGACGAAGTGATCGCTGCCTGTGATGAACACGAAATCGCGATGGTCTTCACCGGTCGTCGTCACTTCAAACACTGATTGCCCGGTAGCATTGCGATGACGATTCTCGACGACATCCTGGTAAAAACTCGCCAAGTCATCGCGCGTGATCAAGCTTCCGTGCCCGCCGCGGAACTCGTCGCGGCGGCGAAGGATCTTCCCGCGTGTCGCGACTTTCACGGCTCGCTCGCGGCCACCGATCAAGTTCGCTTGATCGCCGAAGTCAAACGAGCCAGTCCGTCCGCCGGACTGATTCGCGAAGACTTTGACCCACCGACAATCGCCAAGTCGTACGAAGACGGAGGCGCCGCTTGCATCAGCGTGCTCACCGACGAACCCTTCTTTCAAGGTTCATTGGACTTTCTTCGCGCTGTTCGTTCGGCGGTCGATTTGCCGATCCTTCGCAAGGACTTCATCGTCGATCCCTATCAACTGCTGCAAGCCCGCGTCGCAGGTGCCGATGCGGTATTGTTGATCGCCGAATGTCTCTCGCCTCAGCAATTGATCGAGATGGATGAGCAAGCCTCCGAGTTGGGACTGCAAACGCTGATTGAACTCTACGAACCCGAGAACCTGGCTCCGGTTCTGGCAACCAAGACCCGGTTGGTCGGAATCAACAACCGAGACCTGCGAACTTTCGAAACTGATTTGCAGCACTGCGTTCGCTTGGCCGCCGACATTCCATCGGATCGATTGGTAGTCGGCGAAAGCGGCATCCGAACCGCGGATGATGTCGCCATGTTGAAAGCCGGAGGCATCAAAGCCATCTTGGTTGGCGAATCGCTGATGCGTCAGCCCGACATCACGGTCGCCACCAAGGCGTTGCTCGCCAACTGAGGAGGTAGTGGATCAAGGCGGGTGGGTCTCGGGGCTCTCTCGGCGCTATTCACGCGCATTCGCCCCGGAGGATGTCGATTTTATTACTGACGCATCTGGCCGTAGCGGAAGTCGCCAAGACTTTCGGCGAATAACGGTGCAGGCCGAAACTCTTGGCGAGTTCCGCTACCTCACTCATTGAATCGACGCCCCGGAGGAGGCCGCCGTGGATGTGCGGTCTGAAGGCACCATCCTTTGCTGCTTCGTCTGGCAGCAGTGGCTATGATAGACCGCAGCCCACCGGTTCCTTCGCCTGGCAGGAACCGTCCCCCCTCCTTTGCAAGGCGAGTTCATGTCATCCAGAAGCGCTTTCCCGATTCCTCGCTGCCAATCCATTGTGCTCGGCCTCGCGGGGTTTCTCGCACTGCTTGGTAGCCACAGCTCGGCCGCTGAGTCGACCGATACATCCGCGAAACCAAACGTCATCGTGATCTTCACCGATGATCAAGGCTACAACGATTTGGGATGTTATGGCTCACCCAATATCAAAACTCCAAACCTTGATCGCTTGGCCAGCGAAGGACGTCGCTACACCAGCTTCTATTCCGCTTGCTCGGTGTGTTCGCCATCTCGAGCAGCCCTACTGACAGGCTGCTATCCCAAACGAGTTGGGTTGCATCAACACGTTCTGTTCCCGCAGAGCAATTACGGATTGCATCCGGAAGAGGTCACCATTGCGGACCATTTGAAGTCAGCCGGTTACGCGACCGCTTGCGTTGGCAAATGGCACCTCGGTCATCACAAGGAAACGCTGCCAACATCCAACGGCTTTGATTCTTACTATGGGATTCCGTATTCCAATGACATGAATCATCCCGACAACAAACGACTCGGAAAGATGTCGTCGGATGATCGTTGGACGGATCAGTCTTCCGCGGTCACCCTGTGGAATACACCGTTGGTGCAAGACGAAGAGATCATCGAACTGCCCGTTGACCAAAGGACCATTACTCGCCGGTACACGGATCGGGCCATCGAGTTTGTGGAAGCAAACCAGGACAAACCTTTCTTCTTGTATCTGCCTCATTCCATGCCGCACATTCCTTTGTATGTGCCGGAGGACGTTTACGATCCCAATCCACAAAATGCATACAAGTGCGTGATCGAGCACATCGACACGGAAGTGGGGCGTCTGGTTCAAACCGTCCGTGATCTTGGTTTGTCAGAAAAGACGCTGATCGTTTACACCAGCGACAATGGCCCTTGGTTGCAATTCAAAAACCATGGTGGAAGTGCCGGTCCCTTGCGAGCCGGAAAAGGCACCACGTTTGAAGGAGGCCAGCGGGTACCTTGTATCATGTGGGCACCGGGACGCATTCCCGCGGGAACGTCCAGCAACGCCTTCGCAACCAACATGGACCTGCTTCCCACCATCGCTTCGGTCACGGGCGTCGCACTCGAGAATGATCGAAAGATCGACGGGGTCGACCTGACGTCTACTTTCACATCGGATGAGTCTTTGCGTGATGAATTTGTCTTCTATTCCGCACACGGTGCGCTCGAAGGCATTCGTATGGGCGATTGGAAGTACTTGAGAAAGGTTCCTCGTCGAGGCAAAAATGCGAAAGGCCCCGCCCCCGAACCAGAAGTGTTTCTTTTCCATCTTTCCGAAGATATCGGTGAGCAAAACAATCTCGCCGAACAAGAGCCCGATCGAGTTCAGAAAATGCATGCTCGCATGGAGGAACTGAACAAAGAAATCACGGCCAATGCTCGCCCTGTTTGGCGAAAGAAGGTGAGCTCATGATTCGGTTGTCATTCGCTCTATCGGTCATTGTTTCCGCGTTTTTCTCGATGGGAAATGCAGCGACGGCGAATGAACAACCGAATTTGGTTTTCGTCATCGCCGATGATTGCACATTTCGCGACATCGGGTGTTATGGCGGGCAAGCTAACACGCCACGCATTGATGCCTTGGCGGAAGAAGGCATGCGATTCACCCGTTGCTTTCAATCGGTCGCCATGTGCTCGCCTACTCGGCACAGCATCTATTGCGGTCAGTACCCGGTGAAATCGGGTGCGTACCCGAATCACACGTTTGTTCCCGATGGGACTGATAGCGTAGTTCAGTTCCTGCAACCATTGGGTTATCAGGTCGCACAGAGTGGGAAACGACACATCGCTCCGCCATCGGTTTTCAGTTGGGAGCAGTTGCCTGGCAATTCCAACCCCGACTTTGAAGCGGTGGAAGAGTTCGTGAAAGCATGCTCCGAAACCGAGCAACCGTTCTGTCTGTTCTTGTGTTCCAACGAACCTCACACCCCGTGGAACAAAGGCGACGCTTCTCGGTACGATCCCGCGACACTCAAGTTGCCGCCCTACATCTTGGACACACCCGAAACTCGCGAGGGGATGTCACGCTACCTAGCGGAGATCACTTATTTCGATTCGCAGGTGGGACAAGCGATCGATTTGCTCGACCAATACAAAGTCGCAGACAACACCTTGTTGATCGTCGTCAGCGAACAAGGCAATTCGATGCCGTTTGCAAAATGGACATGCTATGACAGCGGCCTGCAATCGGGTTGCATCGTCCGTTGGCCAGGGCATATCGCGGCCGGATCGACCAACAATGCCATGATCGAGTACATCGACTTCCTTCCGACTTGGATCGAAGTTGCCGGTGGTGATCTCAAGGCCGAAGCCGCAACCAAATTGGATGGCAAAAGTTTGCTTCCTGTTTTCGCTGGCAAACAAGATCACAAACAGTTGGTGTTTGGCGAGATGACCACACGCGGCATCAACAATGGTTCGGATCACTATGGGATTCGAAGCGTTCGATCGGATCGCTACAAATACATTTGGAACTTCACCCCGGATGTGACTTTCCAAAATGCCTGCACGAGTTCAAAAGAGTTCGTCAGTTGGAAACGCGAAGCGGAAGCTGGAAACGCGAAAGCGATCGAGTTGGTCAAACGCTATACACAGCGTCCCGAGATCGAGTTTTACGATCTAGCGAATGACCCGTTGGAACTGAAAAATCTGGCCGCCGATCCAGCTCATCACGAGACGATGCGATCCTTGAGAATGGAACTCGATCACTGGATGCAATATTGCGGTGACAAAGGACAGGCGACCGAAATGGACGCCCTGAATCACATGAAACGCGGCCAGTCAAAACGGAAAAAGAAGCAAGCGAAACCTTGATCTGGGAACACACCAGTTAGTCTGACTGAGTGTTAGCCAATTGAGCTTCCAAGTCGTCGTAGTAGCGTCGCGAGATGCGGTGGAAGGCGAGACCTTGCCATTCCGCCGCCTGTCTCGCGGGGATCAACCCAACAATGGATGGTTCTTCGTAGAGTGCCTGCAGCGTGCTCTCGATCAACGGATCCGGGGCCGAATCGCGGCAGACGAGAAACGCGGTGGTTCCGACCGTGTGAACTCCCGATGGAGGAATGCTCGAACCCGCGTACGCATCCGTCGCGATCGTCATTGCGTGCAGAGTCGGATGCTGCAGCGCGATCGACACGCCATCGGGTAGCGGCAGCAGATGCCATCGCTGTTCCGTCAACATTCGAGTGACGAGGTCACTGCCAACGCCGATGCAGATGATCGCGGCTTCCGCGGAAACTTTCGGATTCGTTTCCTGCAGCGTCTCCCAAGGCATCTCAACGCGAGGCGAAACGGACTCGGACAACTTCAGTGACTCAAGCACCATCTCGGCGGCTCGACGTGAACCACTGCCATGAGGACCCACGGCGATGCGTTGTCCCGATAGGTCTTCGACCGAATCGATCTCGCTGTCGTCGCGAATGAGAATGTGGACGGCCTCGTAGAACAACGGTGCGACCACGCGAAGTGATTCACCGTTGACCGCTGTCGCTTGAATGGGTGCCAATTCGAATTCACCAGCGATCAAGCGTTCACGGTTGTCCCACGTGCCATTGGTTCCAATGACTTCGCACGGAACCGACGTTTGCGACTGCAACGTTTTTGACAATTGTTCGGAGACGCGATTGTACAGACCACCGGGAAGACCACCTGCAATTCGGATTTGGGTTGGCATCGCGTTGTTGATTCGTTGCTGCCAAACCAAACCGCCTAGCAACAGAAGCGGGAGAACAACCGTGGCCGCCAAGATTCCATTTTGAAAGCGACGTTGCCCGATCGGGGTGCCAGATGTTTGGCGGCCCGTGACCGCGGCGACCACGGGAACTTGCCCGAACCAATCGATGACCTTGCGGGGGCGACTTCGAGAACGAGCGTGAATGGTTTGACCGCACAGAAACCGGTTCAGGTCATCGGCCAGGTTCTTCGCGGTTTTGTAGCGATCCTTGGGCTGCTTCTCCAAGCACTTGGCGACGATCACTTCCAGATCTGACTCCGCTTCCGGACACACCGATCGCAGAGTCGGCGGAGGTTGATGAGCGACCTTCAACAATGTTTGCATCACGGTGTCGCCGACGATTGGCGGCTTGGACGTGATCGCGGCGAACAGGATCGCACCAAGCGAGTAGATGTCGCTGTGATGGGTCGCACGATCGCTGTGTCCAAGAGCTTGCTCGGGAGCCATGTAGTGAGGCGTTCCCACCGCAGCACCGCTGCCGGTCACGCTGCTGTCCGCATCGGTGTGCTTTGCCAAACCGAAATCGGTCACGTGGACCTGGCCCGATGGATCGATCAGCACGTTGCCGGGCTTGAGATCGCGATGCAGGACGCCGCGGCTGTGTGCGTGATGAATGGCCTGAGCCACGTCGCGAACGATCTCAGCGGCACGTCGAGACGGCAACGGGCCTTTGGCGAGCACCTTTTGAAGGTCTTCTCCCTCGACGTACTGCATCGAGAAGAAATGGTGACCGGCACGACGTCCAAATTGATGAACGGCGACGATGTTTGGATGCTTGAGCTTCGCGGCAGCTTTGGCTTCGGTGTAAAAGCGTTTGACTTCGTCTTGTCCGGCCAAGATGCCGCTGCGGATCATCTTCACAGCCACCAACCGGTCCAGTTCCCGTTGCTTGGCCAGGTACACCACACCCATCCCACCAACGCCCAATACTTTGAGCAGCTGATAGTCGCCCAGATCGAACGGCAGCGACGGTCCCGAATCGCCCTGTGAACGATTGGCCATCGGCAACGTCAGATTGGGATCCACGTTGGAGTGTTCGCCCAACCCGTCGGCTGACAATGCGGTGCCGATTCCGATCGTGTCCGCCATGTCGGTTTGCACGTCGATCTGGCTGGCCGTTGATGCCAACTGAGCCGCTTGGTCTCTGACCTCTGAATCGGGTGGCAATGTGATGGGTCCTGTCCATGGACCTGGCGTTCCCGTGGCGTCCGACCCGGTCATTGAAAACGTTCCGATCAAGTCGGCAGCGTCCATCAATTCGCGAAGTTGATCGGCGTGTTCGGGATGCTGATTGAGAAAGTCATCTCGTGACGTCAGTTCCCCTGTGTCGCATGCGGACAGGTACAAAGCGAAGATCTCATCCAAGTCGTCTTCGTTGGACTCGGCCATCACGTCTTCCACCATGGACTGCTACCGGTGTCCAAAATCGTGCGAAGCTTTTTCAAACCACGTTTCAGCAATCCGGCAACAGCGGTTTCACTCTTGTCCATACGGTCGACGATCTCTTTCAACGACAAGCCTTCCATGTAACGCAAACGAATCGCCTCGGCTTGCGTCTCGGGTAGCTCATGCAACGCTTGCATCATCGCACTGACGGCTTCTTGTCGAACCGCGACGCCGCTGGGGCTGGTTTTGGCTCCGGGCATTTGTGCGATCCAGTTGTCCGGCTGACTGCCGTCGCCCCCGGCTCCTCCCGCATGCACCTCTTTCTTGGTCGAACGTTTCTGAGTCATCACGTGATGAGCGACCGCTGATGCAACATTGTTTTTCAGCATGCCGCGTAACCAGCCCGCGAACTCGCCCGCCGATTCACCTCGAAAAGCATGCAGGTCTCGTTTGGCTTCCAAAAACGTGACTTGCACCAAATCCGCAGGATCGATTCGTCGCCGAAGTTGATCGCTGAGGTACCGATGAGCCAGCATCAACAGATACCCTCGATAGCGCAGCATCAGTCGACCCAACGCTTCGTTGTCGCCTCCTTTGGAAGCGATTACCAAAGCGGTCGTGGTGTCTGAAGACGTCGAATTGGAAGGCGAACGGTTCAACAGAAATCTCTCAGCAAAAACGGTGTCTGTCAGTCTAATCCAGTTTCACCGCCTGGTTGATCTCCCGCCGGACTAGGTTTGGTGAAAGAACGTGGTGCAACTGTCAATCATGGCGTTTTCAGATCCAAACGGGGACTGATTTCTCGGTTCGACAACGAAATTTCACACACTTCATAAGTGCTTCTCAATTCTCGATTTGCAAAACAAGGTCCCAGGTTGGGCGAAAAAATGGGTCCGGGATCGAATGGCGTTGAGATCACCATTCGGCTTGCTTGGATGGTGTGAGGGGGTTTGCTAAAGTGCCAAGGCGGAACTCAACCAAAAGTTCCGGCTTTCCCCGCCTTCACACCACTACGGAACGAGCCACCATGCTTCGTCGACTTCGTATCCTGCCCTCATTCGAATCGGTTCGGCCGATCTTGGCAAAGATGAATCGAATTGCCGCAACTTCTTTGATGCTCGGCACAATCACACTGGCAACGAGCACGCTGGGAACGAATTTGCTGGCCGGTGATACCGATTGGCCTCAATGGCGAGGTCCGGACCGAGACGGAAAAGCGGCCGATCAAAGCCTTCTTCAAACATGGCCGGAAGGTGGTCCTGAACTGAAGTGGACATTCTCCACCGCCGGACGTGGGTACAGCAGCACGGCAATCGTCGATGGCAAGCTGTTCTCGATGGGATCGGACGAACAAAATTGCTATGCGATTTGCATCGATGCCAAATCCGGAAAATCGATCTGGCAAGTTCCGATTTCACGAGCCGGCACCGGAGACGATTACAACACCGGTTGGGGTGGCGGACCACGCAGCACTCCAACCGTTGATGGTGATCAGGTCTTCGTCATGTCTGACGTGGGTGTCGTCTCGGCATTGCGACGCCAGGATGGACGCAAGCTTTGGTCGGTGGACTTGGTCGCCGACTACGGCGGTGAGATCCCGAAGTGGGGATACAGCGAGTCGGCATTGATCGACGGTGATCGTGTGGTCGTCACCCCGGGACGCAGCAACTTCATGATCGCCCTGGATCGTCGCACCGGCAAGTTGCTGTGGCAGTCCAAAGGTGTTGACTCGGTCGCGCACTATGTCTCGGCCATGAAGGGTTCCATCGGCGATGTCGACTACTACGTCACCGCGGGCAGCATCGGCGTGGTCGCGTTCGATTGCCAATCAGGCGAGAAGCTGTTCGGAAATGAACTATCGGGAAACAAAGTCGCAACGATTCCTACGCCGCTGATTCTCGGTGACCACATCTATCACACCAGTGACTACGGTGCCGGCAATGTGTTGTTGAAGTTGACACCCGCCGGGGACGGAATCAACGCCGAGCAGATTTACCACCTGGACGGGAAATCCATGATGAATCACCACGGTGGCGTGGTGGCTGTGGATGGAACCATCTACGGACTGACCAAAGCCAGTGGTGGTGTCTGGATGGCTCAAGACATCAAGAGCGGCGATACGCTTTGGCAAGAGAAATTGCGTCCGAACACGAGTGGTTCGATCTGCTTCGCCGATGGTTGTTTGTATTGCTACAACGACAAAGATGGCACCGTGGTCCTGTTGGAACCCAACAAGGATCGTTGGTCACCGCTCGGCAAGTTGACCATTCCTCGCGAAACCGATTTGCCTCGCGGAAGCGGTGCGATTTGGGCTCACCCCGTGGTGGCCGATCAGACTTTGTTCATTCGTGACCAAAACCTGATTTTCGCGTTCGATATCGCTCGCTGATTCCAAGCCGTCGTTCCTCCTTCGGACAAATCAATTATTCGAAGGAGGAGGCTTTGGTCGCAAGTGATGAAGATTCACTCGGCGACGAATTTGTAGATTCGTCCGCCGGCCATCATCGTGCTGACAAGGACTTCGCCCGAGTCCGTTTGACCAAACGTGAAGACGGGCAAACCGCTTGCTGAGATGGGACGATTCTCGGTGACGGTCGATGTCTCCGCATCGTATTTCAACGCCCAAACCTTTCCGCTGACATAGTCACCGTAGAGGTAATAACCATCGAGCATCGGTGTTTGACTTCCGCGGTAGACGGCTCCACCCGTCACCGATTTGCCCCAATCGTCCGTGTGCGGGTATTCAATCAATGGATCGATCAAATCAGGACGAGCGTCAGAACCATTGCCGTTCAACGTGAACTTGTGATTGGCTTCTCGCAGGCTCCAACCGTAATTCCCACCACGACGGATCAGGTTGACTTCTTCCCACTCGTTTTGGCCCACATCGGCTGCCCATAGGAAGTCAGTCTTGGGATCAAACGCCATTCGCCAAATGTTGCGAATCCCAATCGCGTAGATCTCCGGCCGTGCATCCGACTTTCCAACGTAAGGGTTGTCATCGGGAATTCCGTAAGGCTTGTCGCCATCGCGTTTGTCGACATCGATCCGCATGATCGAACCAAGCAACTGACTCGGGTCTTGTGCTGATTGCAGCGGGTCGTTGGCTTTACCACCGTCACCCAAAGCGATGTACAAGTAACCATCGGGACCGAACGCGACGGTGCCGCCGTTGTGATTCCAAAACGGTTGCTCGATCCGCATCAACTCGCGTGCGGTCGAAGGATCGCCTTTCTGGTTGTTGCTACCTTTGACGGTGCTGAACTCAGTCAGCACAGAAACGTGCGGTTTGTCCGACGTGGTGTAGTAAGCGTAGAAAAGACCGTTCTCTTTAAACTTGGGATGGAACGCCAAACCCAAGAATCCCTCTTCGTTTTGGTTGTCTTTGTAGGTGACCATTTCGCTGAAGTCACCGAACATTTCAGGCTCGGAAACCTCGCTGTCGTTTTCATCAAATGCGTACACTTCGCCGGTTTGGCTGGCGACGAACAAACGTCCGCTGCCATCGCCCGATCCGGTGATGATCACCGGACGACTGATGCGAAGGTTCGGATAGGCTTCCACGGTTTTGACCGGCATCGGTGAAACGTCGAGCGATGCGGGAGGATCGGCCAAATTGATGGTGGACGAAGATTGCTTCGGCGTGGCAGCGACCGCATCGGGTGATTCCGCGATCGCGGCCGGCGTGGCCAAGCAAGCTGTCGCGGCTCCACTGAGCAGCAGCTGATGAATCCAAGTCTTCTTCATAGCGAGAACCTTCGGGGTACAAATGAGATAAGTGGGGATAGCAAAAAAGACGCTCGTCAAATGACGAGCGTCCATGATCAATCGATTGTGTCGTGATCGCCGTGGCGACCTACAGAATCTCAAGCAACTCGACTTCGAAAACCAACACTTCGTTGGGGCCGATCTTTGGTGGCGAACCGTTCTCGCCGTATGCCAATTCTGGTGGAATGTAGAGCATCCACTTCGAACCAACCTTCATTTTTTGAAGGGCCATCTGCCATCCTTGGATCACTCGACCCACTGGGAACTTGGCAGGTTGACCACGCTCGACCGAACTGTCGAAGACTTCGCCATTGGTCAGTTTGCCGGTGTAGTGAACCGCGACGGTGTCTTCGGCGGTCGGGGATGCTCCTTCGCCTTCTTTGACCACTTTATATTGCAGTCCACCCTCGAGCTCTTTGATGCCTTTGGCCTTGGCGTTTTGCTTCAGCCACAAGTCGCTCTTCTCTTTGTTCATCACGCCTTGTTTCTTCAGCTCGGCCATCCGTTCCGCCTGACGCTTTTGCATCATGGCTTGAATTTTGCCTTGAATTTCTTGCAGTTGTTCATCGGACAACGCGGGATCCTTTTCCGACAACGCGTCCTTCAATCCTTGGTTCATTCCTTCGACGGTGAAGTCGGTTGGTTCGAAACCTTGTTGAACGAAAGAGTTGCCGACGGTGAATCCGAGGAAGTAGCCGAGTTGATCATCGACCTTGGCCGCAGAATCATCTTGGGCGTTGCCGGGGGAGGTCATGACGAACGTGGCCAAACAGAGGGTGGGAATTAGGCGGGAGAGACGGGGCATCGGTAATGTCCTAAGAGGGAGGCAAGCAGACGCGTTGTTGGCAGACAATCGCCGACAACCTTCGAGACTTCGTGCTGCCTGCATTCAAGATACCAGTCGAGGCAGAATACTTCACGCCCCGACGAATTGGGTGTGGTCGTTCACTCAGAATTGCCGTTTTTTAACGCGATCAAAGCACGTTCGGGTGAATGATTTCGCAAAACACGGAAGCTATTTGAAAGTTGGCCGCGTTTGGATGGAGACCAGCGACCCGAAATCAGGTCGGAACAGGAGTCAGCAAATGTGAACGGGGCCCGGCCTGGCAACTACGAACCACCCGATAGCGAGACGGCCAATACGATCAAAACGATGATCGCCACCACGATCAGGCTGACTTTGCCCGCACCCACCGGTTCGCGAGACGTGCCGCCCAATCGATAGTGAATCTGTTCTTCCAGCAATCGTCGGCCTTTTTCGGTCACGCTGTCGGCGCTGACGTCTCTGTGTGCGTTCGCCGTCTCGGAATGATTTGGTCCGACCGATGACTCAGACGAAGCCGAGAGATTGTACTTCTCTCCAATCTCGATCATCACACCTTGGACCGATCGAGCGTTGAATGGTCGATCGTCCGGTGACTTTTCCAAGCAATCGGCGATGACTTGGCTCAGTTCAGGAGGCACGTCCGGCACAATCGAAGCAATCGTGGGAGCTTTGGTTCGCAGGTGTTGTTCGAACAGCTGGGCAAAGTTCTCACCGGCGAAAACCTTTCGATTGGCGAGCATCTCAAACAACACACAGCCCAAAGCGTACAGGTCGGCTTTGCCACTGATGGCTTCATCACCGGTGATTTGTTCCGGGGCCATGTACGCATGAGTACCAACGGTTAAACCCTGGGATGTCAGGTCCGATGAATGCTGGTCACGAGCGATCCCGAAGTCGCCCAATTTCACGAGTGCGTCTCGGGTGAGAAACAAATTGCCAGGTTTCAAATCACGATGAATCACACCGTGGTTGTGGGCACATTGCAGTGCCGAGCAAACCTGTCGAGCGACGTCGACAACAACGGGCCACGCCAAAGCTCCATTGGTTTCCAGCAGATCTTTGATCGTGCCGCCGTCAACGCGTTCCATCACATAGAACAATTGACCGTCTTCGGAGCCACCACCGAAATAGCCGATGATGTTTGGATGCTGCAAACGCTCCAAAATCACCATTTCACGGCGAAATCGGGCCTGGATCAGGTCGTCTTGAGAAACGGCCGGGTGCAGCTTTTTGACCGCCAAATCCTGACCGCGGATTGCTTCCGCGGCGGGATGGACTTCGACGTCATCGCGAATTTTCCCGTTGTAAACCGTGCCGACCGTGCCCACACCGAGAACTGCGCCTAGTTCAAAATCTGTCAGGCGGAGGTGGGGCATCAATTCAGCCGATTAGGAAAGCGTCATACGCCCGCGATTTCTTCGATTCGGATGCGGGTGTTCTTTTGGCGGTGTCCCGTCCGTTTCTTGCTGTGCTTACGGCGACGGAACTTTTGGATGTAGATCTTCTTGTCTTGGGACATCCCCAACACCGAAGCGCTGACCGAAACACCGTCCAACGTTGGAGCACCTAATTTTAGCCCGTCTTCGGCACCAACGGCCAACACGGTTTCAAATTTCAGGTTTTCTCCTGCAGCGATGTCACGGTAATCGACGTCGAGTTCCATTCCTGGCTCGACTCGGTATTGGCGTCCACCGTCGACAAAGATGGCATACATGGCGGGAAAGAGGTTCGGGGTGAAGTGGGAATTGACCTGGAGGTCGGATTTTCGAATCGCGAAGGATAACGACCGACCGTCGTTTTGACCAGGGCTGATTTTTCAAAGCGAGCGAATCCAGTAGATCGTCGCTCGGAAACAGATCGGTTGAGCCAAATATCGCCCGGTCTCACATTTGTTGGTGCTGAGGAACCGTTCGGAATTAAGTTCGGTTATAGCGGAGCGGCACGAGCCGCCCGGTGTGTCACCAGAGGGCTCGCGCCCTTCCGCTACCTTTTAGATCCCGAAGTTGTTTCCGAATGGTTCCTAAACCGGAGCTCAGGGGAGCTCACGCAGCCAAATTTCGCGGAATCGAATTGGGCTGCCTTCGGATTCCAGGCACAGGAAGCCTTCATCGGGCGAGCAACTGCGTCCGCCGGAGACTTCCACACCATTGACCCACAATCGAATCTCGCCATTGATCCCGCGGACGTAGTACTGATTCCATTCGCCGTGCGGATTCGTTGTTTCAGCCGATGGAAAACTGCGATGCCCATCGGGCGAAAGCGGTGGGAACGGCTGCATGGATGACTTCCCGACGGCAAAGATGTCGCCGTGACTGGTGAACCAGGTGGGCGGCTTGCCAGTCTTTTCGGTGTACATGCGGCCATAGTCGAGGTCCAGCATTTGGACTTCGATGCCCGTGTTGGGAAGTCGATTGGGCGGCAGGTCTTTCAGGGCTGACATGGGCACCCAAGCGAAAACGCCCGAGTTGCCGGCCGATTTGAGATGCATCCACTGGATGACCAGTTCGAAGTTTTTGACTTCAAAATTGGTTCTGGTCACACCGATGGGCTGGCCGCTGCCGAGTGCCTCGGTGCCTTCCCATGTCAGCGTTTGATCGTCGCCGTTGACTCGTACGAAATCTTCACCATCCAATTGCCGCCAACCTGGTGCATTGGTGTCAAAGACTTTCACCGAAACGCTGCCTGTTTGCTCCGCCGATTCATCCGCATTCGCGACCGATGGCAATCCACTGCTGATCAGACAGCATCCGGTTAACACCAGTGACATCAACGCGGAGGGTGTGGAGTTTCGTTGAAGAAACGGAAAAGCACTAAAAAAATCTGAAACGAGCCGCATGATCGAAATCTGTGGATTTGGTGGGACAAACGAGGTGGGTACCGGGGCGAACAGTCACCACGGAGGAACTTAAAGTCAGTGTGGGGCGCGTTAAATTGCGCACCGACTTCTGGTGTGTCGATAACGAGGGATTGTGGCATCGACGGTAGGCGGGCTGGGCCAAGTGAATTCACGTTGACCCATGGTAGGACAGGATTATAGTCCGGCTTTCACGCAGGAATGAACGGAATGACCTGCGTCGCTTCTTGGGTTTTAAAACCCGCCCGCGATACCTCAGTGGTAAGTCGATCGGGTTTTTGCTGATGCCCCGAATATTCATTCGGTCGTGCTTTTGTCTCACGGTGGCCTACGTTTGAGGAAGCTCCCATTCTAATGACCTAGCAGAGCCAGCGACTGAATCGATGAGTCGTGGCTTCGGAAACAAACATGCTGAACTTCTTTCGTCAACAAACCAGTTCGTTTAAGAACGACCTTCTTTCTGGCCTGACCGTTGCGTTGGCCCTCGTACCAGAAGCGATCGCCTTCGCCTTCGTCGCTGGCGTGTCACCTCTGATCGGTTTGTACTCGGCTTTCTTTATCGGGTTGATCACCGCCGTCGTCGGTGGCCGTCCCGGGATGATCTCAGGTGCAACCGGAGCCATGGCTGTGGTCGTGGTTGCCTTGGTCGCCGATCACGGCGTCGAGTACTTGTTCCCGACCGTGATCTTGTGCGGCGTGTTGCAGATCATCATTGGTTTGCTGCGTTTGGGAAAACTGATCCGCATGGTGCCGCACCCGGTGATGCTGGGTTTCGTCAACGGATTGGCGATCGTCATTGGTATGGCTCAGCTGGGCAGTTTCAAGACGCTATCTGAATCGGGATCCTTGGTTTACCTGAACGGTTTGCCTTTGGTTGCGATGTTGGCATTGGTTGGTTTGACAATGGCGATCATTTGGTTGCTGCCCAAGGTCACGACGGCAATCCCCGCTTCGCTGGCAGCGATTCTGAGTATCACCTTGATCGCCGTGGCGGTGAATCAATCGCAACAAAACGAGTCCGGTGACAACTTGGTAGCGACCGTCGGTGACATGTTGCGAACCAATACGATCGCGGCTGAAACCAAAGCCGCCAACGAAGCCATGGCAGCCGAGGAAGCCGAAGCCGCCCTGCACGCCGGGCAATTCAATCCTGCTAGCGCGGCCGACGGATCCACCACTTTGATCAGCGCCGTTGTCGCGCAAGACGGACCATCGATCAAAGATTCCTTTGCGTCGGCGACCGACACGCCTGACATTGAAATGCCACCGGCCGATCCGGAAGCGGACGAAACGGCGAGCTCCGAATCCGGCATCAGCGGCGGATTGCCAATGCCGTTCTGGATGGAGTTCGAAATGGTTCCATTCAACTGGGCCACTCTGAAAATCATCTTCCCATTCGCAATCGTTTTGTGCGGAGTGGGACTGATCGAATCCTTGATGACGTTGTCGTTGATCGACGAGATCACTGAGACACGTGGGCAAGGCAACCGCGAATGCATCGGGCAAGGCACGGCCAACTTGGTGTGTGGTTTGTTCGGCGGCATGGGCGGCTGTGCCATGATTGGTCAGTCACTGATCAA
Source organism: Rhodopirellula sp. UBA1907 (assembly GCF_002337565.1). Lineage (NCBI taxonomy): Bacteria > Pseudomonadati > Planctomycetota > Planctomycetia > Pirellulales > Pirellulaceae > Rhodopirellula > Rhodopirellula sp. UBA1907. The sequence goes on along the minus strand of NZ_DDGH01000055.1, from coordinate 8,283 downwards.
CGTGAACTCGGGCGGTCGTGGTCGACTCTCGGGAATCACTGCCGCAATCTGCTTGCTGTTGTTCGTGTTGTTCTTGGCACCTTGGATTGAACAAATTCCGATGGCGGCTTTGGTCGGCGTCATGTTCATGGTGGTGATCGGAACGTTCGAATGGGCGTCGCTGAAGATGCTTCGCCGCATGCCTCGCAGTGACATGTTTGTGATGATCTTGGTGGCTGGATACACCGTGTTCATGCACGACTTGGCATCGGCTGTGATCTTGGGTGTGATCGTGTCGGCCTTGGTCTTCGCTTGGCAACACGCCACGCACATTGGTGCCGACGTCAAAATCAACGAGTTCGGCAGCAAGATCTATCAGCTGCATGGCCCATTGTTCTTCGCTTCGGTTTCTTCGTTCAAAGACATGTTCAATGTCTCGGAAGATCCCGATGACGTGGTGATCGACTTCTACTACACCCGCGTCTATGACCAATCGGGTTTGGAAGCCATCAACGGACTGGCGGAAAAGTACCAAGCCGCGGGCAAACGTTTGCACCTGACTCACCTCAGCGAAGAGTGTCGCTCGTTGTTGAATCAGGCTGGTGACTTGGTTGAAGTGAACGTTTCCGAAGACCCGCACTACCACGTGGCATCTGACCGCTTGGCGTGAAACGTACGACGTGAAACCGTTGCCGTTAAAGGCAGCGAAATTCGCATGACCGGTCCAGTTCGATTCGTCCCGGACCCGGTTCCCTTCCGATAGAAATCCTGCGGAGCCGAGCCAGGTGCTGGTTCGCTTCGGTTCATGGATAGGCTCGCTCGCGAAAATCACTTCGTGAGTCACAGTCGACATCAGAATTCGGTGAAGGGATTGGCGGAATGAAGGTGCACGCAGCGATTCGTTGCCAACTCTTGGCTCTCGTGGTGACCACGTTGGGACTGCTCAGTTCCACCGGTTGCCACGTGCTCAGTCCTGCACACATTCCAGCTCGCCCGCAATACATCGCTCCCGAGCTGCTCAACGATTCAAGCAGCCAGGTTGAATTTGGCGAGCCTCACAAGGTGCTCGATACCGCGGGATGGATATGGGGCATCCCCGACAAAATCTTGTTGTGGGACCATCGGGTCGACAATCACCATATTACTGCTCCGACCGTAGAGACGGTGGCCAGCTACTTGGATGAGAACAACCTGCCGCACGTGAAGGTGCGGATGAACCAATACGCACCGCTGCAAGACTTTCACCGACTGCGACAGAACAAAACCGTCGCTTGGCCTTATCGTTACACGTTGGGGCTGTTGTCCGTCGGTGGCGAAACGATTCTGCCCGGTCGCTTCTTCGGCGGTGACCACTTCAACCCGTTCACCCAGACGGTTCACCTCTACAGCGATGTTCCCGCGATCGCGCTGCATGAACTCGCTCATGCCAAAGACTTCACGCGTCGTCGCTATCAAGGCACCTACGCTCTGGCGTACATGTTCTTTCCAACTTGGCACGAAACGATCGCTTCGCGAGACGTGATGGCTTATCTCTACGATCGCCACGATCGAGCCGGGATCATCGAAGCCAATCGCATTCTGTACCCCGCCTACGGAACCTATGTGGCGGGCACGGCCAGTTGGTTCATCCCCGGCGGCGGAACGGCGTTGTACTACGGGTGTGTGATCGCAGGTCATGCCAACGGACGCATGCTCTCTCGAGACGTGGATCAGCATTTGGCCGACTACCACCAAATGTTCCGCAGCCAACCGGTTCAGCATCAATCCGTTCCGGCTATCTCTCAGCCAGACATGTCGGTCCCCGTTCCCGAACCACAACCGATGTGGGACGAATCGCAATTGAACCCGCCCCGGGTCAGCCAGGCGGGGAGCAACGAATCGACCACGTCCAGCATGCACTGACGTAGCGGCGGAGCATCCTCGCGAATTTTGTCTCGAGAGGCAGGCAGGCCCACTCACACTTTTCGCGGGGTGACGAGTTATGATTTCGTTTCTCTCAACGAATCATCCCACCTTGTTCGCGAAAGCCCTGCCCATGAACATCTCCTGGAAGTTTGCTCTGACGCTTGCTGTTTTCACTGCCACCTGGATGCCACTTTCCACACCCGCCCATTCTGCGGAACCTGAAACACTGCAACTTTGGACCGACGAAGAACTCGGATCCACCGAAGCGGATGACACCGAAGTTTTGCACGATCGAGGCGAACGAAATGCCTGGGTCACGGATATCTTGCGTCCGACATTGACGGTCTACCACGCTGACCCAGCCAAGCATTCAGGAACGTCGATCGTGATTTGTCCCGGCGGCGGTTATGGCGGGCTGGCAATCGACAAAGAAGGCCATGTGGTGGCGGAATGGTTCGCCGAACAAGGCGTGACGGCTGGCGTTTTGAAGTACCGATGTGGCGGTGGTGCTCACAAGCACCCGATCCCAATGGGCGATGCTCGCCAAGCGGTGAAGTTGATGCGAGATCATGATGACGAGTGGAAATTGAAAACGGACCAAGTCGGCATCATGGGTTTCTCAGCAGGTGGTCACTTGGCATCGACCATCGCAACGGACCCGCAAACCGGAGTCAACTTTGCTGCGTTGATCTACCCGGTGATCTCGTTGGATAAAGCGGTCACGCACGGCGGATCGAAGAAGAACCTGTTGGGCGAATCGCCCAGTGACGAATTGGTGCACCAAATGTCGCGAGACGAACAAGTCTCGTCATCAACATGCCCGACTTTCTTGGTTCACGCAGGCGATGACAAGGCTGTTCCAGTCGAAAACAGTTTGCGTTACTACTCGGCGTGCATCGAGCACGACGTCCCAGCCGAAATGCATCTCTTCCCCACCGGCGGCCACGGCTTTGGCATGTTCCGCGGCGACCGCCCCGTCGACCAATGGCCCAACCAACTCAAAGCTTGGCTGCAATTGAACGAGCTGTTGGACTGATCGCAACGCATCGCTGATGAAGTATCACCTGATCCGGGCTATGACCCGATCGCGGGAACCAATTCGGCAACCACGATCGGCGACACCGGTGGTTGCTGTCTTCGGGTTGGGATATCAGGGATGAACGGAAGCACCACATTCACTGCGGCAATCACCAGGTACCTGGGCTTGTCGCCTGCCATCACACTTGTTGGATGCCTGCCTCGGAAGTTCAAATCGAAGACCCCGTCGTCACGGGTCTCTGTCGGGTAGTGGCGTATCGCGAGCAGACTGTGTTGTTCATCGTTTTTAGCGTCTCCAAACAAAAATGAAGTCCCACTGTCTCGGTCATGTTGCAATCTCACCGAGTTCTCAGCGGCGAGTAGAATGGCGGGTGCGTTTGATCGTTCAATCAACTTCACGCCTGATGGATGAACCACATAGAGCTCGTAGCCAACAGGAAAGCCGCCAGCATTGCGTTGCGTCAGGTTGACCAAAAAACTGCCCTCATCATTCATGAGATAAACGTGGTCACGCAGGTAGTGGCTCTGCGGCATTTGGGACAGCAATTCAGCCTGTGCTGCTGGACTTACCTGACCTTCTTGGTTGGACAGTGCACTTTCGAAAAAAGCCACCTTGAAAAGCACAGTCTTCGGATCAAGGTCAGAGAGGACGATGATCGATTTCTTGTCAACCGCCGCACGAATCTGCAGGATCTCTCCAGGAACCTGAATGGACTCCGGCTTTCTCTTCAGATTGATATGTCGTCGGCGATCCAGAGGCGACATGTCTATCAGAGTTGCCGCGTCGATGATTCGGACGGCCGAACCAGACTTGGATTGGTTTGAAAGAAAGACCACCTTGTGATCACCGATCCAAGTCAACCCAAACGATTGTAGCAAGCCACTAGTACTGGTCACTGTGCTTTTGGTGTTGGATTCCCAAAGGATCTCTTTGGTTTCGCAGTGAGCGACGAAGAACACGGATTTGTTATCTTTGAATCGGCGAACAGAAACGCCGATGAACTTTCCGTCAGGCGAGAACTCGGCGTAGCATCCTCGCAACTTCAAGCCGGTGGCGAGCGGAATGACATTCACCGCGCTCGAACCATCAAACTGACCAAAGACCAAATGGACTTCTTCGTCTTGACCACTGACAACCGCACACCAGTGCTGCTCATCGTTTGACAGGGCGATGTGACGGATCGGTGCAACGCCTCGGCAGACTTCGGTCCTCATTCCGGTTTCCAGGTTCAACCGTTCGATGCTCCCGTCGTAATAGCCGAGCAAACAAGTCGCGGAATGTTCGCAACCGGTGATGGCGGTGAGCGGGCTCGCCTTCGCATCAAAGGATTGAATCTTTGCAATGATTTTATCCGGCTCATCGGCAACGGTCGGACAACAAACCAACACGGCCTGCACCATCAAGAATCCCATCGACGTCGCTCGAATCATTGTGCACCCACCTGGTTTGGAGAACTGAACACGAAGGCTCCGTCCAATCCGAAAAGCAGAACCACAAGGATAAGGCATGCCACGGGTGCGAAGCAAATTTTCAGTCGCAACACGCAGGTCTTTCAGCAGCTACGCACAACCGAGGCGAAAGCATGAGGACCGAGCGGAAAACACGTGGCATAGGCTTCCAGCCTGTG
>NZ_DDGH01000055.1:0-3600 GCF_002337565.1 Rhodopirellula sp. UBA1907 | reverse complement strand
AGGCTTCCAGCCTGTGATTGCGCGGAACACAGGCTGGAAGCCTATGCCACAATTTCAAACCGACACTTGTTCTTCGCTCGTTGCTAAATGGTTCAGTCAATCAATAGCCTGCTAGGCATTGCCTATGAAATTCGAGCGTTGATTGTCCTGCAGAAACTTCGCGAGTGTTGATCACTCTTCTGCGAAGGTGATGATGGGGAAGATTTCGGGGATGTGGGAGTCCCAGACTCCGTGTTCGCCGAGGGCCCAGCCTCCGGAGTCGGTGGCGGGTTCGGGGGCCTTGGTCTTGTTGAATCGGAAGAGGTCGATTCGCCACTCATCGCCGACCTTGGGTGGCAGTGATCGGTTGTCGCCCTTGGCAAGCCAATTCATCTCCTTCCAAGGAAACGCCAACTCGACCGTCCAACCTTGATCGACGTCGGAATCGTCATTCAAGGTCCCGTTGATGTGAACGGCGGATTTGAAATTGGGAAAGTCGTAGCCAAGAAACGCGATGCGTTTGCCGCGTGGATGGTCCGTGAACCCAACGCCATCGAACTCCTGTTGATTCGGAGCGTCTTTGGCAAGTTGTGGGTCGGATGCATAACCGCCTTTCTCGTACGCTTCCTGCCATACAAAGAAGCCTTCGTAGACGGTTCCATAGGAGTTGATCTCGAACTCGTAGTAGGCATCCTTTCCAGCGATGAAGACTTCGACGTCGTTGTCGTAGTAAATCGGATCGTCACGGTCTTTGTACTCGGCGTCGACGTTGGGTTCTTCCAACCAAAATCCGATGTAAAGAATCTCGTCGTCCCACAGGATGGATGAGCGGGTGTCGTAGCGAGTGGGTTGTCCGCTGACCAAGTCCACGAAGGATGTGGTCTTGCGGGCTTGCTGCCAAGCTTCCTCGTCCAAGCGACCATCGATCGTCAGCTCTGTATCAATCTTCGCCGCGGTGTATCGTGGTAAATCCTTGGCAGGGACCAACGATTGAGGGAACGGCTTGGGCATCTCCACTTCGACTGAACTCGGGAACGCGAGCTCGGAATCGGATCGCTCGTCGAAGGTTGTCACGAGTGTTTTTAGAGTTCGCGTGACCTGCCCTTCGAACAGCGTTTGACCTCCGCTGGTGATCTGGATCGGTTGGTCCAAGTCGATGAATCGGTCATCCAAGAAGACGTTGATCTTGTTCACGTCCGAGGAGGTTAGGTCAATCGTTTGACCGTCGACGGCTGCGATGATGGTCGCACCCGCTTTGACCGACGACTCTTCCACGCCCAACCAATAGAAATGCGAGTGAGTCACATCGTCTTGGACCCACACAATCTTGGACGGGGTCACGTTTCGAGTGTGCTCGGCCATCCAAGGAAGCGCGACCGCATCTTCGCGATCCATCCAGTGCCCTTTGTTCGGGTAGATCTTCACGAAGTGTTCGTATCCCTCCGGATCAGCTTCATGCAGTTCGGCCAGCTTCGTTTGCCAATCCGCAGCGATTCGGTTGCGTTTGTAGGCCGCGTCTTTGCCCCCCATTTGCAACGCGAAGGGAACGTTGCGGAGACCCAGTGCCGACGTTTCGTTGGGGTGCCCCGCCATCATCGCGGCGGCCGCCCAGCGGTCGGACAGACGAGGTGCCAGTTGATACACGCCGTCACCGCCAGCGGAATAACCCATCACGTAAACGCGATTTGGATTGACGTTTTCAAACGCGACCATGTTTTCAATCAAACGCACGAACATCGGATCGATGTGCTTTTGATGCCACAGGTTCCATGTGTCAGTCGGAGCTCGCGGAGCCACGTAGACACCTTCTTCGGGTTGATACAAACGTTTCTGGTTTTCCCACTGACGATCGTTGACCGCTTTCGGGGCACCACCACCGCCGTGCATAGAGATGTAGAGACTGCGACCTTCTTCGGGTGCTTCGCCAAAGACGCGATAGTCAAACGGCATCTCATAGTCACCGTGGACCAACACCTGAGCCTTTATCTCCTCGGAACGCGTTTTGAGAAGAGTTTGCTTTTGATGCTCCGCAAGGATCTTTCTGGCTTGGACAACATCGTCCGCGGACAACGCGACATCGCTGAACGATTGATCGCGAATCGTCTTGAGGTCCGCTGCCGGTTGGGACTGGAGGTAATCTCGGAGAGCTTTGATCGCGGTAGTGGATTCATTCACCTGTGATTCGGAGACAGCATCGACGGCGACGAGGTGGTGCTCATGAAGGTGCTCGTCCGCATCGGTGATGATGGTGTCGCGAATGACTTGATCGCCTTCGCCAATCAAGACGGAGTACTTGTGTTGTTGTTTCAGTTCCACTCGAAGATGATCGTTGGCATCGAATCCCTCGTCGTTGGTTTGACCTTCAAAGACAACTTCGTCGCCATCCAGGACGCGCAGTCGGCAACTGGCTCGGTTCCCATCCACACCATGCACCACGAACAGCGACTCGGTCATGCCGGTCGGCAATGACTTTTGAAGGGCGACGTAGCGGTCGGTCACGTTCACAGCGGGAATGCTTCGAAGCTTTCGATTCCAAACGCAAGGGAACGAGAGCGGGGTCTGTTTGAAACTGGTTGCATAGATCGCGTGGGCTTTTGACGAACGGTCAGCTTTGGTTGCATTGCCGACAAACCAACCACGATCCAGTTCGTTCCCGGTTGGCTCCGCGGCACCCGTGAAATGCCAGCCATCGTCCCAGACTTCCACCCACGAGTGATTTCCTGATTGATTGAACCACAGGGGCGTGCCCACGAACCGAGCGGGGATCCCAACGGACCGACAAGCATCGATCAGCAGCACCGACAAACCCGTGCACGACGCCAACCCGGTTTCCATTGATTCCAGGGGGCTTTGATCCGCTTTCACTCGCCGAGTGGAATACTTCACGCCGACGTTTTTGAATAGTTTTTGATTGATCAAAGCGGCCGCTTCGCTCGGTGAACTCGCTCCTTCAATCATCGGCAGGCAGCGCTTTCGAAAATCGGCTCGCCACTCGTCGCGTCGCTCATTGATGCTCGCGTACGGCAGAACACTATTGAGAAAGATGTCCTTGGGAATCTCCTTTGCCCACGGTGCATCGGTCCAAGCCTGATAGGCCAGTCGAGTGTTTTCCAACAGGTAGTCAGCCGAAAGCGTTTGCAGATCACTCTCTGGCATATTCGCGATCAGGAACTCGATTCCTTCCCGTTGATCCGGTGCTGCATCTGCCAGCGCTCGTTCCAGCTCCGCACGGTTGTCTCCCGCCAAAGCCAGTCGCTCGGTGTTGAACTCCGCCGATGCGAGCCCGGACAGGCCGAGGAGAAGCGTCGGAAGGATCACGGCAATCAACGGCTGTCTCATGAGATGGACTCAGCGTTCAAGTGTCAGGCAATGGCATGGAACAGGCATCCGATCGCAGCAGCGATCACTGCTCCCGATTCAAACACCCAGTCAAGTCATCAGTATGACTGGCCCAAGCGTGCGCAACCACTGATGAAAGGTCCTCGCCGAATGGAATGACTCCGCCACCAAGAATTCTCTGCGGAGTCATTTATTGTTGTCGACTTCATCGCCCGAGACCCCAGGGCGATTGCGCCACACTGGGTGATCTGCGACAGTGAGTGAAGATCCGTGTTTGGGCTG
>NZ_DDGH01000081.1:2679-89065 GCF_002337565.1 Rhodopirellula sp. UBA1907 | reverse complement strand
CAACCGGACGCCGCCAAAGACCCAGGCATCACTGCTCGAAGCGATGCAGGAACGACAAGTCACGGCGGGCCGCGAACGCCACCAACTCGATGACCCGTTCTTTGTGTTGGCAACGCAGAACCCGATTGAGCAAGAAGGCACGTACCCGCTGCCCGAAGCTCAGCAAGACCGGTTCATGTTCAAGATCTACGTCGACTACCCATCGTTCGACGAAGAGTTCGAGGTTGCGCGGCGGACCACCGGAAGTGCAACCGCGGAAGCGGAACCCGTTCTTCGCGGCGAAGAGATTCTTCGATTGCAGCAACTGGTTCGCCAAGTTCCCGTCAGCGATCACATCGTGCGATACGCATTGTCGTTGGTTCGGCAAACCCGCGTTGGCGGCGAAGGTGTGCCGGACTTTGTTGAAGATCTGGTTGGCTGGGGCGCTGGGCCGCGAGCGGTTCAGTTTCTGATTCTTGGTGGCAAGGCTCGTGCGTTGCTGCAAGGGCGCCACCATGTGCAAGTCGAAGACATTCAAGCTCTCGCACCGCCCGTTTTGCGTCACCGGATGGTGGTGAACTTTGCCGCCGAAAGCGAAGGCATCACCAGCGACGAAGTGGTCGCCCGAATCATTGATGCCACCCCGACGACCGAGGACGAATTGTCTCGCGATGCCCGATTCCAAAAGATATTTGCGTCCTGAGGTCACCGCTCGCATTCGCCGATTGGAATTGACCGCTCGGCGAGTGGTGGAGGGGTTTCTTTCAGGGATGCACCGAAGTCCTTACTTCGGTCAATCGATCGAATTTCTGCAACACCGCCAGTATGTTGCTGGCGATGAGTTGCGGCACATCGATTGGAAGGTGTACGCGCGTCAGGATCGGCTGCACATCAAACAGTACGAAGAAGAAACCAACTTGCGATTGCAGTTGTTGGTCGACTGCAGCGGCAGCATGTCGTACGGCGATGGCGACGAGAACAAGTTTGAATACGCGGCGTCTCTCGCGGCATCGCTCGCCTACCTCGCTCTTCGTCAAAAAGATGCTTGTGGGTTGTACACGTTCGACACGCAACTTCGCGACAGTGTTCCAGCCAAGTCGAGCCAGCACCAACTCAATCGCATGCTGACTTGCTTGGCGTCCGCTGATCACGAAGGCGAGACCAAACTCGATCACGTCGCGAAGCAACTTGCATCGGCTATTCCTCGAGCGGGCGTCGTGTGCGTGATCTCAGATTTGCTGGGTGTGGAAGAGTTGCAAGAAGGCTTGCGAGTCTTGCGTGCTCGCGGTCATGACGTGGCGTTGATTCACGTGTTGCACGATGACGAAATGGATTTCGACTTCACCGGAGCAACTCGGTTCGAAGGATTGGAAGTCGAGTCCGCACTGAATTGCAATCCAGCCGCGCTTCGGGAAGGCTACCTCGAGGCACTCAATGACTTCTTGGAAAAGACACGACGAGCTTGCGGCCGGCTGAAGATCGATTATTTGCAAGTCCGCACGAGCGAGCCGTTGGATGCCGTGCTCGCCCGTTTCCTCTCGGCAAGACAGGCTCTTCCAAAACTTCGCAATTGAGCTGCTTTCATCCATGGAAAACAATGCAATCAGTGGCATAGGCTTCCAGCCTGTGGAATCGAAAACACAGACTGCCAGCCTATGTCACACTCTTTTTCATTCCTCTGAGTCCAACCTTTAAAGCACCAACGTCTTGTTCCTTTATCCCGCCCTATCGATTGGTTTCGCGTTCGTCGCGGTGCCGCTCTTGGTCCACCTGATCAATTTGCTTCGGCATCGCCGAACCAAGTGGGCGGCGATGGAATTTTTGCTCGCGAGTTATCGTAAGCAACGTCGTTGGATCGTTCTGCGGCAACTGTTGCTGTTGCTTTCACGTTTGGCCGTTGCAGCATTGCTGATCGCGTTGCTGGCCGGATTGGTTGGCGGACGCGAATGGATCGGCGCGTTGGGAGGCCAGACGTCTCACCACGTGATCATTCTTGATGACAGTTACTCGATGCAACAAATTGTTTCGCGTCGAGGAACCGAAGAAAGCGGGACGGAAGCCGATGCGACCGGCGTCGTCGGAAACACCGCTTACGACCGAGCCTTGGCGTCGGTGTCCGGATTGGTCAAGCGTTTGGCGGCCGATGGCGACAATCACACGTTGACGGTGATGCGTGCCAGCCGAGCTGCGATGGTATCCTCCGGCGAGAATGCATCTGCGGACGTGGCGGCTGATCTTTCCGCTCAGACGATTTCACCCGATGGAAGGCAAGTCGATCGGTTGATGGCGACGCGAGCCTCTTCGCTGCGAACCGATTTGGTTCCCGCGATTGATTTGGCTTCGGACTTGATCGCCGCCACGACCGCGGACACGCAAACGCTGTATGTCGTCAGTGATTTTTCCCAACGTGATTGGGCGGCACCTCGACGGATGGCCGAGGCCTTGGAATCCGTCGATCAAGCCGGCGCAAAGATCCGGATGATTGACTGTGTCGAAAATCGAACCGGCAACAACGCTCGCAACTTGGCGATCACGGATCTCAGTCCGACGCCGGATGTTTGGGTCGCGGGCGTTCCCGTGGTGGTCAATGTCACGGTCAAGAACTATTCACCGCGTGAAGCAACGAACGTGGCGCTGTCTGCCAGCGTTATCACTTACGGCGATCAAGTCAAAACGGCGGACCCGACAGTTACCGTCAGCGGCGAAGTTCAAAACTTGCCGGTGATTCTGATCGACTCGATTCCGGGCGGACAGCAATTGACCAAGTCGTTTCAGATTTTTATCAATCAAGTTGGAACGCATGTTGTCAAAGTCGACTTACCAACCGATGCGTTGGAGATTGATAACTCAAGAGTTTGCACGATTCCGTTGGTCGATGCTCAGCGAGTTTTGGTGATTGACGGTGGTGACTCGGACGAAATTGGTGCCTACCACGTCGCGTCGGTTTTGGATCCCGGCAGCCAAGTTCGGATCGGTGCGATTCCCGAAGTTCAGCCTGTTACGATGTTGCGTGATGTGACAACGGAGCAATTGTCTCGCTATCGAGCGGTCTATTTGATCGATGTTCCTGAGCTATCGAAACGGGCGGTCGATGCACTGACGCAATACGTGAGCGATGGTGGTGGATTGGCGTGGTTCCTTGGCGACGACGTCGATGCGGACAACTACAACAATCTGGTCGGCGGCAAAGCCGGTGGGCTTTTGCCGTTTGATATCGCCCCAACAGTGAATCTCGGTGGTGAGTCTGAAGAGTCGCCAAAGTTGGTGCTTGGTAAGAACGCTGATTTGTTGGGCCCGATTGCTTCGGCCGGCAACGGCATCTTTGGATTGGTCAGCATTCGTCGGCAATGGGTGCCCGCGGTTTCGCCCGCCGAAGAACTTCGCGAAGAATTGACTGGTGACGAAGCGGAAGTCGAGCTCGCTCAATCAAACGTTCAAACGTTGTTGGCGCGAGCTGACGAAACCCCAGTCGCAACACTGCATGGGATGGGCCGGGGCCGAGTGGTGACGGTCACGACGGGATTGGATGGCAATTGGAACAACTGGCCGGGCGACCCGACGTTTGTGGTGTTCTTGCTGCAAAGCAACGCGATGTTGTTCAGCGGCTCGGCTCCACCGACCAGTCGAATGGTCGATTCGGTAGCTGAGATTGATGTGCCGAGTGAAAACTATCTGCCGACGGTTGTGTTGTTGCCGTCCGCGAACGAACCGCCACGGTTGGAAATCGAGTTGGAAGCCGAATCCAGCGAATCGACGATCGCGGTGTCACCTCGCGAATTGATCGTCGCGGACCAAGCTGGGTTGGATGAGTTGTTGATGCCCGGCACGATTGAGTGGCAGCGGACCGGGACGGACGGGCAAACCAGCGTGATGCCCGTGGCGTCTGTTCTAAACGTCGGCGAGTCGGATCTGGCTCGAGTCACCAGTGCCGAAGTGATTCGAGACTTGCTGCCGTTGGAGGTTGAGTTTCTGTCGCCGGGCGATTGGGGTGCTTCGGGTGTTGGTGGCGGGATGTCAACATTCCTATTGATATTGCTGATGCTGTTGGTCTTGATGTTGGCAATCGAGCAAGCTCTGGCGGCATGGGCTTCGTATCACGTTCGGCCAACGAGTGATGGAGCCATCGGAAGTCGAAGGAGTCGCGGACGGCGAACCAGTTCCGCGTCGGAGTTGCCTCGTCCGGCACCGCGGGGGCGTTCGCGAAAGCGGACGGTCGGAGCTTCCACTCATGACGAAATTGGATCGGGCGACGCAGCGTCCAGTGCGAATTCATCCACGGCGGGAGCATCGCGATGAACCCTTCAGAACAAGTTGTCTACGAATTCGCAAGAGCGACCAGCCTGGACGGATGGTGGGTTTGGGCCGCCGTGGTATTGGGTTTGGCGGTCGCCTACTCGGCATGCATTTTTTATTACAAGCGAGATGTTGGTGAACTTCGACGTCCGGTGCGATGGACGCTGATCGGGTTGCGGCTGGTTGCGGTCACGGCACTCGTGTTTTTGTTCTTTGATTTGGTTCGGCGTACCGAGCGGCGGGTGACGCGGCCGAGCGAAGTCATCGTGATGGTCGACACCAGTCAAAGTATGTCGCTGCCATCCGGTGATTCGATTGAGGCTCCTTCGCGAGTCGAGCGGGCACGAGAGTTGGTGGCTGATTCGGAGCTGGTGGAATCCTTAGCGAAAGAACATCGGACGAGTGTTTATCTGTTCGATCAGGCGACCGAGCCTCGGTTGGTGCAAACCAAATTCGATCAAGAGGACACATCGGCTAGCGAACAGTCGTTGAACGAAGAAGCCTTTGCCGAACCAATGAGCCCGTTTGTTTTGTTCGGCGGGTTTTGTTTGGTCGTCTTCGCGATTGCGTCTTTGGTTGCTTTCGCGCTGGGAGTCTTTGGAGTCGGACAAGCCAAAAAATCGGGCAGACGATTGACCAAGGCAGCCAGTGCCGAAACGCCTGGCTCGGCCTCCGCGATCGGTTGGTCGTTGTTGGCCGCCGCGATCACGCTGGTCATCGGCATCGTTTCGATTGGCGGTGTTTATGCCGTGCACACGGACCGTTCACTCGCTCAGCTTTTTGGTTGGGAAGTCGCCACTGAATCAGAGTCGGAAGAGACGGAATCGAATTCAAACGAAGGTGACACTGAAGAAGATGACGAATCGGATTCGCCGACGATGAAGGCGGTTGATTGGGACGAAGTCATCGTTGCAGGTGGTGCTCAAAGCCGGATTGGTGATGCGTTGCGATCGGTTTTGGTCGACCACGATCCGACGACACTGGCGGGCGTGATCGTAATCACTGATGGCCAGAACAATGGTGGTGCGACGCTGTCGTCTGCATTGGCGTTGGCTCGCCGCGGTGAAGTGGCGGTTTATCCCGTTGGTTTGGGTAGCAGCCAGCCACCGACCAACATCCGTGTGGTTGATTTGGAAGTCCCACGCCGTGTTTACCCCGGCGACAAATTTGTCGTTGCGTCCGTGTTGCAGGCGACCGGCACGTCGCCATTGGAAGTGGATGTCGAATTGGTCGATGCCTTGGACACTGGCGATGATGGATCGGCGACCGACGTGGATGGCAATTCGTCGGAAGCGGCGACCAGTTTGCCCGGCGGCGTGGTTTTGGACACTCAGCGAGTGAAGTTGGAACCAGATGCGACGCTTACCGATATTCGGTTTGAAGTCGAGCCGCAGACGGTCGGACGCCGACGCCTGGCCGTTCGCGTGGTGGCTCCGGTGGAAGATCGCAACGCGACTGACAACATGCAAACGGCTCGCTACGAAGTGGTTGCTCGAAAGCTGCGGGTCTTGGCGATCGCCGGTGGACCGACCCGTGAGTATCGGTTTGTCCGAAACTTGTTTTACCGTGACGAATCGGTGCAGCTTGACGTGTGGCTGCAGACCGGCATGCAGGGAATGAGCCAAGACGCGGACGAGCTGCTGGCTCGGTTCCCAGAAACTGCGGAAGAGTTGTTTGAATACGACGCGGTGGTGATGTTCGATCCTGATTGGTCAGCGATCGATTCCGCGTCGCTTGACTTGATGGATCGCTTCATGACTCAGCAAGCCGGCGGTTTGGTGCTGGTGGCTGGTCCGGTTTTCCATCCCAAGATTTCGGGCGATCGTGCCGATCCGCGATCCAGTCAGATCGCTGCGTTCTTTCCAGTGAATCTGGCAACAAGAGGTCCATTGCTTGGCGGTGGACGCCAGGGTGGATCGGAAGCATGGCCATTGAAGTTCACGCCGGAAGCCTCGCAAGCAGAGTTTCTTTGGGTGGGTGATTCACCCGAAGAGAGCTTTGAAGTCTGGCAAGAATTTGGTGGCTTCTACGATTATGTCGGAGTCAAAAGTGCGAAGCCCGGTGCGAAGGTCTACGCGTATTTCTCTGACCCGACGACGGAAGTCAGCGGCAGTCTGCCAATCTTCATGGCCAGTCAGTTCTACGGCGCCGGACGAGTCTTCTTTCAAGGCAGTGGCGAAGTGTGGCGATTGCGTGCTGGTGGCGATCGATACTTCGACAGTTATTACACCAAATTGATTCGTTGGGTCAGCGAAGGTCGACTTTTGCGAGACAGCAACCGAGGTGTGCTGTTGGTCGATTCGGACCGAGCCATGGTTGGGCAGAACATTGCGCTGCGGGCTGTCTTGGTCGACGACCAATTTCAACCGCTGACGGAGCCATCGGTGACCGCTAAATTGTTGGCACCAGATGGGAAAATCAAAGACCTCAAGCTCACTCCAGCCGCCGACTCACCTCGCGGTGGAACTTACACGGGCAACTTTGTTGTCACCAAAAGCGGTGGCTATGAAATTCAACTCGCGGTGGGTGACGCACTCGACGAACAGTTGCTTCGCCAAAGTGTGCAAGTTCGATTGCCGACCAGCGAACTCGAACGGCCTCGTCGAGCCGACGATGAATTGTCGAACTTGGCTTCGACGACTCGCGGTGAATACGTTCCCGTTGACGAGTCGACTTCGATGAGCGAGGTGAAAGCGACATTGGCCGAAGCAATCGTTCCGCAGTCTCAGGTCACATTGCTGGCCGGCACTCCGGATTCAGCGTTCACGCTGCGGCGGAATGCGGTGCTGATGTGGCTGATCGCATCCGTGCTGACTTTCGAGTGGGTGACGCGAAGATTGCATCGTTTGGCTTGACCTTTTAGGTCTGAGCCAGAGTAGAACAGTTGTCCTCAACTGTTTGCGTGTCGGGGTGAAATCATCGAGCAGCCTGACGCGATCGCAGAAGAGTTTGAAAGAGGGAATGATTAGGAGTTGGAGACTGGCCCGGCGGAACAATTGCGACAACTGTTCTACTCTGGTGGGTCGACGGACTTGGAAGTCCATCGTACGGGGCGTGAGATCTGGGGTGACGGTTCCGCCTGTGTGAGCCGATCGGCGTTAGCCGCGGTTGCCGCTCGCAACGCTTCCGGCTACCGAGCAGCCTGACGCGATCGCGTGTGAAGTTGGCGAAGGGGATGGCTTGGTGTTGGAAACTGGCCTGACGGAACAATGGAGACAATTGTTCTACTCTGAGGCTCCCGTTGGTCACGCGTCGCGAGCGGGGCATCGAAAAGCTATGATTGTCGGGTGAGTTTCTCTTCTCTTTGATCAGCAACATGACGCAGTCGCAACGAAAAATATTGATCACCGGCGGTGCCGGCAACGTGGGCGGATCGCTGGCGTGCCGTTTGGCCGAGTCGCCTGACAACGAAGTCGTCGTGGTGGACAACCTAGTCACGGGCGATCGATCAAAATTGCCACCCGCGTCGGCCGAGAACGTTCGGTTCATCAAAGCCGACGTGAACCGGATGGAGGATTTGTCGCCGATCATGACGGCGACTCGGTTTGATGCGGTGTTTCACTACGCGGCGCTGGTCGGCGTCCAGCGAACGCTAGCAAACCCCGTCGCGGTGTTGGAAGACATCGACGGAATCCGAAACGTGTTGTCGCTTTCGAAGAACACCGGCGTCGGTCGTGTTTTTTACGCCAGCAGCAGCGAGGTGTATGGCGAACCGGTGGAAATGCCTCAGCATGAACAAACCACGCCACTGAATTCGCGATTGCCTTATGCGATCATCAAGAACTTGGGCGAGTCTTACTTTCGGTCGTATCACCAAGAGTTTGGATTGCAGTTCAACGTCTTCCGTTTCTTCAATACGTACGGGCCAAAGCAGACCACCGACTTCGTTGTGCCAAAGTTCATCGCCGCGGCGCTGGCGGGAGAAGACATTCCGGTCTATGGCGACGGAATGCAAACACGAACGTTTTGCTTTGTCGACGATAACCTCGACACAACGACTCGAGTGTTGGACGACCCGAGTTGGGCCTGCGAAACGATCAACATTGGCAGCGACATTGAAATGACGATTAAGTCTCTGGCGGAAACCGTGATTGAAATGACGGGCAGTTCGTCCAAAGTGGTGCATTTGCCACCGCTGCCCGAAGGCGACATGACACGACGTTGTCCCGATATCACTAAGATGAAAAAGATTCTGGGCCGCGAACTCACGCCGCTGCGAGCCGGTCTAGAAAAGCTGATCGACGCCGCGAAAAATCGTACTTCTTCTCAGGTCACAAACGGGTGAACATGCCGCCACCGTCTCCCGATTCGGAACCGCCTCGTCAGCCCGAAGCTTCGAGGGAGCCGATGACCGAGTCGCAAACGATCGGTGGTCAGGCGGCCGCGCGCCGTTTGTCGTTGGGGGCGACGATGCCGCCCGCGGAAGTTCCCGGCGTTCGGCTGCAACGTTTTCTCGGATCGGGTGCGTTTGGGCAGGTTTGGGTCGGTCGTGACATCAACACCGGCCGCGGTGTGGCGGTGAAGTTCTATTTGCACCGTGGTGGTGTGAACTGGTCTTTGCTGTCTCGCGAAGTCAAGAACTTGGTTCAGTTGTCAGCCGACCGACACGTGGTGCAAGTGCTTGAGGTGGGCTGGGACGCCGATCCGCCTTACTACGTGATGGAACTGATCGAAGGTGGTTCGCTGGAGGACATGCTGGTCCGCCGTGGACGGTTGCCGGTTGCCGAAGCGGTCGACTTGTTCCGCAAAATCTTGATTGGCTTGAACCATTGTCACGGCAAAGGTGTGCTGCACTGCGACATCAAGCCCGCCAACATTCTCTTGGCCGCGGACAACGAGCCACGTTTGGCTGACTTTGGCCAAAGCCGAATGTCGCACGATCAGACGCCCGCGATGGGAACGCTGTTCTACATGGCTCCCGAGCAGGCCGATTTCCAATCGTCACCTGATGCGCGTTGGGACGTTTACGCGGCGGGAGCGATCTTGTTTCGAATGTTGGCTGGGTCGGCACCGCATCGCGATCAGGCGTTGTTGTCGCAATTGGATACGGCGGGATCGTTGCCCGGCCGGTTGGCTCGGTATCGCGAGGCGATCGCATTGGCGCCGCCGGCAGTTGAGCAATTGTCGCGGCGTGACGTTGATCGATCGCTGCGAAAGATCATGCAGCGTTGTTTGGAAGTTGATCCCGAATCTCGCTACAGCAACGTTCAACAGATCTTGGATGATTTGACCGTCCGAGACAAAGCGCGATCGCGACGACCGTTGATGTTGCTGGGAATCGTCGGCCCGTTGTTGCTGTTGTTGGCCACCTGTTTCTTTGGTGCGCGTAGCATTGATTTGGCGACGCGGACAGCAACGCGAGAGTTGCGAACCGAAGCGTTTGGAAGCAACCAATTCGCGGCACGGTTGGCCGCTCAAACGTTGGAAACCGAAATTCAACGCTACTTTGACTTGGTTCACGAGGAGGCTCAGCGGGAAACGTTTGAGACGTTGCTGGCCGATTTGATCCAAGGAGAAACGTCCAAGCCGGTGTTGGATCGCATCGCGTCATCTGCAACGCCGGTCGATGCGCTCGTTCGCGAAGACGCACTCGCGGCTCGGGACATTCTGTTGGAGCATCCGGCGCAGTTGCGGCTGGATGAATACTTGTCCGAGCGATTGGCGCAGTACCGGCAACCGTCCGAACCGGGCAAGCCTCGTCAGCGATTGGCGACGATGTTTGTGACGGATGGGGCGGGAACAATCATGACGATCGTTTACGGGAAATCAGTCCCGCGAGCACAAAACAGCGTCGGCCGAAACTTTGCTTACCGGACTTATTTCACCGGACGCAAAGACGATTACCCGTCAACGATTCCGATGGATTCGGTGTCGCCGCTTCGCCACACTCACTTGAGTTCGGCGTTTCAAAGTACGGCGACAAAGATGTGGAAGGTCGCGATCAGCACTCCGCTTTGGTTGGAAGAAAGCGGCGTCATCGTCAGCGGTCGTCGCGAGACACCTGACCGCGATCCTGATGCGGTGTTTGTGGCGACGATCAACCTTGGCGATTTCCAATTATTGCAGCGTTCGCGTTCTGGAGATGAGTCGGACACGGCCAATCCCAGTCAGGTGGCGGTGTTGGTGGAGGCACGCGAAGGCGATCTTCGTGGAACCGTGTTGCAGCATCCACTGATGGATCAATTGCGAGAAGAAGGGCAAACGGTTTCGGACAAGAGCTATCAGGTCGATGGTGCGACGATGGACCGTTTGCTCGAAGGCGGCGATGTGGGCTATCGCGACCCAATGGCAGTCGCTTCGGAGGGCAACGGTTTTGGTGGCGAGTGGATCGCAGCGATGGAACCGGTCACCTTGCCAAGGCCAACCACCGCGGCCGGCGCTGCGGACGTTGCTGAAGATCATGGTGAAGAAGTTGTGTCTGGTGGGCAGTTGCCCATTCCTTCGGTCGAGCAGACCGATTTGCTCGTGTTGGTTCAGTATCGGTTGTCGGAAGTGCTTGGGCCGGTGGCGGAGCTTCGTCGTTCGTTGCTGTTCGAAGGAGCGTTTGCAATCGTTTCCATTCTGGCGATGACACTGTTCCTTTGGTGGGTCGTGCGACGGGTGACAACCCAAGACGAACGACGCGCGGCCAAAGAATCGCAATCTCCACCACCGGCACAAGAACGCATTGAGACGATGACGCTGGGATAGCCGCCGGCGTTTGCATTCCCCTGGGCTCGTTTGGGTCATGGTTTTGGCAGGCTGCGGAGGACGGGTTACACTGTGTGTCCCTCCTCGTTGATTTCGCGAAGCGATTCAGCAATGCCCGCCTGAACAGCCTTTCTTGGCAACTCGCCGATGAAAAACAGCCCACCTAAAACTGCAGCTGAAGAAGAACGCCGTTCCGCTCAGCGCGGGGCAAGCGAAGACGCCGCCGAGGGGGCCGCGAATGACTTTGGGTTGGTGATGATCCTTCGCTTGGCGGCGTGCCTGTGTTTCGCTGGTTGGACCTGGGTGCACTACTACTGGGAAGCTCCCTACGGCGTTTTGCTTTGGCAGGACGCAACCTATGACTTTGCCGAATCGTTGGGTGTGAGCTGGGACGAGTTTGTGGGTACCGGAGCCGACGATGGTTGGCTGCAAACGTGGTTGTCGCGAATCACATGGTTGTATGTTGGTTGCACCATTTTGACTCTGACCGTTCGGCGTCAGTCCAAATTCCAAATGATTGCCTTGATCGGCGGTTGCGGATTGTTGACCGTTTTGAGTTATGCGAAATACGTTGGTGCCCAGCGGCAGTTGCCGATGTTGGTGGAGCACGGCGGTCAAATCCTCGCACCGCTATTGTTGGTGTTGGCTTTGAGGTTTGGTGCTCGTCATCGAGTGACCATGATCGCGGCGATGGTTGCGATGATCATGACGTTTGCTGGTCATGGTTGTTATGCGATCGGATGGTGGCCAACCCCTTCGATCTTCTACGGAATGATTTCGGTTTCGCTGGGCGTCGAATACGAGACCGCGAACACTCTGTTGCGAGCCGCCGGCGTACTGGATTTCGCGGTTTGTTTGGCGATCTTTGTTCCGGCGATCAGGATTTGGGCGGCCGGATACGCGACACTGTGGGGATTCTTCACCGCCGCGGCTCGGCCCGTCGCTGGCATGTCGATGAGTCTAAACTACTGGGGCGCGGACCAATTCCTCCACGAGGCGGTGTTGCGTGCGCCGCACTTTCTGATTCCTCTGTATCTGTTCGTTCTGTGGTGTCGGCAAAAGTCCGCCGTGCCGTCTGAAGCGACAAAGCCAGCGAAACAACCCGCCACGATACCCGCTGATCACGCGGCGTTGGTGATCGAATTCACCTCATGAAAAACAACTTGTTGCCCCTTTAGGAACCGTCATGAAGTTATTGAAACGTTTGGCGTTGTGCTGTTTGGCACTGCTCGTCACTGCCGAATCTGTGTCCGCTCAACCCGGAAGGCGTCGGCGAGCGGATTTGAGCATTCCCAACGTCGCGAAAAAGGACGTCATTTGCTTTGCTCTGTACACGGTTCATGACAAAACGTTGAAGCTGACCGCGCAGCTTTATCCGCTTTCAGGCGGTGATCCCAAGGTAGCTCGACTGGAAATCGAAAAGGATGGTCAGTGGACCGAGGTCGCCAAGGCGAACGTGATCGAAGCGGGATGGACAGCGCCATTCCGAGTCGAAAACTGGGACGATTCCAAGACCGTCCAGTATCGCGTCGCGCACGGTACCGAAGCGTTCTACGAAGGCACGATTCGCAAGAATCCAATCGACAAAGATGAGATTGTCGTTGCTGGATTCACCGGCAACTCGATCCAGCCCGCTCACGGCGGCGACATTTCGCGTCAGGACTTGATCGACAACGTGAATAAGGTCGACGCAGATGTGTTGTTCTTTTCGGGGGACCAAGTCTACGACCACAATCGTCACTATGCGGCATGGTTGAAATTTGGTCGGGACTTCGGCGACATCATCAAGGATCGCCCGACGGTTTGCTTGCCCGACGATCACGATGTTGGCCAGCCCAACCTGTGGGGCGAAAGCGGAAAGATCTCGACGCTCAGCGGTGCGGCTGATGGCGGGTATTCGCAACCCGGCGTTTACGTTCAAGAAGTCGAGCGAGCCCAAACCAGCCATCTGCCTGATCCAGTGGACCCGCACAAAATCGGACAAGGCATCGGTGTCTACTTCACCAATCTCAATTGGGGAAACATCGACTTTGCAATTCTAGAAGACCGCAAGTTCAAGACCGGGCCGGCTGGTCGCGTGCCAAAGCAGGGGCCTCGTCCTGATCACATCCGCAATCCGGAATACGATCCCGCCAGTGTTGATGTTGAAGGCGCGGTTCTGTTGGGTGAGCGGCAATTGGACTTCATCGAAGACTGGGCGAAGGATTGGAGCGATGCCGACATGAAGGTCGCTTTGTCACAAACGATCTTCTGCGGTGGAGCCCACATTCACGGGGCGGCGAACGGTCGTTTACACGCGGACATGGATTCCAACGGCTGGCCTCAAGCTGGACGCAACCGTGCTCTCGCCGCACTGCGAAAGGCCTTCGCGTTTCACTACGCCGGTGACCAACACTTGGCGACCATCTTTCATCACGGGATCGATGAATACCGCGATTCGATTTGGTCGTTCTGCGTGCCTTCGATCGCCAACTTGTATCTGCGTTGGTGGGAACCAGTTGAGCCAGGTGAAAATCGTGAGCCGGGGGCTCCTGAGTACACCGGCGACTCGCTGGATGGCTTCGCCAACAAAGTCACCAACTACGCCGCGGCCAATCCAGAGAAGAAACCTGCGGGCAATTTGTTGAACACGCGAGCCGCTGGATTTGGCATTGTTCGGCTGAACACCAAGACCCGCGATATCACGATGGAGTGTTGGCCGCGAAATGTGGATGTGACCGATCCTTCGGCCAAGCAATATCCCGGTTGGCCGCTGACGATTTCGCAGTTCGACAACTACAGCCCGCCTTCGTGGGGAACGCTCGGCGAGATGACCTTCGACGTGGAAGATCCCGTGGTCCAACTGGTCGACGCATCGACCAATGAGGTTCTCTATACAGTCCGTGTAGCGGGAGCGAAGTTCACGCCAGGGGCTCCGAAGGGAAAAACGTTCGTCGTGAAAGCTGGGAAGGACGCACCTGAGACGGTCGTCGCTGAAGCTGCGAAAGTGGGTAGCGAACCGGTCGAAGTGAAGCTCGACTGAGTCGTTTCTTTCGACCGATTTTGCGCCCCGCCGGCCCTTAAAGTCTGCCCCAATTACTGGGGCGGACGCGGTCGAACCAGGTGGCAGATTTCCGTCCACGAACGTCGATGATCTGCCGTTGTCAATCTTCTGACGCTATGCAATAGTGTCCACTTGCTTGGCCCGCGACATTTTTTCCGGTCTTTTCTTTCGGTAAAACGCTGCGGGCTTTGGCTCGAACCGACTTTGTTACAAATTTCACAAAGTGCCCATTCATGGCAACGACTCAAAGCGTGACCCGCATCAAAAAGGGTCTCGATCTGCCCATCACGGGATGCCCCGAACAGCACATGGAAGCTGGCCCGGCGATTCGCCAAGTGGCTCTGTTGGGCGACGACTACATTGGGATGAAGCCTACGATGTTGGTCTCTCCCGGCGACCGAGTCGTCTTGGGACAACCAGTTTTCGAAGACAAGAAAACACCCGGCGTGATCTACACGGCTCCCGCATCCGGCACGGTCGCCGATGTCGTTCGCGGTGCCAAACGCAAGTTCGAAGCGATTGTGATCGACGTCGACAATGATTCGACCGAGACAACCACGATCGATGGCATCGCTGGATCCGATCCAATCTCGATCGCTCGCGAAAAGTTGGTCGATGGATTGGTTCAAATCGGGCTTTGGTCCGCGTTTCGGACTCGACCGTACGGCAAGGTGCCGACGATTGAATCGGCTCCTCATTCGATCTTTGTCACCGCGATTGATACCAATCCTTTGGCGGCCGATCCCGCCGTGGTTTTGGCGGATCGCAAAGATCAGTTTGTGATCGGTCTTCAAGCGTTGACGCGTTTGACCGAAGGTGCCGTTCATCTTTGCCAAGCCGAAAAGGCATCGATTCCTGGCGGCGACGTCGCGGGTGTTCAGTCGGCATCTTTCGCCGGGCCTCACCCTGCCGGATTGCCTGGAACGCACATCCACCACTTGGATCCCGTCAGTCTCAACAAAACAGTTTGGTACATCGGTTACCAAGACGTGATCGCCATCGGTTCATTTCTGCAGACTGGTCAACTCGACACTCGACGAGTGATCTCGTTGGCTGGGCCAAAGGTCAACCAGCCTCGTCTGATCGAAACTCGTCTTGGTGCATGCATTGAAGAGTTGGTTGACGGCGAAGTCGATACCTCGGTCAAGTTGCGTGTGATCTCCGGTTCGGTTCTCAACGGACACATCGCGACGGCCCCACATCAGTTCCTGGGACGCTACGACAATCAAGTGTCGGTCATCGAAGAAGGCGACCACCGCGAATTCTTGGGTTGGCAAAAACCGGGCTTCGACAAGTTCTCCGTCAGCCGCATTTTTGCATCGGCGATGACACCGGATCGCAAGTTCGATTTCACTTCGTCGACCGGCGGCAGTGAACGAGCGATGGTTCCACTGGGCACCTACGAAAAGGTGATGCCCATGGACATTTTGGCAACACAATTGTTGCGAGCTTTGATTGTTCGCGACACCGATTCGGCTCAGCAGCTCGGCGTGCTGGAGCTGGAAGAAGAAGACTTAGCCCTGTGCACGTTCGTGTGCCCCGGTAAATACGAATATGGATCCTTGATCCGAGAAAACCTGACAACCATTGAGCGTGAAGGTTAAGGAATATGAAAGCATTACGTGACGCATTTGACAGCGTCCACCCGTTCTTTGCCAAAGGCGGACTGCTCGAGAAAGCGTACCCAATGTACGAAGCTCTCGACACGTTCTTGTTCACGCCAGGCGAGACGGCTCACGGACGCACGCACGTGCGCGACAACATTGACCTGAAGCGCATGATGATCACGGTCGTCTTCGCGTTGATTCCGGTCACGTTGTTCGGCATGTGGAACACGGGGTACCAAGCCAACTCGGCCATCCAAAAGATGACCGAAGCCAACGTCGACGTCGATTACGATTGGCACCACACCGTTCATACCGCCATTGGTTTCGGGCACGACCCAGCCAACCACGTTGACAACTTCATGTATGGGGCGATCTTTTTTATCCCCATCTACGTCGTTTGTATGTTCGTCGGGGGGCACATCGAATTGGTCTTCAGTGTCCTGCGAGGGCACGAGATCAACGAAGGGTTCCTGGTCACCGGATTGCTCTTCCCGCTCACCTTGCCCGCCTCCATTCCGCTCTGGCAGGTCGCCGTGGGCATCGCGTTTGGGGTGATCGTCGCCAAGGAAGTCTTTGGTGGTACGGGGCGTAACTTCCTCAACGTCGCTTTGACATCGCGAGCGTTCCTGTACTTCGCATACGCTGGTCAAATTAGCGGTGACAAAGTCTGGACCGCTGTCGATGGTTTCTCCGGTGCAACCGCACTGGGGCAAATGGCCAACGCCAGCGAAGACGCCGTCGGATCGCTCGGTGCGGTTCAGTATGTCTGGGGTGCGGAAGAACCAATCACCTGGATGAGTGCCTTCATCGGAACGATTCAAGGTTGCGTTGGCGAAACCAGTGCATTGCTTTGCTTGGTCGGTGCTTTGATCTTGATCGCCACCGGCATTGGATCGTGGCGAATCATGGCCGGCGTAATCGCTGGTGTGACCGCGACCGCGTTGTTGCTGAATTTCGCCGGCAGTGAAACAAACGCCATGTTTGCTGTGCCGTTTTATTGGCATCTGGTCATCGGCGGGCTCGCCTTTGGTCTGGTGTTCATGGCAACCGACCCGGTCAGTGCCTCGATGACCGAAATGGGCAAATGGGTGTATGGAATCTTAATCGGTTTCATGACTGTCCTTATCCGTGTCATCAACCCTGCTTTCCCAGAAGGCATCATGCTGGCGATCTTGTTCGGCAACGTGTTCGCACCGTTGATCGATTGGGGCGTCGTCCAACTCAATATCCGCCGGAGGGCCGCACGTTATGTCACAGCCTGATTCGACTATGAAAACGATCGTGACCGCGACAATTCTGTGCGTGGTCTGCTCGTTCGCCGTTAGTGCCGCCGCGGTGGCACTGCGACCGATGCAAGAAGAAAACAAAGTTCTCGACCGCCAACGCAACATTTTGGATGCTGCTGGTTTGTCGCTGGGCGAATTCGGGAAGCCAGCGGCTGAGCTGGACAAGGAACAGATCGAAGCGTTGTGGGCCTGGGTCAGTCCCGAGCTCGTCGACTTGGAAACTGGAGAGGTGAATGCTGATCTGGATCCAGAAAAATATGAGCCTCGTGAAGCAGCCAAGAAGGACGAAGACAGTATCGAGATCACCGATCCTCAATTCGACATCGGTGTGCCTCGTCGTGAAAAGGTCGCTCGCGTTTACTACGTGAAGAAACCAGGTAGCGAGAAGATCGAGATGGTCGTATTGCCAGTTTATGGCAAGGGCCTTTGGTCAACGCTGTATGGCTACATGGCATTGAAGAACGATCTTGAAACGATTGCTGGTCTAACATTTTACGAGCACGCTGAAACACCCGGACTGGGTGGCGAAGTGGACAACACGAAGTGGAAGGCCCAGTGGGTCGGCAACAAGCTATATGACTCTGATGGCAATCCTGCCGCTCGTGTCGCAAAAGGACCTGCCCCCGATGGCGACGACTTTGCTGTTGATGGGTTGTCCGGTGCCACGATCACTTGTCGCGGCGTGACCAACCTGGTTCGTTACTGGGCCGGTCCAAATGGATATGGTCCATTCCTGGACAACGTGAAGCAACGACTTACCGGTGACGCATCCGCGGAAGCCGATCAACCTGAATCCTCCGTCGAAAGCGGTGTCGAGCAATACGACATCGACAACGTCGGTCCCAAAGAACCGGTGGGAGAGTAAACCATGGCTGCCCCCAAAGTCGGCAAGGTCCTGTTCGGACCTGTCATCGACAACAACCCAATCGCGTTGCAGATCCTAGGCATTTGTAGTGCTCTGGCTGTGACGACCAGTATCCAGGTCTCGATCGTTATGTCACTCGCGGTGATCGCGGTGACGGGATGCTCGAACGCCGCGGTCTCGTCCATTCGTCACTACATTCCCGGCAGCATCCGGATCATCGTTCAAATGACCGTGATCGCGTCGCTGGTGATTGTCGTTGACCAAGTGCTGAAGGCGTACATGTACGACATCAGCAAACAACTCTCGGTCTTTGTTGGTCTGATCATTACTAACTGCATCGTCATGGGACGTGCGGAAGGTTTCGCCATGAAGAATGGTGTGTGGATCAGCTTCCTTGACGGAATCGGAAACGGACTGGGATACGGATTGGTCCTGATCGTCGTCGCATTCTTCCGCGAATTGTTCGGCAGCGGTTCGCTGTTGGGCTTCGAGCTCTTTCAACTGGACCGCAACGGCGGCTGGTACAACCCGAACAACTTGATGCTGTTGCCGCCCAGTGCGTTCTTCATCATCGGGTTCATGATTTGGGTCATTCGTTTGAACAAACCCGAACAAATCGAAGAGGCCTAAGTCATGGTCGAACAATACCTCAGCGTCTTTTTGAAGGCGGTTTTCGTCGAGAACCTTGCACTCGCATTCTTCCTGGGAATGTGCACGTTCTTGGCCGTCAGTAAAAACGTCAAAACGGCAATCGGTTTGGGCATCGCGGTCATCGCGATTGAAACCATCACCGTGCCTGCCAACCAACTGATCTACAGCCTGCTGCTGAAGAAGGGTGCGTTGACCTGGGTCAATGATTACTTGATCAGTACCGACACGTACAACTTCGCGGAGGTCGACCTGACCTTCCTCGGGTTCATCAGTTACATCGGTGTGATCGCCGCCATGGTTCAGATCTTGGAAATGTTCCTCGATCGATTCATGCCTAGCCTTTACAACGCCCTGGGGATCTTCCTTCCCCTGATCACTGTGAACTGTGCCATCCTTGGTGCGTCGCTGTTCATGGAACAACGCGAGTATCCGTTTGGCGAATCGGTCGTCTTCGGATTCGGATGCGGTGTCGGTTGGGCTCTGGCGATCATGGCTTTGGCCGGTATTCGCGAAAAATTGAAGTACAGCGACGTTCCTCCGCCACTTCGCGGTTTGGGAATCACGTTTATCACGGTTGGTTTGATGTCATTGGCATTCATGTCGTTCAGTGGCATCCAGCTGTAACGGATCCGATCCGTCGCAAAAACGTGCGTCAGCCGCTTGGCTGGCAGCAGTGAGTTTGTCAGCCCCCACGGCTGACGTGAGTTTTGACTGTCAGGCTGAATCGCCTCGCGTGCACCCCTCAACTTTTGATTTAAAATGCTTTCCCTTCCACTGATGATTGCGGCCTCGGCCAGCACGGTCGTCATTCTTGGCGTCGTCATGTTCACCGTCGTGGTGATCGCGTTGGTGTTGCTGATTTTGGCTGCCAAGAGCCAATTGGTTGCGTCCGGCCCCGTCAAAATCATGATCAACGGCCAAAAAGAGATTTCCGTCCCCGCTGGCGGAAAGCTGCTCGGTGCTCTCGCCGATGCGGGCATCTTTGTGAGCAGTGCTTGCGGCGGCGGTGGTACCTGTGCCCAGTGCAAGGTCAAGGTTGCTGAAGGTGGTGGAGATTTGTTGGCGACCGAAGCTGGTCACATCAACAAAAAGGAAGCTGCCGAGGGTGAACGATTGTCATGCCAAGTCGCGGTGAAAACCGACATGGTCGTGGAAGTTCCACCGGAAGCGTTCGACACCCAGAAATGGGAATGCACGGTCAAAAGCAACGACAACGTTGCCACGTTCATCAAAGAATTCGTCCTTCAGTTGCCTGAAGGTGCAGAAGTCGATTTCCGTGCGGGTGGCTATATTCAAATCGAATGCCCGCCTCACGAAATTCACTACAAAGATTTCGACATCGCCGAAGAGTATCACCCCGATTGGGACCAGTACAACATTTGGCGTTACGTGTCGAAGGTGGAAGAGCCCGTTGTGCGTGCGTATTCGATGGCCAACTACCCCGGTGAGAAGGGCATCATCATGCTCAACATCCGGGTCGCGTCGCCACCGCCACGTGCTCCCGAAGGGACTCCTCCGGGGAAGATGAGCAGTTACATCTTCTCGCTCAAACCTGGTGACAAAGCCACGATCAGCGGTCCTTACGGTGAATTCTTCATCAAGGACAGCGACGCTGAAATGGTTTACATCGGTGGTGGTGCCGGGATGGCACCTCTGCGAAGTCACATCTTCGAGTTGTTCAAACGTCAAAAGACGGACCGCAAGGTCAGCTACTGGTACGGTGGTCGTAGTCTTCGCGAATTGTTCTACATCGAACATTTCCGTGAGATCGAAAAGGACTTCCCGAACTTCAAGTTCAACATCGCGTTGTCCGAGCCACAACCGGAAGACAACTGGGACGGCTACGTTGGATTCATTCACCAAGTCTTGCTGGACAACTACCTCAGCAAGCACCCCGCACCGGAAGACATCGAGTACTACATCTGTGGTCCACCGATGATGAACGCAGCTGTGTTCCGCATGCTGGATGACTTGGGCGTGGAACCAGAAAACATCGCCTACGATGACTTCGGCGGCTGATCAGGGAACAGATAGGTAGAAGCAGTTGAGTGAACCGAGGAGCCGTTTGGGCGTAGGCCCCGGTTCACGACTCACCCGCGGAACCGGGGCTAATGCCCTGCGGCTAATGAGGTTGATTTGCGGCACGCCTGGACCCGATGAACATGTGAGCGGAAGGGCGCAAGCCGTCCGGTGCCATTCCAATCAGCTCATTCCGCTCCGCGACGACGAACACGGGCCGAACGGATTCTTCGCTCAGGACTCAGTCTCCAACCCAATGCGAATCTTTCGATGAGAAAACTTTCCCGGTTCGTCGCGGTCCTCGCGTTTGGGTTCCTCGCGACTTCGCTTGGGATTTCGGGGAGCTATGCCGCCGATCCGTTGACCTTTCGCGGTGCAACGATGGGCACGACCTACATGGTCAAAGTCCACTCGCCGCCGGAGCAACCGGATTGGGCGTCGGAGACCGAAACGGCGATCGACCGTGAGTTGCGTTCGGTCAACGATCAAATGTCGACGTATTTGAAGTCGTCTGAGTTGAGCCAATTCAATGCATCCGAATCCACGGATTGGTTCGAGGTCAGTGCCGACACCGCTGGTGTTGTCGCCGCCGCGTTGGAACTGTCTGAAAAAACAGATGGGGCGTTTGACGTCACGGTGGGACCGTTGGTGGATCGATGGAGCTTTGGCGCTGGCGAACGCAAAAACGACGTCCCCAGCGAAACGGAGTTGGACGAGTTGCAGAAGAGCGTTGGCTATCAGCATTTGGAAGCACGTTTGGATCCGCCGGCACTGAAGAAGGACATCGCGGATTTGCGAGTTGACCTGTCTTCGATTGCCAAAGGCCATGGCGTGGATCGGATCGTCGATTTGTTGGCTGGTCGTGACGCTGAAAATGTGTTCGTCGAAATTGGCGGCGAGGTTCGTGTGACCGGCGACAAGTCCGGTGAATCATGGAAGGTTGGGATTCAACGACCCGACGCGGGTGGTCAAGAATTGATGGTTGCTCACAAGATTCGTGATGCGGCGATGGCAACCTCCGGTGACTATCGAAACTTCTTCGAGGTCGATGAGCAACGTTATTCGCACACCATCGATCCACGGACCGGACGCCCCGTCACCAATGGACTGGCGTCAGTCAGCGTGATCACAGATAGCTGTATGCTTGCCGATGGATGGGCGACGGCGCTGAATGTTGTTGGGCGCGAAGAGGCGATGCGTTTGGCTCGTGAGAACGACCTCAGCGTGTTGATCGTGCAGCGATTGAGCGACCGCTTAGTATCCAGTGGGACGGGCGAGTTGGCTGAATACGCCGATGTTGATGTTCCTGCTGATGTGTCCGTCGTGGATGACGCTGCCAAGAAGTCCGAGAAGGTCGAGGCGAAAACGTTCGCTCAGCGAATGGCACCAGTGCTGTTGATGACCGGGATCACGTTTGGTGCGGTGTTGTTGGCGATGGCGGTCGGAGTGATCTTTGGCCGGCAAGCGATCAGCGGATCCTGCGGCGGCTTGAATGCCAAGGTCGATGAAGACGGCGTGTCCCGCTGCACCATGTGCAGCACTCCTTCGGAAGCCTGCCAAGAGCTTCGAGACAAGATGGCTGAGAAGTAGGCTGGCTTAGAAGTAAGTCGCATTGGCTTCCAGCCATGGTGGAAGTCTGCTGAGTTTGCGTCTTGGTCGCAGGCGAGATGCCGATGCCACGGCTGTTCGCCGAGCTGGAGCTAGCAATCTTGCATTCGTTTGCGGAAATCGGAGAGTTCGATCTTGGGGACGATGTCGCTGGTTTTGGTGCCAAGTGCGACGGCGGCGATGTAACCTTGCCGAGGGATCACATTGCGGATTTGCCAGTGACGACCCTGCGCGAGCGATTCGTCTTTCAGGACCAAGCGTGGTGAGTTGGACGACGCGTTTACGAACGCGAATTGGTCCAGCGGTGTGTTCAGTCCGGTACCGATCGCTTTGATGAACGCTTCTTTCAGCGTCCAGATTTTCAGGAACAAAGCTTGTTTTGCGTCGTCGTTTTTGACTCGGTCGAGCTGCTCGATTTCTTCCGGAGCGAAGTACCGCTGAGCAAGTCCGGGGTCGGTTTTTCGGTCCAGGCCTTCGACATCGACGCCCAGCCATTCATCCGCTGCTTCGGCACCGATTCCGCAGATCACCAGGCCTTTTGTGTGTGCGATGTTGAACGGCCGACGCAATTGCTCGGGCGTTTCCACGATCGGTTTGCCGTGGTCCAAGTTTCTGAATTGGATCTGATGCGGGGCGGTGTTCGTGTCGGCGATTAAGAAACGAGCCATTCCTCGGCCGATCACGTGTTGATGCCGTGCTGAGGCGACTCGGAATTTGGCGGCCGATTGATGTTCTTCTTGCGGCAGCCACCTCATGCAAAATGATTCGATTTTGCCGGGTGTGTCGTGGGCCGCCGAGGCGTACCAAAGCTGGATCGGAGATTGTTTGGTCAGCGGGCGATTCGGCGCAGCAGAGGGCTGTTGCGAGTCGGCGGCGTTCGATTGTACGGGGGGCGTTTTCGTCATGGCTGCCATGATCGACAAAACTGGGCCCACCCGTCAATCACGCTGGCGGGGATCTGCAGAATCGTTGTTCGCAAGTGCGGCGATCACACGATGAGAACAATATGATCCGCCACCCACTTTCAGTGCCGCGTTTGCTCGCCGAAGACGCTCTAGAAGCGATCTCGTTTGACCGAGGGACGTTGTGGTTGGTCGCAGGATTTTTGCTGTTGGGCTGGGTTTTGGCGAGAATGACGATTTCGCGAAAGAAGAAGGCCATTCAGCAACGGGGCGAAAGCCGCGAAACTCAGCGGCGTTTGGATTCGGAGATCAAAACAGCTCTTCCGCTCAGCGACGCTCCAATTGAGACCCAGCGTTGGCAGGTCGCGATGTTCGACTTGCAACGCGAATTGACCGGCGACCTGGATACCCGCATCGCGGTCGTTCAAAACCTCATTCGACAAGCCGACCAGCGAATCGCGGTGCTGCAGGAATTGGAGCGTCGTCAGCAGGCGGGGTGAGCGTCGCACATGGGCGACGTCCAGCCGATAGACTGGAGGTAAGATCCTTCGCCGAGTTGATGGCGTAGGCCTGACCCCGTCGCTGCTCGTTGAGGCCTCTCTTGTTTCGCTTCAGTCTCGCCACGCTGATTGCTTTGCCGATCGTGGTGGCGTCGTTTGACTTTGCGGTCGTTCATCCGGTGATCGCGACGGTTGTTTACTTCGCCATCGCAGCGATGCTGTTTCTCTACGGGGTGACCGCGAAGCAGGTTGAAACGCAATTGGACGTGAAGTCCAGGCCCGGGTTCGTTTTCGCGACGGGCTGTTTGATTGCATGTGTGTTGGTTCTGTTGTCCGTGCAAACCCTGAGAAAATCGTCTCTGAAGTTTCGTGAATGGTCGGTGGCACATCGCATGGAACGCTCGGGCTATCGAAAGGTTTGGGATGAGCCGACCTACGGGCGGAACGGGCAGGTCCTTTCGCGAGGGTACCGTTGGGAAAAGTGATGTTTGCGAACGCTGAGTGGAGCCAATATGAATCCATATGAGAATCAGTCGCTGATTGAAGATCGCTATCAGGTGGATGTCGTTCGCACGCCCCTGACGTACATGCATGCACTATTTGTCGGAGTTGGGGTGTCGATCATCACCCCGGTCTACTTGTCCGTGAGTTGGCATGTTCGATCGGGAACCCTCTGGGTTTCCGACATAACTTTCTTGCTGCGGGAGTTCACGATCCCGGTGACCTTCGGAATCGCCTTGGCGTTGTTGGGAGCGTGGTTGGTGCCTTCCCGTTTGAGCCGATGGCTGACGGCCTACCGCCTCTTGGTGCCGTTCATCGTGCTCACTGCATTGTTCTCCACGATGTTCACGTTGCTGGGCTACGGTTACCTCAACCAGTCCATCCAGATAGGACGTATTTACCTGACGTCACTGTCGGCGTTCCATGCCGTGATCGTCGCCACCGCCGTGTTCTTGCACCTCGCCTGCCGCCCGCGACCTCGATTGCGTAGGTCAGGTCCTACCTGACGATCATAGAAGGCCGGTGATTGATGGGCTTGTGAGGGGGCGGGGGTGTCGCCTCGCTTTGTTCCAAAGCATCGGTTGGGGTGCCATGTGAGACATGGCCTACTTCAGTTGGATCGCCAGGTACAACCTGGCCTACCGATGCTGTGTCGCTTTTGCGTGATGCAAACTGTGGCTAGTTCAGGTCGCGAATTTTGATGTTGCGCCAGCTGACTTCGTAGGGGCCGGTGCCAGCTTTGATGCCGTGAACCTGCAGTCCGAGGAAACCGTTGGTAGAGGACTCGGGATCTTGGATGTCACTGATCTTTTGATCGCCGATCCAAACTTGGATGCGGTTGCCATGGGCTCGAACCAAGTAGCGGTTGAACTTGCCGTTCTTGTACGCATCCTTGATCGGTTGTTCTTTGGTGATCCAGCCTCGGCCGGTGGCTTCCGAGTAGATGTAGCCGGCTTCACCTGGAGCCGACTCAATTTCGACTTGCGGTCCGTAGACTCGCCCGCCCTTTTCGCGTGACTGCGAACGAATTTGAACGCCGCTGTTGAGACCTTCGTCCACGTTGACTTCGAAGGTCAGTTCGAAGTTGTCGTAGTTTTCGTTGCTGCACAGGAACGAGTTCGGGCTGCCTTCGGATGTTGTGCCAACGATCGCGCCGTCTTCAACGCGATATTTCGCGGTGCCGTTTTTGCGGTTCCATCCGTCCAGGCTCTTGCCGTCAAAAAGTGATTTCCATCCTTCTGCCTTCAAGTCCGGTGCAGCGTCAAAGTTGACGTTGCTGTTCGACGAGGCAGATTGTCCGTCGCCTTCGACATCGGACGCGTTTGCAGGGTCACCAGTCGCGGCTTCGTCGCTGCCCATCTTCGCAGCGGGAACGGCTGGCAGGGTCACCTCACCGGTCGCGGCCCATTCGGTTCCGCGGCGAAGCGATGTTTGGAACGCGAGTCCATTCATGGCGGCAACGTCGTGTCCAAGTGTTGTGTGAAAGACTCGGCCCTTTCCGAATTCGATCGTCATCAAGATGGGCTCGTGTTCGCCAGTGCCGCCCGTTGCTGGGTTGCTGTAGGCGGTCGCCAGCACGTTCATGTTCTCGGCTGGGCCACGCAGTTTGCCGTACAGTTCGTCAGCGACATGTAAAAACGATTTGGGCAAACCAGCGGTGATTGGATGCGAAGCATCGCGAACGACCATCATGAAAGGCACGCGTTTGCCGTGCTGTCCACCGCCACCTTTTGACATGTCGCGAGTGAACTTCTTTTGGTCTTCTTTCCAACGAACATATGGGCCGTCTTTTTCATTCCGACCGCCCCAGCCGCCCAGGCCGATCATGCGGTTGTAAGCGTCCCATTTAGGGAACGAATTGTCGGCAGCGTGAACGGTCACAAATCCGCCACCTTCACTGACGTAGGTCTCGAAAGCCTTTTCGGTTTCGCTCGACCAAGCTTCGCCGTTGTAGTTGGACACCACGACGTCGTAGTCGGAAAACTTGGGTGCAAAGCCAGCCTTGTCTTCGCCCTTGCCCGGTGCGGTCGCGACAGTGACTTTGGCGAAGTCACCCGATTCCAGGGTGGCTTGGATCAAGGGTGTGGTCTCTTTCCATTTGTGATTGTTTTGACCATCGATCAACAACACGTTCAGCGGTTTGGCTGAGTCTTGTGCGAAGGAAATGGTGGGCGAGGTGAGCACCGCGAAAGCGGCGAGGAGAGTGCAAAGTCGAAATTTCATCGGCGTTAAATCTGTGGGGTGGGTGGAGCTAGGTGAAATTCGAAAGACGTCCCTTTCCGGACGTGATTAAGCGGGGGATTAGTTTAGCAGATCGGTCGGGTAGGCTTGGCACGATCTGTGACGCAAAATGGAAACATCTCGCTGCAGACCAGTGACCAAGCATTGCGTCCGCCGCCGTTCCTCTATCGATTCCATGGGTGTTCGTTTTGTCCCAATTCTCCGGCTCTCCCGCTCCTCGTGCCGCTTTTCCCGCCACCCGATTGCGTCGCGTTCGTGCGACGGACTGGTCTCGCCGCCTCGTCCGGGAAACGACGTTGTCGGTGGACGATTTGATCTGGCCGCTCTTCGTGATGGATGGTTCTGGTCAGCAGCCTGTTGGTTCGCTGCCCGGTGTGAATCGGCTGGGGGAATCAGAGATCGTTGCGGCGGCCAAGCGTGCCGTCGACTTGGGCATTCCCGCGATTGCGTTATTTCCAGCGACTGATCCAAAACTCAAATCAGAAGACGCGGCCGAAGCTTACAACTCGGACAACTTGGTCTGCCGAGTCACACGGCAAATCAAGGATGCGGTGGGCGATTCGCTGGGCGTGATTTTGGATGTCGCTTTGGATCCTTACAGCAGCCATGGGCAGGACGGGTTGGTGCGGTATGGACAAGTCATCAACGACGAAACCGTCGATGTGCTATGCAAGCAAGCGATTGTGCAAGCCGCGGCGGGATGCGATGTCATCGCGCCAAGTGACATGATGGATGGCCGCATCGGAGCGATCCGATCGGCTCTGGATGGAGCCGGGCATTCGGGCGTACAGATCATGTCGTATGCGGCCAAATACGCCAGCGCGTTTTATGGACCGTTTCGGGATGCGGTCGGATCCGCGGCCAATCTTGGGGCGGCGGACAAGAAGACTTATCAGCAGTCACCGGCTCAGTCCGATGAAGCGATTGCGGAAGTTGCATTGGATTTGGCCGAAGGGGCCGATAGCGTGATGGTGAAACCGGGAATGCCTTACCTGGACATTGTCGCTCGAGTGAAGCAAACCTTTGGCGTGCCAACGTTTGCCTATCAAGTCAGCGGCGAATACGCGATGCTGCGTGGTGCCGCCGATGCGGGGTGGCTCGACGGTGACGCCGTGATCCTGGAAAGCTTGCTTTCGTTCAAGCGTGCTGGCGCCGATGGCGTGCTGACATACTTTGCAGCCGATGCAGCCGCGTTGCTTCACCGCAGTTGATCTTGCTCAACAACTTCCCCCGTAGGATGGTCTTCCAAGACCGTCCTGCAAATTCCGCAAGTCGATCTTCCAAGACCATCCAAGTTGAACGCGACGGTCTTGGAAGACCATCGTACGGGCGATAAACCGCTTCTCT
Source organism: Rhodopirellula sp. UBA1907 (assembly GCF_002337565.1). Classification (NCBI taxonomy): domain Bacteria; kingdom Pseudomonadati; phylum Planctomycetota; class Planctomycetia; order Pirellulales; family Pirellulaceae; genus Rhodopirellula; species Rhodopirellula sp. UBA1907. Next base: position 61,533 of record NZ_DDGH01000081.1, on the reverse strand, counting down.
TTCTATTCGATCTTTCGCAAACACAATTCAGCATGGCCGATTCACTTTCATTCGCTTGGCACTGGGAAGACACCTTGATCGCCGGCCAGGAACGACCTTTGGCGGTGGCATCGGATCCGGACGCAATGCTGATCGAAGCTTGCGAGCGACAAGACGCTGGTGAAGAGGGCGTGATCGATCCCTTTTGGGCGACGACTTGGCGGGCGGCATCGGGACTCGATCGTTTTTTGGATCGAGTTCCCATTCACAACCAAGACGTGTTGGAAGTTGGCTGCGGGACCGGGCATGCTGGTATCGCGGCGTTGCTTCGTGGGGCTCGCGTGACGTTGACTGATGGCGTCGAGGACCCGTTGCAATTGGTGCGACTCAGTTTGTCTCGATTGGGTTTGCACGCCGACGTCCGGGTCTTCCGGTTGGGAGAGGATTCGTTGGCACCGAAGAAGTTCCCATTCATTCTGGGCAGCGATGTCACCTACCTGAGAACGCTGTGGCCGGAGTTGTTAGAGTCCGCCGCCGAACATTTGACCGAGGATGGGCAATTGATCTTGAGTGACCCTCAACGATTGATCGCGACGGAGTTTTCTCAGTGGGTGAAGGACAAGCCATGGGATTACACCGAGCACACGGTGGAGATGGATGATGATTCGGAGCATCCCATTCGCATCATGGTTTTGACGCAAGGTTAGGGTGCTGTTTCGGGGGCGGTGTAGCCGGATTCGCCAGAATTCGGACTCACCTGATTCAACGCTCAGCGCGCATGCGTTCCCCTTTTGACGCAGAGGCGGAGAGTCGCGGTGGCGCAGAGAGGTTCTCCCGGTTCTCGGAATCCCCCTGCCGACCTTCGAAGCGACGCATTCCCGCACGTCCCACTCGAACTTCTCGGTAGGCCCCTGCGTCTCCGCGTCCTGGCGTCTCTGCGTCAAAAAATTCCCGACCGAAGACACGGGCAACGTCCTGCGTTTTTCTGCAAAGCAACAGAGTAGAACAGTTGTCCCCAACTGTCCGCATGCTAGGGACGAAAGCTTCAAGCCGCGCTAAGCCAAAGCGGTAAATCTTTGACACGGGATGTGGTCCCGCGAAGTCATGCGTCATGACGGAACGATTGGGGGTCAATCGTTCTACTCTGGTGACGTCTCGTGCTCGCCTCGCTTTGTTCCAAAGCATCGGCTTGATCGTCAGGTACAACCTGGCCTACGGCAGCGTACGCATCTCGGCCTACCAAAATTTCTTTTGCAAATTCGCTTGACCCTGTTGCCGAACCGCTGTACCGTGTAGCCAGTACACCAGTTAACCAGGTTTGGGCATCGGTGCGAATATGTTTTTTACAGTCGACCCTTCCAACGGCGTGGCGATCTATTCCCAGATCGTTCGCCAAGTGAAATTCGCTGTCGCGGAGCAAACACTGCGTCCGGGGCAGCTTCTTCCCAGCGTTCGGCAGCTTAGCCAGCAATTGGCGGTCAACCCGAACACCGTGGCTCGGGCGTTCCAGGACCTGCAATCCGAGGGCGTGATTGAAACGCTCCGCGGGCGCGGGGTTGTGGTCTGCAAAGGCGCCGTCGAGCGTTGTCGCAAACAGCGGCAGTCGCTTCTTGCGGAACGCCTTTCCGCGGTATTGACCGAAGCTCTGCAAGCGGGGCTGTCAGCCAAAGAGGTCCGCAAGCTCGTCGACGAGCAACTGCGGACACTCGACGGAACCATCGAAGCGATTGCCGAATTGCAATGAGCTTGCCATGCGGGCGGGCAAGATGCCTCGGCCGCGTTTGATTCGACGCACACTGAACCCATCTCATCGAAGCAGGATCGTCATCATGAACCCCGTCATCTCGACCGATCAACTGACCATGCGTTTTCGAGGCTGCGACGCCTTGTTGGGCGTGGATCTGACCATCCAGCCCGGGACCGTGTTCGCCTTGCTGGGTGAAAACGGAGCCGGCAAAACAACCTTGATCCGAATCCTCACCGGGTTCCAGAAACCGACGTCTGGATCCGCCTCCGTCTGCGATTTCGATCCGCTGAAACAGCCCTTGGAGGTTCGACGGCGGGTCGGCTACGTCTCTGACAATCCCGCGCTGTACGACTGGATGACCGTTGGCCAAATCGGCTGGTTCACGGCTTCGTTTTATCCCGATGGCTTCTACGAAGCGTACCGTGAATCGGTCGCGAAGTATGAGATTCCCGAAGATCGCAAGATCCGAGTGCTCAGCAAGGGCCAGCGTGCCAAGATCGCGTTGTCATTGGCTCTGGCACACGACCCGGAACTCTTGATACTGGACGAACCAACGTCCGGCTTGGACCCAATGGTTCGTCGCGAGTTTCTCGAAAGCATGATTGGCAGGGCCGCCTCGGGGCGAACCGTGTTCCTTTCCAGTCATCAAATCAACGAAGTTGAAAGGGTCGCCGACACGATCGGAATTTTGCACAACGGCAAACTGCAAGCCTGCGAACCGCTCAACGATTTGAAAGGCTCGATGACGGAGCTGACCGTTTCGTTGGACGATCCGCTGGTCCAAGTCCCCACGCTGCCCGAACCAGCCGAAACATTGCTGGAAGAGAACCAAGGTCGACAGCGGCGAGTTCTGGTCCGCAATTTTGACCCGTCGATGATTTCGTTCATCGAGTCCGCTTCGGGCGTGGTCGCCGTGCGAGATCGAACCATGACGTTGGAAGAAATCTTCATCGCCCACACGCGAAAAGGTTTCGCTGGCCCGCCCGGACCGCCGCCTGAAATGTCTCGCGGACCGTCCGAGTCGCCGAAGCCATCCACCGGCGACGGCGGACGTGAATCCGAAGTGGTCACCTCGGGAGAACAGTCATGAACGAAACTCGTCTATGGCAGGGCCTGCTGTGGAAAGAGGCCAAGCAGGTCATCCCGCTGATCGGGATGTTGTTAGGAGTCTCGGCCTTATTGTTCATCGTGTGGGCAGCCACGTCTCGGCAATTGAATGTGACGCTGCAGGCCACTGGAGACATCGTTCCGCTGATCATGCCAGCGTTGTTCGCGGCCGGTGCGGGGGCGATCCTGATCAGCCACGAAAAGGAAACTCGTTCGTTGAACTGGCTGGCGTCGCTTCCGATTCCTATTCGTCCGATCGTGATGACAAAATTTGTCGTCGCGTTTGCTGGTTTGATGCTGATGTGGCTCGGATGTTGGCTGCTCGGAATCTTGGCCGGATTGGATGGTGGCAACGGTGGACCGTTGACTGAATTGAAGCAGATTCACCCCGCCTTTTGGTTTCTGCATTCCATCTACGTCTTGCTCTGTGGGTTTTACACCGCATGGCGAAACAAGAATGCCTTTCCCGCCCTGGTCTGGATCATTCCACTGGCGTTGCTGCCCTTTCTGGTGGTGGAAATTTGGCATGCGATGCCTTTTGTCGGGAGCTCGCAATACGCGGACGTGACCCAGAAGACTTGGGTGATGGGAATCGTGACGGCTTTGGCGATTCCCATCGCGGGATGGTTTGCGTATCGAGCTGGCCGGAGAGAGCTGCAGGCCGATGAACCGGAACGATTGCTCGGCCGTGACGGGTTGCATTCTGCCGATGCCTGGCGTCCACCGGAGACTTCGGCACCAAGCGAGTTGCCGTTTCGAAATTCGTTGACTTCGTTGGTTTGGCAGACCATTCACAGTTCGCGTTGGATGTCGATTGGCTTGAGCGTTCCTCTACTTGCCGGTGCTTTGGCTTGGTTGGTGCTGACCAATCACCTGGGGCAAATTTCAAGCTGGTTGATGGTGGCGATCCAAGTTTCGATCGGACTGTCGCTGCTGGCCGTGTCTTGGTTGGGCGTTGCGGTATTCACGGGAGACGGTTCCTCCGGGCGACTAAAGTTTCTGGCCGATCGCGGCGTGTCGCCTCATCGAGCGTGGGTTGGCCGTCACTGGTTTGGCGTCAGTCTGCTATGCGGGATTTCTTTGTTGATCCTTGTGGTTCAGGCCATTATGGGAACACCACTCAGTCCGGATGCATACGATCGACCCGCTGTGCCGGAGGTTTCCCTGCTGACGATTTTGGCTGTGTTCGCGGTCGTGTATGGCGTGTCTCAGTGGACCAGCCAGTTGGTACCGATGCTTGCAGCGTCCGCTTTCTTGGCTCCGGTGCTCTCGCTGGTCGCATTGGCGATGCTGATCAACGCGGGCGTGGGCAACGGGGTTCGACTGGGATGGTTGCTGCTCATTGCCGTGCTTCCCTTCGCTGCGACGTGGTGGACGATGCATGACTTCATGGACGGCCGGCGTGGGGTGAAGTATTGGGCGGTGATGGTTGGCGGTGCGGTCTTGTTTATGTTCGCACCAAGTGTGCCATCGACCATTGCCAAAGCTCGCTTTCCATCGATGCCGCAAGATCGAGTCGCGGAGTTGTTGCCTGAAGCACGCGCGCTGGCCTCCCGAACGTGTTTCAACGCGATTCCGATGCGGCAAGGAGACCTTGAGCTTCGAGACGAGCTTTGGAGTCCAACCGGCGAGATCGATGGCGAATTGGCGGTGGATCGTTTTCGGCAACGCAACTTCATGTCAGCTGACACATGGATGGTGATCGGGGATCAGGACGAGAATCCCCTGCGAGCTGATTGGTGGAATGTGCAAAATGGTTTCGAAGCCGCTTCGCTTGCGAAGCTTCGGTGGAAGCAAGATCCGGATGATACCAAGAAGGAACAGTTGGCCGCGTTTGTTGATCGTCTGACGATGATTGCCAAACGTTTGAGATTGAGCATTCGTTGGTACGACCAAGAGGTGGCGGATCAAGTCGAAATTTGGCTTGTCAACAACCTATCGGATGAGGCCCTCCGTCCATTGCGTTCAGAAGAATTCTTCCAAAACGCGTTGACGCAGGTCGGAGACTTCGAGGGCCGACAAGCGGCACGTCGACGAGCTCTTTTGATCAGTTGGTACCGAGATCGAGAAACACCGATGCGTCTTCAAGGGACACTGTACGGAATCAGCGCCATGGAGGACTGGTTTGAACGAGTGCCCATGGGATGGAGGAGCTCGATTTTGAAGCAGGGATTCGGTGCGGTTGTCGATCGTTGCCTCAGCTTACTGGACAAGGGCCAGTCCGGTAGCGATTTGGAATCCGACTTTCGAGCCCTGCACGTTTTATTTGACAGACCAGGCGGCGATTTCGAAACGAGCCCTTTTGCGGACAACGTGAATCAAAAAGGAAAGCCATGGGTGGGCACATGGACTCCCGCTTACCAGGGTTACATTGCGGCAAGCTGGTTCGAGCCCTGGGAGTACAAAGGGCAGGAAATGCTTGAAATGGACCGTGGCGAGGCCCGAGTGGAAAACGAATCGACCATTGAATCCAATGCCCCGTCTGAGGAGGAAGTCCAATGAGTTATCGCGCAACTGATGTTTGGTATCGAGTGTGGATGTGGGGGCCTCCCGTGTTGGTTGTGATCGCGATCACTTGGGGTGTCGGACGCGAGTATTGGGCGACAAGTCGATATCATGCGATTGTCGATGAGCTTGAGAGCAATGGTGTTCCCGTCACAACGACGCAAATTCGCGATCGGTACGAGTCGTTTGAACCGACAAAGGAATCTTTGGAATGGAAAGAGCTTTTGGATGCGGTTTCGATTTTGAGAGAAATGTCACGGGACTCTGTGGCAGGGCTTTCGGATCTTGTGCCGCCGAATAAACCTTGGCCGGCAAAGCCTTTTGCCGAGTTAATGAGCGAACAGGCTCAACCGTTGCTAGAGAAAATGGACACGTTGCTTGCAGATGACGTTCCGGTCTGGAGTCCTCACGCTATCCAAAATCGGTATGCGTTCGTTTCCTATCATCCGGTTTCTTCATTGCAGGCTCAACTGCATGACGAGTTTCGGTTGGTTTACCACAATGGCGATTCGGATCGGGCTCTATCTCTGATCCAAACGAGCTATGAGTTGGGGCAGCAAATTGGCGAGATGGGTGGGCTTCGTCTTTATTCACAACGAGCCCTGCATCGAGAATGGTTTGATGTGGTGCGAGAGTCGATGAAAGCCGAGTTTTGGGACGCCGGTCAGCTACGCGAAATAACCAAGCTTATCCGGGAATGCGATCTGTCGGGGGCAGCCAGTGACGTCGATTTGGTGTCCAGCTTCGTCGCTTGGGAACCTTTGAAACGCACAAGCAATTTCGTGATATACGAAGATGAGGGGGAACGCAGTGTCTTCTTCTTCGGTGCAACCGGAGTCCACGCTTTGGCGGCAGTCGAGTGGTTGCAAGCGGATCGAGAAGAACTGGAAGATCCCAATGTGACACGAAAACGCACCAAGCGTGAGCGTGAGGAAGACCAAGAACGGTTCGGCGAGATCGTTGATCGATCGCGAAATTGGGTGTCCGTACCGTACGCGACGATGAACCTTGATGTCCGACAGGTCTGGAGAATATCCCGGCCGAACCGGCTACGGCTCCAGACCCAGCAACACAATCAGAGGTTGTGGACGTTGATCGCTGTCTATCTGCGAGAATACCAAGTTGAGAATGGCGAGTTCCCGAGGTCCTTGGATGGACTGCGGTCCGTAGGAGCGAATCTCAACGATTGGACGCTCACGACCGGAGAACAACTTGGGTATCGTGCGGATAGTGACGGTGCCACGGCGGTGCTTTGGACTGACGATGAAACGAACCAGCCATATGAAGAGCCCGGTATTGGGCGAATCCCATACAGCGAAAGAACTTATGGGGCTGGACGAGCCGAACGCTATGAAATGTGGTTCAACAGTAAAGCGGAGTGAACCTTAGAGTAGAACAGTTGTCCCCGACTGTTTGCGTGGCTGGTTGGAGTTGCCGGGTAGCGTGATGCGATCGCGGATGAAGTTTGAAGTGGGGTGCGGATCGGCGATGGAACGCTGTGAGACGGAACCATTGGGGACAATTGTTCTACTCTGGCTTCACCACCAGCGGCCGTCTTTCGTGATGGGGTGGATTTCGCATCGCATGGAGTCAATCGCGGAGGCGAGTTCGCCGACGGCCCAATCTAGGTCGTCGACTTCCAATCGGTATTCGGGCCACTTCCAGCCTGCTGGCCAAATTTGATGCGGTGCTGGCCATCGATCTTTCTCGGTTGCGTGCTGGATTCGAGCGAGCAACCTGGGAAGGCACTGCGACGTCGGCGAAGTGTCTTGGTCGATCTCCTTTGAATCACGCAATGCGATTGGTGGATCGGCCGCGACCCATTGCTGCAAACGCTTTGCGGCATCGGGGCGATCTGGATCGATGACCGTGATGCCGTGTTCGGAAGACAAACGCTGGCAGATGATTTGCCGAAGCTGTGAATCGCCGCCCACCAAAGCGATGGATGGCACATCCGCGGCAATGTGGTCTCGCAAGTCCCGAATTGTCCAACCAAAACGCGGGTCGCAGAAGTCGGCGGCGACGTCGCAAGCCGGTTCCAAGACGAATCGTCGGGCGGTGTATCGAGGATGCGGGACGACCAATGCTTTTGCCGATCCGGCTGGGCCGCGGCCGCCGATCAGACCTCGACGTCCAGCTGAGCTGGCGGGACCTGCCAGGCGACCGTGTAGGACAATGTCCAAGTCGATCACACGGGCGCCCCATCGAACCAAACGCTTTCGGCCCAGGTCGATCTCCAGATGTTGCAGCACGTCCAAGACTTCCGCCGCGGAGGCTTCCGTCGCAAACGCGGCGACGGCGTTCAGAAAGGGCGATTGGCCTCCGGGGCCTCCGATTGGAGGGGTTTCGAAAAGGCGGCTGGTTCGAAGACGCTGAACAGGTTCTTCGGAGGATTCGCTTGATAGCTCGGCGCAGGGCGCGGCGACAACGCCCGACTCAGCCACCCGGCGTGCCGCTTCGGCGATCACCACGCGGCGATCACCCAGGTTCGATCCGAAACTGATGAGGCACTGCGTGGGCATGAACGAATCGGAGAATTTGCGAGGCTGGGAAGAGAATGCTCGCGAATGATAGCTGGAACCCGCTCCGACACCAACGATGCGGACACGCGGCATTGGATCGGCAATACGGTGATGTTAGCGTTGCATCGGGACCGCGGTGGTCCATTCGGGAAGCTCAGTCGCTTCGGAAGTGATGCCCAGCACGATCGTCGAAGGGTGCTGAGACGCTTTGCCGATCAGCAGGCACTGCGAAAGCTGGACACAATCGCTCAATCGTTCTCGCTGAAGTGTCCGCTCGCAACGACGAGCGTGCCACTTGTTTTGCAAGGTGCTCCACCCGAAGCCTTTGGCCGGGGCACACCAATCGACACGCAGCCGAGGCATCGCGGATTGCTCGCCCGATTCCGGTTGGTGTGACGCGTTGGCTTCTCGCCAAGCATGCCCCAACGCCACGAAGAAGGCCGGCTGCAGTCGCAGTTCATCCGGCGTGACCAATACCAACGTCTTGCCGTATCGAACGGCTTGTTCAACGGTTCGATGGAGCAAAGTTCGCAAAGTTTGATCCGGTTTGAACATTGACCACGTTGGGATTCAAAGCCCGAGAAATGATTCAAGCTCGAACAAAACGGCTCGGGAATTCCGAGCCGCTGAAATGTCTGGTGCGAAGATCTGGCGACCTTCGCGAACGATCAAGATTGCGGCGAACGCATCTTGGCCAACATCGCTTGGAAGTCGACGGCGACAGGACGTCCGGCGGACAAGTCCGCGGATTCGTTGTGCAATGCTGCCGTTTCGACTTGCACGTCGTCTTCGATGACCAGCATGTCTCGGTCGTCGTGGTTGACGGCGATGTCGTCGCCATCTTCTTCCATCCACAACACGGGAGCTGAGGCTGCCATGGCGGATTGGTTTTGCATGGCACCCATGTCTTCTTCGTCGCAGATCTCGTCCGAGCAGTTGGCTTCATCGCCGACCAATGCCAGTGGCGAGTTGGCTGCACCACGCATGCTGAGGATTTCCTCATGCAGCGAAGTCTCCAGATCCGAGGCCACTTCGTCTCGCTCGGCGACTGGTTCGACTGTGTCGGTCAACGAATCAGCGGTGGGTTTGATTTCTTCTTCGTCATCAAACTCGCCAAACAATTGGTCAGCCGTCGGGGTAGCTGCGACCGGTGTCTCAACCAATTCTTCTGATTCGGTTGTTTCGGGCAAGTCAGCGGCCAGAGCCGATCCGATCACGTCGGAGACCATTTCGTAGTCACCTTCGTAGGACTGGCAGTCGATGCTCAACGAACCAAATTCGATGTCGCTTTCGGAAGCCTCGCACTGAGCGGTGGCTTCTTCGCAGACGAGTTGCTCATCGATCGTTTGCTCGGTTGAAGCAGCAAATTCCAGTTCGCTTTGTTCGGCTTCTGCCGTTTCGCTTTGGGATTGGTTTTCACTTTGGCCCTGGTTTTCGCTTTGACACTGGCCGGTGCTCTGGCAAGCTTGGTCTTCGCATTCCGATGTGCTGCAAGCTTGGACGTCGCACTGGGTTGCTTCCGCTGCGACTAGTGTTTCGGTCTCTTCCGGCAACGGCTGGTCGTTCCAGCGTCGGCCATGTTCGTTGGATTCTTCGAACTCGAACGACGCGGTCGCTGGTTGGTCTTCCGAAGCGGAGTCATTCCAGCTCGAATCGTCCAGAGCACCAAATTCAACGTTGGATGCTTCCGCACTCGGGACGGCGATTTCTGGTTCGTCCATGACGGGGCTGGGCAGTTGTTGCAACATTGCCCAAGCACGATCGACGATTTTGTTGTCGATGATGCTTTGATTGAGTGACGCGGCACAATCGATCGCGGCGGTCATCATTTGGTTGATCAAGCGAGGCGTTCCGCTGCAAGCTTGATGGATTGCACGAATCGCTTCGTTGGTGATCGCTTCGCTTGGGTTCGATCCGCAGCTCTCGATGACGCGGCGCACATAGGTTTGTGCTTCGTCGCCATTGAGTGGGTGCAGGTAGCATCGTGTCGCGACGCGTTGCACGAGAGCTTCGAGCGATGGCAATGCCAGGGTCTCGTCCAATTTGGGACCGCCCATCAGGACCGCGCTGACGCGAGGTTGGCCTTCGCTCATCGTGTTGGTGATGATGCGGATGGTTTCCAGGACCTCTGGAGTCAACGCTTGAGCTTCATCGACCAGCAAGAGCAAGCCGGGGAATTCCGAGGTGCTGCGAGCGAGTCGTTCGACCAAGGCAAACTGAGGGTCTTCGTTGGGTGCCAACGGCGTCGAGTGAATTCCCTGGACACGGTTGAGGCGAGTCAGCAGGTGCCGTTGGAACAACAGTGGGTTGTCCAGCATCGCGTCGCCAAACACCACGACTTCGCGGCGATCGCTGAATTGCTTAAGCAACAGTTGGCACAGCATTGATTTGCCGACACCGGGCGGGCCGATGACCAGCGAAATTGCTTCCCAGGCTTCAATTGCACGTTGGATTCGCTGCAGTGCCTCGTCCTGCGAGCCAACTGGAACGTATCGCTCCGCGCTGGGGAAGGGTGGGAATGGAGGCACGTGAAAAGAGTGTTCAACCGAAGACATGGTCGAAGTTTCCTAGGCGGAACAAGTGGGAGAATGCGGACAAGCCGTCTAATCGTTACAGTCGTCACCCAGACCGCAGGGTCTGAAACAAATTTCATCCATCTCTGACGAATTCACCTCATGCCCCCTCGATTCGCCCCGTGACAAAGAGCACCGAAATCCCTCGTTCGCCGACGAAAACCCCCGTGAAGAGAAATTCCGCGAAAGAGAGTCGAGCGTCAAAGGCACGAAAGCCAGCCTCGACTGCGACGATCGATTGGTACGACCGGCCTCAGTACTTCGACATGGTGTTTCGTGACGAAACGGCAACCGAAATGGCATTCCTTGACGAGGCGTACCAGCGATACGCGACCGGAACCGTTTCGCGAGTGTATGAACCCGGATGTGGCAGCGGTCGTTTGGTGGCCGCCTCAGCAGCCCGCGGGTACGACGTCGTCGGTTTGGATAACAACGATGCAATGCTCGCCTATCTACGGCGTCGATTGCAACGTCGAAAATTGTCTGCCGAGCTGATCAACGGAGACATGACCTCGCATGTCTGTTCGCCCGCTGTGGATGCCGCGTTTTGCACGTTCAACACGTTCCGACACATGATGGACGAAGCGTCGGCGACCGCGCATTTGCGTTCCGTTGCGGAATCGTTGCGTGATGGTGGAATCTACGTGCTCGGGTTTCACTGCATTCCTTTGGACGCCGATCCGGACTGCATCGAACGCTGGAAAGCTTCCCACGGTGGGACAAACATCAGCGTCACATTGAAGGTCATTGATTTTCAGCGAAGAAAGCGGCGTGAAACTCTTCGCGTGTCCATCAAGGCAACTCGAAAGAACGGAACCGTCGAGCGTGTACGCAGCGAATTCCCGTTGCGGCTTTACACTCCCGCCCAAGCCTTCAAAATGCTGGAGTCCGTCAGCGACGCGTTTGAAATCGTCGGCGTCCATGACTTCGACTACGAGATCGAAGAGCAGCGGGAAATGGATGACGACCTGACCGACGCTCTGTTTGTGCTTCGAAAACGATAGTCTTCTTCAACGAATGTGATCATGGATTTTTTCCAAGCCACCTGTGCCGCAACCGGCGAGCTGCTTCCTGGCGAATTTGCGGAGGCGACTGCCAACCAGATCGATGCCGCGTGCGAGCGTGCTGCGGACGCGGCATTGGAGCTTCGCGAATTTTCACCCGAAAGGTTGGGAGAATTTTTGTCGGCGGTGGCGTCGGAGATTCAATCACGCCGAACGGAAATCGTTGCACGTTGCGAACTCGAAACCGGCTACATCAACGCTCGTGTGGAAGGCGAGTTTGATCGAGCGGCCGGGCAATTGAATTTGTTTGCTCGGTTGGCGGTGGAGCGACCTTGGGATCGGGTGACATCCGAGCCCGCGGATCCGGATCGCAAACCGTTCCCCAAACCACGGATGTCACGGCGATTCGTCCCTGTTGGTCCGGTCGCCGTTTTCGGTGCGTGCAATTTCCCGCTGGCGATTTCGGTCGTCGGGAACGATTTCGTCTCCGCGATCGCGACTGGCAATCCGGTGATTGTGAAATCTCACCCCAGCCACCCGGGCACGTGCGAGTTGCTTGGGGATGCCGTCAAAGAGGTGGTGAAGCGGTTGGATTTCCCCGCGGGGACGTTCGATCTTTTTCACGGGAGAAGTCCTGATACGGCGATCCGTTTGGTTTCGCATCCGGCGATTTCCGCCGTCGGATTCACCGGCAGTCCACAAGGCGGGCGATCTCTCGCCAAAGCAGTTTTGGAACGTGAAAACCCAATCCCCATTTTCGCGGAACTGGGCAGCACCAATCCAGTGTTCATTGGCCGAGATGCGATGGCCGCGCGAGTTGAAGCGATCGCTGATGGCTTTGCTGCTTCACTGAGATTTGGCAACGGGCACATGTGCACCAAACCTGGAGTGGTGGTTGTTCATGAAGCCGATGCCGAATCGTTTGTTCAAGCGACTTGCAAGACGTTCGCCAAACAGCCGAACTTGCCCATGCTAAGCGGTCCCGTGGCGGATGCATTTGATCGCGGCATCGAACAGCTGCAATCGGCCGAGGATGTGGATGAGTTGGTTATTGCCAAACGCTCTCAGTCGGACGGCCCCTGGCATCGTGGGGCTCACTGGTTTGGAATGACAGCCGAAACCGCGATTCGCGGCGGGTGGCTGCACAGCGAAACGTTTGGGCCGGTTTCGATTTTGGTGCGGTGCCCCGACGAGGAGACAATGTTGCGGGTTGCGGGCGAATTCCATGGTTCGCTGACCACGACGTTGCACACGGAAGCGTCTGATAATGATTTCGCCCTCGATTGGCTCAAGGTGTCAGAGCGTTTTGCCGGCCGAATCATTCTCAACGGCTGGCCGACGGGGATGGAGATTGGGGCGGCGACGCAGCATGGTGGCCCGTTTCCTGCCAGTCTTGACGGTCGCAGCACATCGGTTGGTCATGCCAGTTTGGAACGTTTTGTGCGCCCCGTTTGCTACCAGAATTGGCCTGAAAACCGGTGACGTCGCGATTATCGCATGCTTTGTCATTCGCATCGGCCTGGTTTCGAACAATATAGACCTGGTCGCCGCTGGTCGACCAAGTCCGGGTGACCGTGGCGGTGCGAATGGGAGGAGACCGATTTCGAGCGTTCGCCGAATTGGATTTGCAGAACTGCTTCGAAGGCTGCTGCTTTCTCACCGAAAACCCGCTGTACTGACTAGGATGCAAGGCCACGTTTGATACGATTGTTGTTGCTTCCTATTCGAGTCTTTGATTGGCTCCAAGATACGTGCCACGCCCCAACGAAGATCCAACCGAAGTTCGCACTTCGATCTCCGCTGAAATCGTCGCCAAACACATTGGCGACTATCAAATCGTCCGAACACTCGGCACCGGCGGGATGGGCGAAGTCTATTTGGCTCGGCACACCGAAACGGATCAAACCGTTGCCTTGAAGGTGTTGCGAAATCATGTGGCGGACAATCCGCGATTTCGTCGGCGATTCGAACGTGAAGCGAAGCTGATTCAAACGCTGGACCACGACCACATCGTGCCGTTGTTGGAAACCGGTGACGACAATGGTGTGCCTTATTTGGCGATGCAGTTGGTCGATGGTCAGACCCTCGCGGATTTGATTCTCGAGCAGCGTGGGATTGATGATGCGGATCGCTCAGGCGTGGATTCTCAGACCGACACGGCCATTCTGTCGCATGCATTGGTAACGCCCGATGACAGCGGGAAATCATACGAGTTCATTGCAAACGCGATTGCTGATGTTGCTGAGGCGTTGCACAGTGCTCACTCGAATAAGGTGATTCATCGCGACGTGAAGCCGTCGAACTTGATCATCGATCGCGATGGCAAGTTGTGGTTGATGGACTTTGGGTTGGCGTTTTTAGAAGACGATCAAACCGCATTGACGATGACCGGTGATCTCGTTGGAACGCCGGCCTACATGAGCCCCGAGCAGACGATCGGATCGCACTCGGAGGTGACGCGTCGATCGGATGTCTACAGTTTGGGAGCGACCCTTTACGAATGGGCAACGTTGCATCGTCCGTTCAGTGGCAACCGGGAACAGGTGTTGGTCAACGTTGCGAATGGAAGCTTGGCGACGCCTCGCAGTCTGCGCAACGATTTGCCCGTCGCATTGGAAGCGGTCATTTGCAAAGCGATGTCACGTTCGCCGGACGGTCGCTACCCGACCGCGGCAGCTTTCGCCGAGGATCTACGACGTTTCGCGGCGGGAAAGTCGGTCCACGCGAGGATGCCAGGGTGGAGCGAACGACTGTTCCGATGGAGCCAGCGAAATCCGTTGGTCGCGTTGGCTTCGTTTATCGGAGTGATCACCACGATCGTTGCCGTCTTGAGCATGCAAGCGATTTACTCGGGTCAGCTGGTTCTGATCAATGAACAACTCGAGAAGAGCAACGATGACCTCATCGCTTCGAACTTGCAGTTGGAAGCTCGTGAGGCGGAGCTGAGCAACCAGCTTTTCATCTCGGACATGTCGCTCGCCTTCAAAGCTTTCGAGGCCCGCAACCTTTTCACAACCAAGCAGTTGGTTGATGAGCACCGGACGCAAGCATCTCCTTTTGGGACCAATCGATTCGCATTTGAACTTTTGAATTACCTCGCCTCGCCGCCATCTTCGACCTTGCTGACTCAGCATGATTCGCCGTCCACCGGGATCGCTGTTTCCAATGATGGGAAGTTGCTGGTGTCTGCTGGTGAAGACGGCTCAGTTCACGTGGTGGACCTGCAGACAAACCAACGATTGCACCAGTACCAATTGCCGGGGCGGCTCGATTGCATTGCCATCAGTCCTGACAATCAGTTCTTTCTGACCGGGCTGAACGAGTCCATCGGGTTTTGTCCCATCAAGGTCTACCGAATCGATACCGGCGAGGAGGTCTTGGGATTGCTGGGGCACTGGCATTCGATGGAGTCCGGAACGTTTTCATCGGATGGCAAATTGATCGCGACGGCGGATCGATATCGCCAAGTCCAGATACACGATATAGATGGCAATGTGATTAAGTCGTTGGATGCGACGACTCGGAATGAATCTTTGGCATTCATCGAAGACAGCCACCGATTGGTTTACGTGCACGAAGAGGAATCCGGCCGTGAATTGCGGGTGCTGGATCTCGATACCAAAAAGCACACCGTTATTCCCACTGACGTGCTCGTTGCGCAATTCGCAATTTCGAAGCCTCAAGGGAAAAAGGATGCATTCCGAGTTGTGTCGCAGGGGTATGGTTCCCTGTCGGTGTCCGATTTTGGGAAGCCGTCACCATTCATCGAATTCGATTCGTTTGGCGTTTCATTTCGTTGCGTCTCAATTAGTGACGATGGAAGCCTGATCTACTCCGGTACCGATGAGGGAGCGGTGTATGTTTGGCGTCTGAGTGACCGGAGTTCTTCCAACGAATTGTTTCGGCCGTTGATCGTGCCGGCTGCCACAGGGCGAATCTACGATATCGAAACCGTGGCAGGACAATCGGAAACGCCAGGTTTCATCACCGCCGCCGAAGATGGCAAAGTGACTCTTTGGGAAACCGAAGAAAAAATGCCGATTCGACCAAGCAACCAGACTGTCGCATACCGGAACACGCGAACGAGGTCGATTACGACACCCTATCAAGGTTCAGCGGATGTGTTTTTTGCACTCAGAAGCGGCGAGATCGTTCATTACAATCCGCAGGAAGGATTGCACAAAATAGCGGTTATCACCCAAATTCCTGGAAAGGATACGGTTGAGCTTGCTGTCACCGAAGACGCATCAGTGATCGCGGTATGCTCGGACAAGGACCTGAAAATCTATGACGTCCAGACGACAAAGCTTACCAACACAATTCCGAGTCTCGATCTAGAACGAAGCTGCCGTAGCTTGCAGTACATGGGAGATCGACTCTACCTCCTCTACACGGATGAAGTGCTTGTTTACAGCGTTCCCGATTATTCATTGGAAGGTACGATCAAACTCCCGTCAGACAACGCCAGTGCGATTCACCGGTTGCCAAAGGATGATTCTTTGTTGATCGTGACCGATAAAGCACTTTGCGTCGTGGATGGAATGTCCGCGAGTATCTATCAACAGGCAGAATCCGCGGCCGACCAATTTCGTGGTGTCGCAATCGATTCACGCGGTAAACAAATGGCTGTTATACGATCCAATCGATTGATCGAAGTATGCTCCATTCCCAAATTCGAAACGGTTGCAGTTCTGAGAGGACACGTTCAAATACCGAGCGATTGTCAATTTCTGGACAACGACTTATCTCTCGCGACCACTTGCGAAGATGGGCTCATTCGTTTTTGGGACATCGCCAGCGAGCGGGAAATGGGATCGTTGGTTGCAGGCAAAAGTCTACACAATCGTCTGCATTATTTTGACGACTTTGACATGCTGCTTTCGACTTCCGATGCAATTCCAATGGATTTATGGGTGACCAACCGGAGTCAAACAGGATTCGCCTCCGCTGAACAAACAGAAGAAAAATGAGCGGATGAAAAAGACAGCAATCTTGTGAAATAATGCCTTCGCGATCGAGGTATCTTAGCGGTCTGATGATTTTATGAGCCGTACCGCGTTAGCTGCGGTTCATCAGACGCCAACCGGGGCGAACGCCTATCGTATGGAAATGCCGATTGTTGATTCATGCAAACGGTGTTGGCGGTTCCGGCGGCGTTGAGCCGGCCGGTTTTTGATGTTTGTGCGATGAACCTGTGGTTATCAAGCACTCCCAAACCTTTGATTGATTGAGTTCAGCACGAAGTGAGTTCTCGAAACGATGCCCCCACGGAAGCCGCCCGTATTGAGGACGATCAGGCAGATTCGCCGGCTCAGCACTTTGGTTGCTACCGAATCATTCGAACGCTCGGCACAGGCGGGATGGGCGAGGTCTATTTGGCCGAGGACACCACGACGGGGCAGGAGGTGGCTCTGAAGTTGTTGCAGCATCAGGTTTCAAAGCAGTCTCGAATGCGGCGTCGATTCGAACGCGAAGCCAACCTGATTCAAGAACTTCGGCACGATCACATCGTCCCACTGATGGATTCTGGTATCGAACAGGGGACGCAGTACCTGGTGATGCGGTACATCGATGGAGCGACGCTTGCCGACCGCATCTTGAAAGCTAATGGCGAGCAAGACTCCGGCGAGTTTTCCATTGATGCTGGTCCCGCCGCCACGACGCTCAATACCGAAGGAAATGGAACTGCGCTCGCGACGGATTCGTTTGAGTTGGTTGCGAAATCGATCGCGGACGTCGCCGACGCGTTGCAGGTGGCTCATGACGAACGAGTCATTCACCGAGACATCAAACCGTCGAACCTAATTTTCGACAGCGATGGAAAGATCTGGCTGACTGATTTTGGATTGGCATTGATCGAGGACCAGAACACGGCGCTCACTTTGACCGGCGACATCCTTGGCACGCCGGCTTACATGAGTCCTGAGCAGACGATCGGTTCGCAAACCGATATCACCCGACGGTCTGACATCTACAGCTTGGGAGCAACGTTGTACGAATGGGCGACGCTGCAACGTCCCTTCCAAGGCAACCGCGATCAGATTTTGGCCAACGTTGCCAACGGAAGCCTCGCGACGCCGAGACAGATTCGCGGCGACCTGCCACGACCGCTCGAAGCAATCATTTGCAAAGCGATGTCACGGTCACCCGACGCTCGCTACACCACCGCGGCGGAGTTTGCTCGGGAACTTCGCAGGTTTGCCGATGGCAAGCCTGTTCAAGCGAAAATGCCGGGCTGGCCCGAACGTTTGTTGAGATGGAGCCGGCGCAACCCTTTGGTTGCTGTCGCGACATTGATCGGTGTGATCACTCTTGTCATGACCGTGCTGGGAATGCAGGCGATTCACTCGGGGCAACTCACGCGAGTAAACGAAAAGCTTGCGGAGAGCAACGATGAGTTGATCGCCACCAACCTGGAACTGGAATCTCGTGAAGCTCAATTGAGCGAACAGTTGTATGTGTCGGACATGTCGTTGGCATTCCAAGCGTACAAGGGGAACAACCTCCGGACGACGAAGCAACTGCTCGACAAGTATCGACCTGAATCGGAAGAGACGACGCCGCCCCGATTCGCGTACCGATGCCTCGATCATTTGGTCTCACCGCCACCTTCGGTTTTGCTTACGCAACATGATGGTCGAACAACGGAAGTGGACATCTCGCGTGATGGAAAGATGGCGATTTCGGTCAGCGATGAGGGGGAGGTCCACGTCATTGATTTGGTAACGAAGCAAAGAACCCATCAATACAAACTTCCTGGACGACTGGATGCGATTGCGATCAGCCCGGATGGCCAACATTTTTTGACGGGCATCAACGGTGACGTGGGTTTCAACGGCATCTCCATTCGCGAAGTCGCGACGGGCAAGGAAACACTTGAACTGCTGGGGCATTGGCACAACGTCGAATCTGCCGCGTTCTCAGCGGACGGGGAATTGTTTGCAACGGCAGGCCGCTACCGCGACGTCCAAGTCCACGATCGAGAGGGAAAAGTCGTCAAGACGTTTCCTGGTGGTTCACGAAACGAGGCGTTGCAGTTCGTGGGCGATGGTCACCAAATTGCCTACGTGAAGGAAGTCGACAAAGAACGCTTGATGACTGTCTTGGATCTGGACAGTGAAGCCGAACGGCTGATTCCGATCGGTGGCGAAACCATCGTGTTTGCAGCGGTGAATTTGAATGAAGGCGAAGCTTTTCGAACGGTCGCCTATGGTAGCAAAGACCTCTTAATTTCCGATTCCAACAACTCGTCTCGTTTCGCACAGGCGTATGCCATGGACACTCCCGTGCGTTGTGTTGCAATCGCTGCCAATGGTGAGGATTTGTTCCACGCGACGGACGACGGGGTGGTTTTCGCTTGGACGCTGACCAACCGCTCGGATGACGGTGTTCTGCAACCTCCGATGTTGTTTCAAGCAACGAATGGCCGGGTCAGCAGCCTGCAGTGTTTCCCCGATCCAGACGACTCGTCCCGCATTGTGACAGCGGGCGAAGATGGCTCGGTGCGACTTTGGGACCTCGAAGAAAAACGACCGGTTCGTCCCTGTCCTCCAGGACGCACGTTCCCGACGGTACACGTCATCGACATCCATTCTCCCCACGACAACCCGTTTGATGTCTTTCTCAGGTACGACGATAACTCGGTCTGGCACTTCGACCCGCGGCGTGGTCTGGACCAGATGCATCCGGTTGAGAGTGAGCTGAGGGAGTGGGGGAAAGGTCTCGGCACCAATGACGACGTATCCATGCTCGCCATTGCCTCTCTCGCGGAGGTGGAAGTCAGGGATCTGAAAACGTCCAAATTGTTGGCGAAGCTTGTTCCACCAAACGATACCGAATCAGTTGTTGACGTGAAGTTTAGTGACAGAAAGCTATGTGTTCTGTTAAACAAGCAATTGTTGGTTTACGACGTGGAAGATTTCTCGCTTGTCGAGGTCCACAATCTTCCGAGTGACAATAACCAGCGTTTGTTCAATGTTCCCAACAGCGACTCGCTGATGCTTGTCGCGCCGAACATGCTCAGCGTTTATTCGGATGCTGAAGTTTCGGTTTTTGAATCTTCGCCTTCCGCTGCAGTCCGATTTTCACGAGTTCGGTTTGATACGAATGGATCTCAGTTGGCTGTCATTCATGACGAACGTTTGGTTGAGATTCGGAGCTACCCAGAGAACGAAATCACCGCGGTTCTGCATGGACATGTTAAACCTGTCTACGCTTGCGTTTTCCTGGACCACGGGCGAACGCTCGCGACTTGCGGAGAGGAAGGGCTGATTCGGTTCTGGGATTTGGCGAGTCAACGTGAGATGGGGGCGCTTCCAACCCGCGGGCACTTTGACAGCCATTTGCACTACATCGAAGAGGCTGACATTTTGTTGGTGGCGTCGGCGTCGGGTCCCACGGAATTGCTGATGACCAAACACTCTCGTGAGAAGTTGGCTCGCGCAATCCCATTTGATGAATCGGATTCGCCCAAGTGATTCGCGGGTGCGCTTGCGAATTTTGGAATCTGTTCGTACGCCGACGCGAGCATGCTGCGACATGGATTGGTTCGAGTTATCATCGAGACGTTCTCGTCACGCGAACGCAAGGATTGCGATTGTCATCCGAGTGACCAGTCTCGTTCTACAACCATACCGCTAACGAAGTCACGGTTCTGCACGAAGTGAATCTACCAACTGACAATCCCACCGAAGGGGCCAGCACAGAGGCGGGTGACCTCAACGAGTCTCTTGAACACTTTGGCAATTACCGAGTCATCCGGACACTCGGCACCGGCGGGATGGGCGAAGTGTACCTGGCCGAGGACGTCACCACGGGGCAGAAGGTGGCGCTGAAACTGCTGCAACATCGCGCGTCGAAGCAAGCTCGTTTGCGCCGCCGTTTTGAACGTGAATCGACGTTGATTCAGGACCTGCAGCACGACCACATTGTTCCGTTGCTTGATTCCGGAGTTGACGAGGGGACGCAATACCTCGTCATGCGATACATCGACGGGCAAACCCTGGCTGATCGGATTTCGAAGGAAGGCAAAAACGACGACACTCGAATTTGCATGGCCGCTCCAAGCGGCGAAACGGTCGACACTCGAATCAGCCTCGAAGCCGAAAGTGCGTCGAGCGACTCCTTTGAGTTCATCGCCGAATCAATCGCGAATGTGGTGGATGCGTTGCAAGCTGCTCACAACGATCGGGTGATCCACCGCGACGTGAAACCATCCAACTTGATGTTCGACAGCGATGGCAAAATTTGGCTGACGGACTTTGGTTTAGCGTTCTCCGAAGACGAAAACACTGCGTTGACGATGACTGGCGATGTGCTGGGAACGCCGGCTTACATGAGCCCCGAGCAGACTTCCGGTGCAACCGCGGCCACGACGCCTCAGTCGGATATCTACAGTTTGGGTGTCACGCTGTACGAGTGGGCAACATTGCAGCGAGCTTATTCGGGATCGCGGGATCAGATTCTGAATCAAGTCACGCAAGGGGCTCACACACCAGCCGGCAAAGCTCGCCCGGAATTACCACGTGCTTTGCAGGCGATCATCGGCAAGGCGATGTCGCTTACGCCGGCGAACCGCTATGCCACGGCGGAAGAATTCGCGAAGGACCTTCGTCGGTTTGCGAACCAGGAACCTGTCACTGCGAAAATGCCGGGCTGGAGCGAACGGTTGTTTCGTTGGAGCGAACGCAATCCGTTGGTGGCACTCGTATCTTTGATTGGAATGGTGACCACGATCGTTGCGGTCATTGCCACGATCTCGATTTATTCCGGTCGGTTGATGACCATCAACTCGGATCTGGAAGCAACCAACGATGAATTGTCGCGAACCAACTTGGAGCTTGCCACCAGCCAGGAAGAGTTGAGGAACTATCTGTATGTCGCCGACATGACGTTGGCCTATCAAGCCTATGCCTCGCATAACTTTTTGGAAGCCAGGAAACTGCTTGAAAAGTACAGTCCGAACGCGGGTTCTTCTCAAGACAAATCAGCCGCGAATGCAAAGCCATATTTTGCTTGGCAATTGCTTGATCGACTGACCAGGGAAGCGCCATCGGTGTTGTTGA
This sequence comes from Rhodopirellula sp. UBA1907, assembly GCF_002337565.1. Lineage (NCBI taxonomy): Bacteria > Pseudomonadati > Planctomycetota > Planctomycetia > Pirellulales > Pirellulaceae > Rhodopirellula > Rhodopirellula sp. UBA1907. Next base: position 40,032 of record NZ_DDGH01000081.1, on the reverse strand, counting down.
CGACGCACGAGGGCGAAGCGAATGAAGTGGCCGTTTCCAGAGACGGCAAGCTGGTTCTTTCTGTCGGCGAGGAAGGTCAATTGCATGTGATCGACCTCGAAAACAAGAAGGTCCTGCATCGTCATCAAGTCGGCAATCAACTCAATGCTGTCGCGATCAGCCCAGACAACCGGCGTTTTGTCACGGGGCTGAACGGTAGTCTAGGGTACAACTTCGTCTTTATCGGCGATGTTCGGACAGGCGATGAAGTGGTCTCGATGGTCGGACACCAGAACACCATCGAATCGGTGGCCTTCTCGTCAGACGGGCAGTCCGTTGCCTCCGCAGAACGATATCGCAGCGTCCAGATTCACAACATCAATGGTGACTTGGTGGAACGCTATGAGGGCGAATCGCGAAACGAGTGCTTGGAGTTCATTGGGGACGGCGGGAACTTTGCCTTCCTCGAAAACCCGGAGGACGCTGAGGCACGCGTGTTGGTCTGGGACGAAGATCCAGAGAAGACATATGTCCTGCCAACCATTGTGGCACCGACATCGTTCACCTTTTCAAAGCCGCTTTCCGACAGCGGCGAGCTTCGGCTGGTCAGCTGCAATTCTGACATGATTCATGTGGTCGATGGGAAAGAGCGCAAGTTTGTTGCGTCTTTCAAAGACATCCCAGGACGCATCCGCTGCGTCGATATCTCCGATGACGGTCGTTATGTTTGCGCCGGAGTCGATGAAGGAATGGTTCTGTTGTGGGATCTCTACCAGAGAACCAATGGCAAGAGACTCATTCACGCCAATGTGATTCAAGCGAGCGAGAAAGGGATCTCAAGCATCAAGATGATCGCTGGCGATTGGGGCGTTCCGCGGATAGTCACGTCGAGTTTGGATGGAACGGTGCGGTTGTGGGATGTTTCGGATCTGGTCTGGAAAACGCCGGGCAGCGATCTGGTCGCGAGCGAGAAGTATCGACTGCATGAGACCAGGACATTGCACCATGGAAGTTCCGATGTGTATGTCCGATTTCAAGGTGGTGTTGTTGGGCACTACCGCAACGATTCCGATGTCGGCGAGTTTCGAAAGATCGGAGACTATCCTGCCGAAGTCGGTCTCGCTATCTCGCTCGCTCCGGACGGTAAGCAAATGGCAATCGGACGCTTGAATGAAGTTGTGATTGCGGATTCAAAGACGGGCGAAATTGTGACCACCATTCCGATGCCTGTTGAGAAAACGACGGGCTGCCGAGATCTGCAATTCACAAACGATTGGCTTGTCACGCTTTTCAACGATCGAATGCTCCTCCATCGCGCCGACGACTTTTCCTTCGTGGACGAGTTCGATACGGACGACGGGAATCTGTCGAGGCTATGCCGCGTTCCGAGTGAGGATGCCTTGATCGTCATGGGGGAAAGCCATCTATACCGTTTCGAGGATCGAGAATTGACTCTGTTGGAACGTTTGAATGAGTCCGAGGCTTACGCTGGGATTTGTTTCGATTCGAAAGGGCGGCAGTTGCTAACTTCACATCACAACCGAGTCATCCGGATCAGATCCTATCCAGATCTTGAGCCGATCGCGACTTTGAAGGGGCACCGTCACAACGTTGTCGATCAATTGTTCTTAGACGACGACCAGACCGTCGTTACTTCTATGGTTGACTCGACCATTCGGTTTTGGGATCTCAAGACCGAGCGGCAATTTGGGAGCATTGGTCTTGCAAAACCCACTTACAACAATCTCCGATTTATCAAAGATCAGAACTCGCTCTTCGTTGGCCACGTGGATGCACCCGCCATCATTTTGGAAGCTTCAAACGCTGAGACCGCCGACTGATCCGAGAGTCAGTGTCCTTCCAGCGTGAAGACGCTGTGATAGGCACCGGCGTCTTCGAAGTAGCCAAACAGGTCCGAATAGAAATCGTGGCTGCAGAGCGTGGCGCTGTCTCCAACGACAATCAGTTTCCGTTTGGCTCGCGTGAGTGCCACGTTGCTGCGGCGTTGATCGGATAGGAACCCAATTTCACCGTCTGGGTTGCTGCGAGTCATGGTGATTAGCACGACCTCTTTTTCGCGTCCTTGGAATCCGTCGACGGTGTCGATTTCGATCCCGTCCAGATCCAACCGCATGCGGAGGTTGCGGACTTGCGCGGCGTAAGGTGCGATGACTGCAATTTGATCGCCGGTGACTCCCATGTCGGCGAGTTGTTTGACGAGCTGCAGGATGACCTTGGCTTCCCCGTGGTTCAGTTTGCTTTGGCCGTCCGGTTCCAATTCCTCCTCGTAGCCCGCACCCGCGGTGTCAATCAACAGCAATGGTTCGGTCGTGAAATCGTTTTCCTCGACGTTTGGCAAATCGCACAGGCGATGCCGTTTGACGGAAGCGTCTGCGATCAAGGTGCTGTCGTAGAAATGGTCGCTGCTGAACCGCATGATCGATTCGTTCATGCGGTACTGCACGGTGAGTCGGCGATAGATCCGCTCGCCGTAGCGATGCACTAATCGCTGCATCAGAGAGTCTCGCATGCCGATCTTGGCGGCATCATCGGATAGGACCGTTGGAGGCAATTGGCAATGATCGCCGGCCAAGATCAACCGATCGGCTCGCAGGATCGCTTGCCACATTCCTGGTTCGGTGCACTGGCACGATTCATCGACGACGACCAAGTCAAACGATTGATCGCTGAGCAGTTCTTCGTCGATGGTGGTTGTGGTGCAGATCACATCGGCTCGATCGATCACCGAACGCACAATGCCGCGTTCTTGCGACCGGATCATGCCGCGAAGACGCCCGGCTTCGTTGAACAGTTCGGAGCGTTGTTTGCGTTCTCGACCGCCACCCGCTCGGATCGGCCGGTTGGCTTCTCGCAGGATTTGATCGAGTTCGCGACGGAGGTCTTTGATGACGGTGCTGGTCGGGTCTGATTCAACCAGAGCGTCGAGCGTGTGTTCTTGCAAGGATTCGAAGACTCGAGCCGGGTGACCGACGCGAACCACGTTGGGCATCAAACGAACGAGGCGTTCCAACAAATTGTCGACGGCGGTGTTGCTGGCCGCACAGGCGAGGACTCTTTCGCCGCGTTCAACGGATTGAGCGATGATTTCGGCGATGGTCGTTGTTTTGCCGGTGCCGGGAGGACCGTGAATGATTGCGACATCATCGGCCATCATCGCGAATGCGACGGCATCGCGTTGCGGGGGATTGAGCTCGGTGCGAAAGTCGATGTCATTGAGTTCGAACTGGAAGCTCTCGGGATCAATGTCATGTGTGTCGATTGGGTTGCCGTCGACGCGAGGCGTTTTGATTCCCAGTAACACATCACGAAGCTTGCCTGAGCGGCCGCGAATTTCTTGGGCTTTGGCCATCGCGGCGAGCTGTCGAAGCCGAGTCGTCTCGTCCGGTGACATGTCCAACCGGAAGCGGTCCGAAACGACGGCGGGGCGTTGGCCGGATTTTCCGTGTTTGCCCACGCCCTTCTTCTTCAGGTCGTCTTGGTCGCGGACCGGAAAGGTGTCGGTCGCGATTTGGATTGAGTGGTTCTTGCGGCGACTGACGACTCCCGCAATGCCTTCGTCCGACGGATCGTCATCCATCGACAGCACGACTGGCGAGCCGACTTTCAGCCGGTTCATGGGCAGGTCTTTGCCGCCCGGTTTGGCCAAGTCGAGCAGATAACGTCCCGCCAGACCGGTGTGGTAGTCGATCATGTCGAGCCCCACGATCGCTTGGCCGGTGCTTTCGACGTCACGTTGAGACCGAATCTGACGCAGCTTTGCGAGGCGTGCTCGTTCGGCTTCAGCTTCCAAATCCAACCAAATGGCGAGCTGCTCGAAGTAGTCTTCTTGATCGAGCGGGCGATCGGTTGGCAAACCGGCCGGATACGGAACGTTCATATTTGCCAAGCCAATCTTGGATGAATTGGCGTCGCTTTTCTTGCCACCAGAGAGAATTCCATCGCCAAACGAGCCAGCATCGGAGTTTTTGAACGCGGTTTTGCCTTCTCTTTGGGACTTGGCTTTCGAGCGGGCTTTGCGCGAACGTGATGACATGCGAAGAACAATCTTTAGAACGAACCCGCGGCAAGATGCAGCGGGAATGGAACACGCCTTCGGAGAAACGGTCCGTGACGCTCGCACTCATCATCGCCGCTGAGACGTTTTTTGCCAGTGTGTTGACCGCGGTTTTGTACTGGAAGGACAAACGTGCCGCTCGAGGGAAAACTCAGCGGATCCCGGAGAAGACGCTGTTGCTGGCCAGCTTGCTGGGCGGTTGGCCCGGAGGCTACCTCGCCGGTCAGAAGCTGAGACACAAGACGTCCAAGGTTTCCTACCGAATTCAGTTTGTCGTCGCGGCGGTCATCCACGTCGTCTCGGTCGTCGCGATACTGTGGTGGGGGGTCCGCTGAGAGGGGCGACCACTGAGACGAGCGAGTGTCGGGCGCTCACCGTTTTAATCACGAAGATTGGCGAGTGGAGCAAGCCGTTTGCGCCGTATCACTCGTCGGTTTGGTCCTCTTCGTCTGCCGCGTGAGTTCGCTGGCCATAACGCAACTCGCTGACTTTCATCAGCAACTTCAGTTGGTGCCTCAGTGCCGGGCGGACTCGATCGGTCACCTTCACTCGTTGCGATCCATCGGCGGGCCCAACTGTTCCGCTTGCCAGTTCCACGTCGATCAAAGCCGGGGGCACGCGTTGATAGTGCGGGTCAGAAAACTCCAAGCGGACGACCATTGGTTGGTCCATTGTCTCACCGGCATAAGCTTCTGAAGCAGACGCTTCTGCCAAGGCTTCGACCGAATCTGCCTCGACCGTCGCCCATTGGTAGTGGCTTTGTTCCAACAACGCTTTGCGAAGGTGCCCCAGCCCGGGGAAGGCGGTCAGTTCCACTTGGGCGAAGTCGGCACCAGGGCCAGGGATCAGTTCCACATGATCACCCAACTGGATCGCGGTGATGACGTCCGGGCCCCAAAACTCGGTCGTTTTCTCCAGCTTGGTCCGGCGAGCCGCGATGCTGACCACGGCGGCAATCGCACCGATCACGACAATCGCCACCAACGCCAACACTTGGTATCGCGTGACGACCACTCGCGGATCGTTGTACTTGTCCGCATGAGGGTCGACGGCGGGCGATTCGTTTTCGTTCATCAAAGAAACACAATTTGGAAGTGGCAAAAGTGCGGTGACAAAGTCGAAACGCCGGGCTCGATTGACTTTCACTGGACCGCGGCCAAGTGGGCCACCGTGGCATGCCGCAAAAACAGGCCAACGGCTACACTATCCTAACCGTGCAACCAACTTTGCCCCAACCCATCGACCTCATGACCGAACCGATTGAATCGATCGAAGTCTCGCTTGGCGATCGCAGCTATCCCATTTGGGTCTCCACTGGACTGACCGAATCCGCCGAGCAACCTCATTTCGCGAAACACTTTCAAGCGGCCGTTGGCGACTGCACGCATGTCGTGCTGATACACGATGCAGCGGTGTCAAATACGATCGCTAGCAGAGTGGAGCAACAACTCGATCAGGCCGGCATTCGCATCACCAATATCTCGATTCCATCTGGTGAAACGAGCAAGTCGGTTTCGATGCTCGAGTCGATTTGGAACACGATGTTGGAATCAGGGACAGATCGTCGCAGCGTTGTCGTCGCGGTCGGCGGTGGAGTCGTCGGCGACTTGGCCGGGTTCGCTGCCGCTTCCTTCACACGCGGATTGAGGTTTGTGCAGGTTCCCACGACGTTGCTTTCGATGGTCGACAGCAGCGTCGGTGGCAAGACCGGAATCAATCTGTCTGGCGGCAAAAACATGGTCGGCAGTTTCTGGCAGCCTCAGATGGTTTGGATCGACACGCAGTCTCTTTCGACGTTGCCCGATCGCGATTTCATCAGCGGCATGGCGGAAGTGATCAAGTACGGCGTGATCGAAGACGCCGAGTTCTTTAGCTGGTTGCAGGACAAAGCCGCACGCTTGATTGAGAAGGATGCCGAGACGCTTCGGTACGCGATTCGAAAAAGCTGTGAATCCAAGGCTCGAGTGGTTGCCGAGGACGAGCGTGAAACATCCGGCCGGCGTGCGATCCTGAATTATGGCCACACGTTTGCTCATGCGATCGAAGCCACGGCGGGCTATGGAGTGTGTCTGCACGGCGAAGCGGTTTCGATCGGAATGCAAATGGCCGCTCATTTGGCCATCGACATGGAACTGTGCGACCGATCTTTGCTAGAAGAACAAACGGCGGTGTTGTCCGCCGCGAAATTGCCGCTGGCATGGAAGGATGCGGATCCCGAAAAGATGCTTCCCGTCATGTCTCGCGACAAAAAAGTTTCACACGGGAAGTTGAGGTTTGTGTTGCCGGACCGAATCGGACATGTTGCCATGGTCGGCGATGTTCCCTCCGAGAAAGTCATTGCCGCGATCCTTGCTTGCCGTGACGAACCTAATGGATAGCGAGCAGTTCGCTCGGTTTCGCAAGCAGCATTGCTTTTTCATGATTACCCTCGACGGACTCACAACGGTTCATCTCTGACTCCACGGACGCTGTCACATCGATGCCCATTCTGCCTTTTGAACCCGACTGCTACCCGGACGATCTGATCGACCAGGAAGAATCACTCGATTCGCCGTGGTGGTTGCTCTACACCAAATCTCGGCAAGAGAAGGCGGTGGTTCGCAAGCTGCGTGACGCTGGTGTGCCGCACTACGCGCCGATGATCAAACAGCGTTTTCGTTCGCCAGGTGGGCGGATGCGAGAATCGTTCGTTCCGCTGTTTTCAACCTACGTCTTTATTCGAGGCGACGATCAAGCTCGTTACGAAGCGATCTGCACCGGCTCCGTTTTGAAGGCTTCGGAGATCGTGCAAGTCCCGGATTTGATCGAGGACCTGCAGCAGATTCGCAGCCTGATCGTGATGGGCGTGCCGCTGACGATCGAAAGTCAGCTGCAGCCTGGCGAGCATGTACGAGTGAAGAACGGCACCTTCGCCGGTTATGAGGGCACGGTCATCCGCCGCGAAAACGAAACTCGCTTGCTCGTCTTCGTTCGATTCATGGAGCAAGGCGTCAGCGTGAAACTCGAGGATTGCCAGCTCGAGAAGATTGACTGAACAAGTGAGCGTGCTCGGAACGATCGCCGGCGACGGAGCTTTTCGCTCGTCCCGCCAAACGCTCTTTTTGAAGGTCGCTTAAACGACGGGCACCGATGCCCGCTTGCTAGGCATTGATCTGCCTTTCTTTTCAACGGCAGAATCCGCTCCGCCGTCATACGCGAAAGATGCGCCATCATCCATCGCTTTAAAAGATGCCCGAGGCGTGCATCTTTTGAGGGATGCGCACCCTTAGCGACTTGCTAGGGGCCATCCGTGCGTTCCGGCACGCTTTCGTGCGGACATTGGAATGATGTGTGCTTTGACTCGACGACCAGCCCCGTTCCGAGCACTCGATTGATCGAGTGCTGCGTGAACTACCTGTTCCACGTTCGCACGCCGCTTGTCTGTCTATGCAAGGTGCCCCTCAACTCGCCGCTCCTTCCGTCGTCGATGTCACATCGGCGGAGCGGTTGGTGATTGTTGGGGGCGGGATGGCCGCACACGGTTTTTGCAAACGAGTCATCGGCAGCAGCCAACGTTCGCGGTTTGCGATCTCGGTTTTCGGCGAAGAACCCCGTCCGGCGTACGATCGGGTGAACCTCTCATCGTTGTTGTCGGGACGAGCCGAATCGGAATTGTTGCTCTCGCCGAGAGACTGGTACGAAGCCAACGATATCGAATTGCATACCGGACGTCGAATCACGCGAATTGATCTCGATCGTCAACAGATTCACGATGATCGGGGCGGCGTTGAATCGTACGACCATCTCGTGTTGGCGACCGGGTCCTATCCCTGGGTGCCACCGATTTCGGGTTCGGACAGCCCCGGAGTGTTTGTCTATCGCACGATTGATGATTTGGAGGCCATCCAGCGATACGTTCGCGAACACGATGCCAAGACTTCGGCCGTCATCGGTGGTGGATTGCTTGGTTTGGAAGCCGCGAAAGTGATCACGGATCTTGGGTTGGCGACCACCATCTTGGAAGTCGCCCCCGGGTTGATGCCACGGCAGCTGGATGCACAAGCCGCGAAGGTATTGCGGGAGCAGGTCGAGTCGTTGGGCGTCGATGTTCATGTCACTCGGCGCACAAAGGCGATCGAACCGAGAGACGGCCGCCTGACGCTGCAGTATGAAAACGCGGAACCGACTGAAGTGGATATTGTTCTGGTCGCCGCAGGGATCCGACCTCGCGATGAGTTGGCTCGCGACGCTGGTTTAGAACTCGGTCCGCGAGGTGGCATCGCGGTGAACCGGAGATTGGAAACCAGCGACCCACACGTTTTCGCGATCGGAGAGTGTGCCGCGGTTGATGGACACATTCACGGCTTGGTGGCTCCTTGTTATCGGATGGCCGATGTATTGGCCGCACGTTTGGCCGGCGAACAAGCTGAATTTGTCGACAGTGAAGAATCTGTCGAACTGAAGTTGCTTGGCGTTCCGGTCATCACGCTTGGTAAAGCGATTGGTGAGTCGACGTCAGGGGTTGTTGTCACCCATGATGGCGAAAACGGCTATCGAAAGTTGATCTTGGAACAAGGCCGCGTCGTTGGGGCGGCATCGGTCGGTGAGTGGGACGATGTGAATTTGATTCGCATGTCTGTCGCCCAGCACAAACGGTTGTGGCCAACCCAACGTGTTCGTTTTCAGCGGACGGGGATGCCTTATGCCGGTGGCACCGGGCTTCAGATCCATCAATGGCCGGGACATGCGACGGTGTGTTCTTGCATGGGAATCACACGTCATCAACTCGGGTTGGCGATCGCCGATGGACATTCCACCGCGTCGCAGTTATCCGCCGCGACTGGTGCGGGAACGGCTTGCGGAACCTGCACCAACTTGCTGTGTGAATTGGTTGGCGAAGGACCTGAGCAGGTCAACGTCCGTGGCAGCAAAGTTGTGCTGGTCACTTCGGTTCTCGCTGCATGCTTGGCGTTGGCCTTGTTTTTGACGCCTCCGCTTCGGTTTGCGACCAGCGTTCAGGATTCCTGGCGGAACATCGATTTGTTTTGGCGTGACGGATTCATCAAACAAGTCAGCGGTTTTTCATTGTTGTTTCTGATGTTGGCCGCGCTCGTCTTTTCGCTGCGAAAACGAGTCAAGCGAATCAGCTTTGGCGACTATGGATGGTGGCGAGCGGCCCATGCAGCAATCGGTACGGCGATGCTGTTTGGACTGATTGTTCACACCGGTGTTCGCATGGGGAGCAATCTGAATTTTGCTCTCAGCCTGACGTTCCTGTTGCTGGCTCTGGTTGGTGGTTTGGCGGGGATAGCGTCATCGCTCGAATCAAAGTTGTCGGGCGACTCCGCGATGTTCATGCGAGCTTGGCGACCCAAGTTGACTTGGATCCACATCGCTTTATTTGTTCCGCTGCCAGCTTTGTTGGCCGGTCACGTCTTCAGCGTGTATTGGTACTGACATGACAGCGGCGAAACAATTGTGGTTGAGTTTGATCGGCGTCAACGTGCTGGTGGTCGCGGGCATCGCGTACTCTGCGTTCGCGCCGGGGGCGTCGACCAAGACGATGTTGTTGCCCGGCAAGACATCGCACGGCCACTATCAAATCGAGATGCGATGCGATCTGTGTCACACCGAGGGCAGTGGACTGCGGGAAGATGCCTGCACCAGTTGTCACGCGGAAGAACTGCGACTGGCGAAGGACACGCATCCGTCAAGCAAGTTCAATGACCCAACCAATGCCGAGTTGTTGTCGGTTTTGGATGCCACCAACTGCGTCACTTGCCATCGGGAGCACGTTGACGAACAGACGCTGCCGATGGGGCTGACACTGCCATCAGACTATTGCTACCACTGCCATCAGGAGACTCTCGAGACACGTCCCAGTCATGCCGAGTTCAAGTTTGACTCGTGCGCAACGGCCGGTTGTCACAACTATCACGACAACCGTGCACTCTACGAGAACTTCCTTTTGAAGCACGCCGATGAAGATGACTTCCTCGACGAGATGGTAGGGCTGGCTCGCGAGCCGATGCTGGTTGATTCTAAGAAATCATTGTCGGAAACCGATGCCGACGCACCTGAGGAATGGTCCGGCACGGATCCCGATTCCGTCGACGTTTTGAATGATTGGGCGTCCACGGCGCACGCATCGGCCGGAGTGAACTGCAGCGGTTGCCATCTGCAGACGCCTAGCGACGAGACGGAGGCGGATTCCAAGAGCGACCCAGTGTGGAACCGTGAGGTCTCAGTGCAAATGTGTGGCACTTGCCATCCGGGACAGATGGAAACGTTTTTCCAAGGCCATCACGGGATGCGGTTGGCGGCGGGTTTGTCAGCAATGACACCGGGCGATGCTCGAATCTCGATGCACGCGGATGCGGCGCACCGCCAGCTTGATTGCAACGCGTGTCATGCCGGGCACCGCTTCGATACCGAGTACGCATCCGTCGATGCTTGTTTGGAATGCCATGCCGACGGACACAGCCAGGCGTTTTTGACGACCAGCCACTATGCCGCTTGGCAGAACGAGATCGCTGGGACAGCACCAGCGGGAAGCGGCGTTTCATGTGCGACCTGTCATATGCCACGAGTGGAAGACGACGACGGCAACGTCTGGGCCAACCACAACCAAAACGACAACCTCCGGCCCAATGAAAAAATGATTCGTGATGTGTGCATGCAGTGTCATGGACTTGGTTTTTCGATCGATGCATTGGCTGACCCGCAACTGATCGAAAACTGTTTCGCCGAGACCCCTGCGGTGCATGTTGAAAGCATTGACCTCGTGAAAGCGAGATTTGAAGAAAGACAACGTAAGAAGGAGGCACGTTCGAAGAAGAAGTGACTCAAGCAATCGATTCGTCAACTGGTGATCTTTGTCACCGGATATCCCGCGACGTTCTACTCAGCCGTTTCGTTCGGCTTTTCCAAGGCACGCCCAACCCTAGGACCTTTTCATGTTTTTCAGATTCACACCCAACACGTTCGTTTTCAGTCTGCTTTGTCTGCTAGTTGCAACCTCCACCGGATGTGGCGGTGGTGCAAACGCTTCGGCAACACCTTCGGAGCCATCTGAACCCGGCATCCCGTACAAGAAGTTTGCCGATGCGGTTCATGCGGTGATGATGGCCGACCGCACGGTCTACGCATCCAAAGTTGTCACGCGACTGAAAAAGCAAGAGGCCCCGGTCGAACCCAGCGAGTACTGGGAAGACGAAGAACACACGATCCCGCTTCCGGCGCAAATGTTCCGAATGGGATCCGAGTTGGTGTTCGACAATCCGGAAGCCGGATTCACGTACGCGTTGAAGAGCAAATGGCCTCTCAATGAACAGAACAAACCAAAGAGCGATCTCGAAGTCACGGCTTTGGATTTCATCGCTGAGAACCCGACCGAAAACTTTTACGGCGAAGAAGAGCTCGGTGGTGAGAAGTATTTCGTCGCAGCGTATGCCGACAAAGCTGTCGCGGAAGCGTGTTGGAGCTGCCACAACGATCACCCCAATCGCGGCGATGATTACCCCGAGTTCGTCAAAGACGACGTCATGGGTGGCGTCATTGTTCGAGTGCCCATGAAGTAGCAATCGGCACGGTGACGCTGCCGAAAGACGCGACCCAGAACCAATTTGTGGGAATCTTGTTCCCAATTCATTTCAACTTCACTGATTCAAAGAGCACACTCGACATGACTCCAGAACAAGTCACTCTCGTCAAAGAGAGTTGGGAAAAGGTCAAACCAATTTCAGAGCAAGCCGCGGAATTGTTCTACGGAAGGTTGTTCACTCTCGATCCGAGCCTGCGGGCTTTGTTCAAGGGCGATATGAGCGAACAAGGCAAGAAGCTGATGAGCACGATCACGCTGGCGGTGACTTCTCTCGATCGACTCGAAACGATCTTGCCGACCGTACAAGCGTTGGGACGGAAGCACGCGGTCGAATACGAGGTGCCTGATTCCAGCTATGCAACCGTGGGGGAAGCATTGATTTGGACACTCGGGCAAGGCCTTGGTGATGACTTCACCGAGGACGTGAAGGAGGCTTGGCTGTTGACCTACACCACGCTATCCGGCGCGATGCTGAGCGGCAAATCCGCCGCCGCATAAGCCGTCCGGTTTTTCGCTGCGATCCGACAAAGCCGCGTCACCTGGTGACGCGGTGCATTGTTGATGGGACAATGTGCTGTGGCAGTTGGGTTGGCGATTGGAAACGCCAGGCGGCGTCCGCTCGCAACATGATTTGGAGGGTGGGGCGTCTTTGGCCGGAACGCTCTGGCGTCACATGCGGCGGCGTTTCCAGGCCAGGTAGTTGGCGAATGCCGGGTGCGCTTTCAGTCTCTCGATCGTGAAATAATCGCGCCCCAACTCTTTTTCGTCGGGGATCAAGTTGTGAATCGATCGATGGCACATCTTGCAAACCGAGATCGTTCGCTGCATCTCTTCTTTTGCAAAGCGTTTCTTCCACCAAGTCTTCCGGTGGCAATGACGCGGAATCAAATGATGCTCATTGAAGGCAGGATCGACTTCACACAACACGCATGGCTTCTCTGCTTTCATGCTTTTCTTCTGCGGCAAATGACAAGCTGTAAGGTGCCTGCTGAGCGGGATGGATTCAAGTTTGCCTCTCTAAAACGATCTTTCGTGGTATCTCATCCGGGCAGGTAGGCTTTCTGCGAAATCGTTGCTCCACCGATGTGCGGCGCTGCTGACTTTTAGGCAAACCTCGCAGCCAGCGGCATCCCTCACGAACTGAATTTCAACAAGTTTTCGTTCGGTTACTTGGATGCAGATTGGGACCATATCGGGGAAAGACTGGGAATCAATGAACCAAGCTCGCATCCCAGATTTGTGCCAATTTAGCGTGCTTCCACAGACGTCGATGGATCCCACCTAAGATGCTTGTTGAGTCGAATCGTCGTTCTAGAAAATCAGTCTCTGCGGCGACATATAGCGCAGCTTTCGACTTGCCTGCGAGGAGGGGTGCTGGGTCCCCTCGCAAGGTCTCTTTGCCGCCCATTATATCGGCTTAGTGGTTGGCCACGCCCCAATCAGTGGAACTGCTTCGCTATGCTGGACGCCTGTGCAAATGCAGAACGTGCATCCAGGCGTCGGAGCAAAGACTGATGAGATCGTGGCTGATCAATGAATCGGGGCGACAGCATAGCGATCGAAAGTCCCGCAAACGCAAACGTGTACCGCGTTACCGACGACAGCAGCTTCGGATGGAGATGCTCGAGGATAGGCGGGTGCTTGCAGGGCCAGGGCCAGAAGTCTTGTCAATCGTGCGAGCAGATGCGAATCCGACCAATGCCAATAGAGTCGCATTCACGGTGACATTCGACGAGGCGGTAACCGGTGTCGACGCCACCGACTTCATCGTTGATGCGAACGGCCCCACATTTGCCAGCGTCGAACCGGTTTCCGGATCGGGAGCAGTTTACACGGTGAACGTGGCAACGGGATCGGGCGATGGATCCTTGAGCCTCGACTTAATCGACGACGATTCGATTGTTCGCGTCAGTGGCAATGGCAAGTCACTCAAAGGTAACCAGGATGGATCGTTCACTACCGGTGAAATCTACACGATTGACAAGTCGGCACCGGTCGCCAATAGCATCACATTGATCGGAACACCGACCGCATCGGCAGCGACGATCGAATACAACGTGACATTCAGCGAGTCTGTCAACGGTGTCGACCAGAATGACTTCTCGGTGATTGCTAACGGTGTCAGCGGAGCTGGTGTTAGCTCCGTCAATGGGAATGGGACGTCGTATGTGGTTGAAGTGTCAACGGGCAGCGGTCAGGGCATCGTCCAGTTGGCACTCAACGACAACGACACCATCGTCGACCTTGCGACCAATCCACTTGGTGGTGTCGGTGTGGGGGCGCAGCAGACCGGCCCCGTGCATGCGGTCGAACATTCGCCACCCTCGGTGGTTTCGATGTCGGCTGTGCAATCCAATCCGACCAACGCGAACTTGGTCGATTTCATCGTCGTGTTTAGCGAACCCGTGCAGAGCGTCGGGTTGAATGATTTTACGTTGACGACGGGAGGTGGCATCACTGGCGCGATGCTGACTAACGTTGTCGGCAGCACCGATACGTATACGGTCACCGCATCAACGGGGAATGGCGACGGCACAATTCAACTTGGGATTGCTGATCCTCCAACGATCACGGATACCTCTGGCAGTCCCTTGCCAACAACGAGCCTGACCTCATCACCGGTCACAATTGACAAAACAGCCCCGGCATTTTTCAACATGTCTGCGCTGGACTTGTCACCAACCAATCTTCAGGAAGTGCGTTATCGAATCACATTCGAAGAACCCGTTGTCGGCGTCTCGGTCAACAACTTAGAGCCACGCATTAGTTTCCCCGATCCGAATGATCCCATCTCCGGCGTCTTTGTCGCTAATGTAACGGGGGCGGGTGACACGTATGACGTTTTGCTCAATACAGGGACCGGGACCGGCTCTGTCTCGCTGAGATTGAGTAATGATGGAAACTTTAGTGATCTAGCGGGCAACAGTCCCAATGCGATTAACGGTATTGGCTTGGTTTACCAGATCGACCGCATCGCTCCGACAATCGAATCGGTCGTCTTGGAGGATCCATCGCCCACGAACGCAACGTCACTGAGTTTCTTGGTCACACTCAGCGAGAACGTCACGGCATTTGGCCTGGGCGATATTGCAATCGACCAGACTGGCTTTCCGGATGCGATTGTGTCGTCAACCCAAAGCGTCTCGGGAACCCAGAAGCGAGTCCTGGTGAGTCCCGGGGCAGGTGAAGGTACGATTTCGCTTGACGTGATTCCTCGAAGCACCGCCACCGACTTTGCGGGCAACCAGTTGGTCACACCAGCTAACGACTTTGAAGCCTACGTCGTCGACCGATTAGGTCCGCAGGTCGATTCGATCAGCCTGGTCGGGACATCGAACACCTCCGCCGCCAGCATCGACTTTGACGTCGTCTTTAGCGAGTCGGTCAATAACGTCACCGCAACGGACTTCACCTTGGCCACATCCGGAATCAGCGGTGCGTCGATCACCAACGTCGCGGGCAGCGGAACCGACTACACCGTGACGGTCAGTACAGGATCGTTTGATGGGACGCTCGGTTTGAATGCCGTTACGACAGGCAGTCTTGCCGACAACTTTGGTAACGCGCTCGGCGTCGGATTCTCCGGGCCCGTCGCGACAATCGATCGAACAGCGCCGACCGTCGTTTCGGTATCTTCACCGGTTTCAAATACGAATGCATCATCCATTCAGTACGCGATTACGTTCAGTGAACCAGTCTCGGGTTTTTCGTCCAGCGACTTGACTCTCGTGACCGGCGGCTCGGTGACATCGGCATCGCTCGATCCGGTGCAAGGGAGCGACGCCACCTACACCGTCACGGTGAACACGGGCAGCGGTGACGGCACGATTGGATTAGATGTGATCGCGTCGCCGACGGTTGTGGATGCCGCAGGAAACTCATTGGCCGCAGGATTCAGCGGTGACGTGGTGTCGATCGACATAACGAACCCAACGATCACGACGTTTGCGTCCGCGACAGCGCTGCTGACGAACAATGACAACATCTTGTTCGATGTCGTGTTCTCCGAGCCCATCAATTCGTTCGATGTGAACGACTTGACGCTGACGACCACCGGTTTGGTCGGCGCTTCGATCGCTCAAGTCAGCGGCAGCGGAACGACGTACAGCATACGTGTTGAAACTGGCACTGGCGATGGAACCGCACGTTTGTCGCTTGGGAACGCACCAACCATTTTCGATCCCTCGGGCAACGCTGTCCCGGCAACGGCGACGCAGTCGGAACTGGTTACCATCGACAAAACCGCACCGACAACAATGTCGATCAGCGGCGTGTCACCGGCGGGGGTGACGGTGACCAATGCAACCACCGTTCAATACGAAGTTGTGTTTCCAGAGCAAGTGACAGGCATCACGGCGTCGGCGTTCTACCCGCACACCGATCAAACCGGTAACTTGGGCGGCCTGACGGTTTCCAATGTCAGTGGCAGTGGTGACACCTACACCGTCACCATTGATATCGGTGGTGGACAAGGTCCGTTGTTGCTGGGGATCGATAACCCAGCAGGCCTGATCAAGGACTTGGCAGGCAATTCGATTGCCTACATTCAGGGGTCCGGTACCAACTACATCGTCGACTTGATCGCCCCGGAAGTCGAGTCGATCACGCGTGCTTCCGCATCGCCGACGTCCAGTCAATCGCTTGATTTCAATGTCCTGTTCAACGAATCAGTTTTGAACGTTGATACGGGCGACTTTGAATTGGCGGTGAGCGGCGTCACCGGCGCGATGATTGACTCGGTTTCGGGAACAGGTCCTTCCTATACCGTCACGGTGACGCACACAGGTGGCAACGGAACGCTGGGTCTGAATTACAAAGCTGCGAGTTCCGTCAATGATGCCGCAGGCAATCTGGTAAGCGGTGGAGTCACAACCGGTGAGGTCTACACAATCAGTACGGCGTCGTTCAGCATCGTTGCGACAGATTCAACGAAGAGCGAAGGAGATGTCGGCACCACGCCGTTTACGTTCACGGTCACCCGATCGGACGATACAACGGGAACGGCTTCGGTGGACTATTCCATCGCGGGTTCAGGAGTTAACACCGCTGACGAGGACGATTTTGGTGGAACCTTCCCCAGCGACACTGTGATTTTTGCTGACGGTGAAGCGACAAAAACGATCGCCATTGACGTCACCGGCGATGGAGACGTCGAGGCAGATGAAGGCTTCACCGTCACGCTGAGCAACCCGAGTTCACCAGCGACCATTTCGTCTGGAACCGCTGACGGGACCATCGTGAACGATGATCTGATTCAAACGTTTGCTCCGGTCGTGACGCTGCCATCTTTGGCGGTGACTTTCGTTGAAGGCGATGGACCCTTGCTCGTCGATCCCAGTGCGATAGTTGTCGATTCGGATTCGCCTGATTTTGATGGGGCTGTGTTGACGCTGGAGATCACAAACAATGCCTCGGCCGATGATCAACTGTTGATCAACAACCAAGGAGCCGGCCCTGGGCAGGTCGGCGTTTCGGCGAACGTTATCAGTTATGAAGGCGTTGCGATAGCGACATTTAGTGGGGGTGCGGGGACGACGCCACTGTTAATCTCGTTCGCATCAGGAAGCACGCCAGACGCGGCGCAGGCAGTTCTGCGAAACGCGCAGTACTCTAATGCCTCCGACTCGCCGTCGACTTTACCGCGTTTGATCACGGCGACAATCGTCGATGGAGACGGCAATCAAAGTACTGCAACGTCGGTCGAACTCGCCTTTGATTTTGCGTTTGCAGTGAGCACGACCGAATTCAGCTCCATTCAAGGAGTGGGGCGAGACGCGGCGGGAAACCTGTACGTGGGAGGTCGCTTTACCGGGACCGCAGACGTGGATCCAGGACCATCGGAAGTGCTGTTGACCAGCACGGCCGGTTCGCAGGACGCCTACATTGCCAGTTACACGTCTGCCGGAGTATTGCGTTGGGTCCAGCAGTTTGGCGATACCGGAAGTGATGATGTGCTTGATATCGAGGTGACCGCGTCCGGGAACGTTTTCGCCGTGGGTGCGTTCGCGGGAACCGTCGTTTTTGACTCAGGCGCGGGCAGTGCAAGTTTCGTAGCCGATGGGCCTAGAGACAATTATCTGCTGAGACTCAATAGCGATGGCGGTCTGGTCGCCTCGGGTTCCTTCGGTGGCGACACGTCGGACATTGCATTGGATTCCGATGGCAACCTAGTACTGACCGGCAGCTACACCCGGACAGCGGACATCGATCCTAGTCCGGGGACCTTCTTTCTGCCGGATGCTGGTTCGACTGGCAATGGCAATAGCTTCTATCTGAAGCTGAATCCCAACCTTCATTTCGTTTGGGCGAAATCCATCGAGCAGGTTGGCGGCACTTATCAAGTCGGCGATTGGGGGACTGCCATTGCGACTGATTCATCCGGCAATGTGTATGCGTTGGGAGAATACCGAGCCAATTTTGACTTCGACTTCGGCCCAGAAACTTTTCAGCTCAGCACCTCCAGTGACACCAATCCCGACATTTACTTACTGAAGTTGACGTCGATGGGCGACTTTGTTTGGGCGAATAGTTGGGGAAGCACCGAATTTGACGTTGGGCGTGCTTTGGCGGTCGACAAGAACGACAACATCGTCGTCGCTGGAGCATTCGGCGGTACGAACGTGGGCGGAACCACCGCGTCGACAGACTTCGATCCCGGCCCAGGCACCGATATTCAGACGAGCGTCGGTGTGTACGACATGTTCGTTTCCAAGTTCGATAGCGATGGCGCGTTTCAATGGGCTCGTACCGCTGGCAGCACGGTCAACGAATCAGCGGGAACGATTGCGACCGATTCGCTGGGCAATGTCGTTGCCGGAGTTTCGTTTTACCGAGCGATCGATTTTGATCCGTCGGCGAATGTGTTTGAGATCGATCCAGTGGGTTCGGCTTCCGGATTTTGGGGGCTCTCGCCTGATGGTGATTTCCGGCTCGCATCGCATTTGGCACCGGAAGCATCCAGTGCGTACAACGGGCTGGGGGCATTGAACATTGATCAGAATGACTATCTGCTTGCCGCGGGCTATTTTTCTGGAGGAACGGATTTCGATCCCGGTGGCGGCACGTTCGCCATTCCAGCATCTTCGGACGGAAGCTTTCTCTTGGGCTTGGATGTTGTTGGCCTACCCGCTAACCAGACCGTCAATGTTGTCGCAATCGATCCCGAGTTTGCGATCGCCGCGACGGACGCCAGCAAGAACGAAGGTGATGCTGGCAGTACCGAGTTCACGTTCACTGTGACACGATCAGTTAATACGGAAGGGCCAGCGAATATTGATTACTTCGTCACTGGGTCCGGGGCCAACCAAGCGAACGCGAGTGACTTCGGTGGTAACTTTCCCAGCGGCTCCGTCGAGTTTGCCGACGGTGAGACGCAGCAGGTCATCACGGTCGATGTCAGTGGTGATTTAATGGTCGAAGGCGATGAATACTTCACCGTGGCGCTAAGCAATCCCAGTGTCCCGGCGACGTTCACCACCGCGAGTGCTGACGGCGTGATTCTCAACGACGACTTTGCCGGGTTTGAGATTTCCGAGCCAGGTGAGATGTTTGCATGGTCAGGCTCCGGCGAGACAGGAACGGATCCATTCGGCCTGCCCTTTGTTTCGTCCAACACGACAAGTTTCCCGAGTTGGGGAATGCCCGGATTCGGCACCGGTGTGGCCACCTTCCCGGCCCCCGGGTCGTTCGATGGATTCCGGGTCAGCTTTTCGGGATTACCAAGCGACGTCACGATCAATGAGTCGCACGGTAACACGGTGCTCAATGTTGATCCGTTCTCTGCCAATGATCGTTGGAACAAAGAAGTAACTGGGAATAGCGTCTTGTTCACATCACCCGATCCGGTGACGAAGCGGCTCGATCAAGGTGACAGGATGTTTGTCAGCGTGATCTTCACGGGGGACTTCGACCCGACGGCACTGCAATTTGACGTCGAGTACCTCGACAGCACGAATCCGGTTGGAACCGTCGTCACGGAAGCCGGATCGACGGATACCTTCATGGTTGCATTGACGGCCCAGCCGGAATCAGACGTGGTCGTTGACGTGACCAGCGGAGATGTCGGGGAAGCGACTGTCAATCGATCGACGCTGACCTTCACCAATCAGAATTGGAACGTCGCCCAGACGGTGATCGTCACTGGCATCGACGACGCTCTGATCGATGGCGACCAAAACACAGCCATCACTCTCTCCGTGAACGATCTCGATTCCGACGACCTGTTCGATGCTCTGGCGGATCAATTGGTTGCTGTGACAACCATCGATGACGAAATTGCAACGGTCGTTTCGATCGATGTCGCACCGATGCTGGTTGTCGAAGACGATAGCGAGACCATGGTCTACACGCTCTCGCGAACGGGTGATATGTCGGGAACGCTAACGGTGAATTTTACGACGAGTGGCAGCGCTTCTTCAGCCACGGACTATACGGCAAGCCACACAGGAACCGTCACGTTTGCTGCTGGGTCGGCAACCGCGACCGTCACGATCGACGCGACACCGGATTCGATCCCAGAGGGGAACGAAACGGTTGTCCTAACGATCGATCCGAACAATGACTACGTCGTTGGTTCGCCTGGTTCGGCGACCGGCACGATCCTCGATAATGACGATCCGGGTGTGGGCCAGTTGGTTGGGATCGACCTTGGTGAGAATAACCCGACCGACGATTCGCCAACGAACTGGAACGCGTCGTTCTTGCTTAATTTCAGTCTGAATGACTTGATCGCGGAAGATGGACAGCCAACGGGCATCGATGTCGTTTCTCAGTTCAGCAGCGGTGGCGGGATCGGTAACACGATTCTGAACGCCGCAACGATACCTTCCCACACACAATCACTCTCCAAGATCGATGATGTGTACGTGGGCACGGCCGGCGTTCCTTACGCGGCGACCTTCAGCGGTTTGGTAGCCGGAGCGTCCTACCGAGTGTATGTAGTCGCTCACTCGGGCGTGTTCGGGAACGGCAACACGCAAACGGTCACGATCGCCGGTGAAAGCGGAAGCGAGGTTTCCTTCACTCAAGTATTGACCTCCCAGAATCTTCACGTGAATGGTGAAAAGGGTTCGGATCTCAGGGCACTGGAGTCGTATGCCGAGGTCGTCACCGCGAGTTCCAGCGGAGACATTACAGTCGATGTCACGCCGAATGCTGGCGACAATATCTCGTTAGCGGCGCTCGCGATCCAACAGATCTCAGGTTCAACGGAGCCACTGAGTGTTGCGATTGCTCCTGCTTCGATCTCTGAAAACGGCGGCAGCGCCACTGTCACGATCACTCGCGGTACGGACACGACCAACTCGTTGGACGTTGTGATTACCAACAGTGATCCGTCGGAAGCCTCGTTGCCCCTGACAGCAACGATTCCGGCCGGACAGAACTCGGTCGATATGACTTTAAACGCGCTCAACGACACCGCGGTGGATGGCACACAATCAGTCACCATCACGGCATCAGTCGTCGGGGGGATCGCCGACGGAATGCCGGGTTTGGACGACTCCTTCGGAACGTTCGGCAAAGCCGACACCCAGCTTGACTCGCAGTACCAACCGCCGCACGGAGTCATTGCCTCACTACCCGATGGCAAGATTCTCGCAGCTAGCGAGGCTAGCACGGAATTTGAACTCATTATTCAGCGTTTCAACGCAGACGGCTCGAGCGACACTTCGTTTGGCACCGGCGGCGTCGTTGTTCCAACGGTCGCGTCAGGAACCGCGCCGCTTGATCCAACTGAGCCATTTCCGAAATCGATCGAAGTCGCCCCCGATGGCAAATTCTACATCGGCGGTGTTTTGGCCAACGGAGCAGAGACGCCATTTCTAGCAAGATTCAATCCCGACGGTTCGCTTGATTCGTCATTCGGCGTCGGAGGCATCGCAGACCTAACGAGCGTTGGATTGGTATCCATTGAAGGAATGGACTTAACCGACGATGGAAAACTGCTCGTTGCTCTGAGTTCGAACAACTCAAGCCTGTTTCGAGCCATGCGAATCAACCCCGACGGTCAACTCGATGCTTCATTCGGAACTGCGGGCGTAGCTGGTTTTCCAAATGTGTTTTCCGAAGCCATTGATGTTGCGTCACTTTCAAATGACAACTTTTTGTTGTTGGGTGATGACGGAAGAATGATTCGCGGTGACCAATTTGGCAACGTCGATCCGACGTTCGGAAACGAAGGCGAGGCATTCGTGCCCTTTACCTCGGCGACCAAAGTTTTCACAGACCTCTTGGTTGACCGCGAGGGCAACATCGTCATCGCGGGAACTGCGACAGAGAGCTTTGCGGACGACTTTACTTTGGCTCGATTTAGTTCTGATGGAGTCCTTGATCCATCGTTCGATTCAGATGGATTGGTCACCCTCGACGTCGCCGGTTCGGATGACTTTGCGACGTCTCTGGAAATCGGAATCGATGGAAAACTGTTTGTCGTCGGGTTCACGACGCCCGTCGGAGGAAATCGAGCCGCTGTCGTGCGACTCAATAGCGACGGATCGCTCGATAATACTTTCGATGGCGACGGACGTTTGGTCACCACGCTGGGGAGCAATTCCTCACAACTGACTCTCGCGTCTACGATGACTCCGGATGCCAGTCTGCTCGTACTTGGTGGAAACCTCTCGGACATTCAAATCGCGAAGATTTCTTCTGGAGTCATTCCATTTAGCGGATCATCCAGTGTCGATGTAACGGACGACGATGCTTCGAACTTTGATTTCGGGGACGCGCCGATCGGTTACCCGGTGACACTCGCCGACTCGGGTGCCAGTCACGATGTGACCGCGGGTGGTCCTTTCCTCGGTTTCCTAGCGGACGCAGAACTCGACGGAGTGAATTCTTCAGAAGCCAAGTTTGACGAAGAAAATGGTTCGGATGATGAAGACGGCGTGTTTTTCACTAGCGGCGTCGTCTTCGCCGCCGCTGACGCGACCTTGACCGGGACAGTCGTCGTGGAGCTGCAAAACGCTGACCCGTTATCTAACCGACTCGATGCTTGGATCGATTTCAATCGTGACGGTGACTGGGCGGATCCCGGCGAACAAATCTTTACCAGTTTTGATTTGGGAACAAGTGACGGCGGACAAGTCCTTAGCTTTGCGGTTCCGCAAGACACCGGTGACAACGTTGTCACCGGGAACACGTATGCCAGATTTAGGGTGAGTACCCTTGGTGGACTTGGCGTCACCGGGACCGCGGCCGACGGAGAAGTCGAGGATCACCAGTTAACGATCGTTTCGGCCGCCCCTTTGATTGTCGACACGCTCACCGACGAAAGTGATGGAGATTTCTCGCCCGGTGACCTGTCGTTGCGAGAGGCAATCGAATTGGCCAACTTCAAAGCCGGTGCCGACACAATCGAGTTTGCGCCCGCACTATCTGGCGGCACCATCACGCTGACCGTCGATCAGCTGGAAGTAACCGACGATTTAACGATCTCTGGTCTGGGATCGTCGAGCATGACGATCAATGGCGGCGATTCGTTTCGAGTGTTCCAATCGCTGAACGTTGGTTCGTTTGAACTTCAGGGGCTGACGATCACCGGCGGACGTCCCAGCAATACGGGCAGCCCTAACAGTGGTGCCGCGATCTTTTCATCGGGCGATCTTATGCTCACCGACGTCGTCATCACCGGCAACGTTGCCGGCGGATCACTCGGTGATGGCGGCGGAATAATGCATAGCGACGGTGACTTGACCATCACCGACTCAGTCATCTCCAACAACATGACAACTGCGCCGTCGGCGTTGGGAGGGGGCATCCATTCGCGAGGATCCAACGTCTTGATTCAAGATAGCGTGATCGATGGCAACGCCATGACAGGCGATTTGAGCGTCGGTGCCGGCGTTCTCGTGATCAATGGAAATTTGACGCTGACGCAGAGTACGATCTCAAACAATATGTCGTCGGCCGACAGCGTAACCGGTGGTGGTGTGACGGTCGGTGGCGGCAATCTGACAATTCTCGGGAGTACGATCTCAGGGAACTCCGTCACCGGCTCAGGTGGGGGCGTTGCGTTTGACGGGCTTGGATTCACGGCGACCGTGACAAACTCAACTGTTTCGGGCAATAGTGCGGGCGTTTACGGAGGCGGCATCGCCAACTTCGCCGGTTCGTTCCATCTCGATCACAGCACGGTGACAAACAATTCAGCGCCAGCGGCTAACGGCGGAGGTGTGGCCAGTTTCACCTCCTCTCAGACATCTGCGATCGTGACAACGATCTATTCCAGCATCATTGCAGGTAACAGCAACAGCGATGTGGATCAAATTGTCTTCGCCGGTCCTGCAGCCCCTTTGGATTCGGTATTCAGCGACGGGTTCAATGTCGTCGGAAACGGTAACGCCGTGTCCGACCGATTCACCAGACCATCAGACCAAACCTTTGTCGTCAATCCTGGTTTGAATCCCCTGGCTGACAACGGTGGTCCGACGCTGACGCACGCCGTACTGGCAAGCAGTCCGGCATTGGACGCTGGCGATACGACATCCACTGAAAACTTGGAGCAGCGTGGAACAGGTTTCCCGCGACTGTCTGGATCTAATGTCGACGTTGGTGCCTTTGAAAGAGGCACGACAACGTTGCCACGATTCTCAATCACGGCGACCGAAGCCACGAAGCTGGAAGGTGATTCCGGCCTGACAACGTTTACCTTCACGGTAACGCGAAGCGGTGACACAAGCGGTGCGGCGAGTGTCGACTATCAGGTCTCCGGCAACGGAGTCAACGCGGCAGACGCGAATGACTTCACTGGAGTTTTGCCGGGAGGAACGCTCGCGTTTGACGATGCACAGGAATCCATGCTCATCACGATTGACGTCACAGGTGATGTGCTGGCTGAAGCCGACGAGGGTTTCCGCGTCACGCTAAGCAACGCGAGTGTTTCGTCGACCATCGACGTCGCGACTGCAGACGGGATGATTCTGACCGATGAAACGCCGGGGCTGACCGTCGATATCATCGCCGCTTCTATTTCCGAGAACGGAGGCTCGACGACGGCAACCGTCAGCCGCAATACGGACACGACCGAGGAACTGATCGTGACGATTGCCGCATCCGATACCAGTGAGGTCACTTTGCCGCAAACGGTCACCATCCCTGCAGGCCAAGCGACCTCCGCTCCGTTCGTAATCAACGGAATTGACGATGCCGTTGTTGATGGTACGCAGACGGTCACAATCACCGCATCCACATCCACTGTCAGCAGCCTCGCCCAGCAGTACGTTGACGATTTCTCCGGTCCAACCATTGACTCGTTTTGGAACGTGAGTGCCGGGATCCCCGATTCAACGATCACTCAGGTTGACGGTGCACTACGAATCAACAGCCCTACCGCTCCAAGTACCTTTACTGACAGCAAAGTCGAAAGCGCCACGATCTTCTCGGGTTCGGACTTTGAAGCCAGCGTTGACTTTCGTGTCCCCGAAGGAAACGCGATGGCTTGGCTCACCCTGGGCCGTCGTCCGCAGGGTCAAGGCACATCGCAAACGTATGGTTTGTACTTCTTTGGCGAGAACCATTATCGCGTCTGGCTACACAACGACGAATTCACCGGCCACAAGTTAGTACAGAATCGATTTGGTGACGAACAGACTCAGTGGCACCAGCTGAAATTCACCTACGATGCCGACACGATGACTGCAACCTCCTACATTGATGGCGTTGCAGTCAACACTGAATCAGTGATCATGGATCGTGCCGTTATTCGTCTGAACATGAAGGATGGAAACAATCTTGGTCCGACGCCAGCAACGATTGAGTTCGATAACTTTCAGTTCAGCTACGGGGCAGCCATTGCGTCAGGGAGTGCAACCATCGACGTGACTGATGACGACGTGGCAGAATTGGGACTTTCGATTGCTGACGCTGAGATCTCGGAAAATGGGGGCCAAACCACTGCGACGGTCAGTCGCAACACCGATACGACGAACCCGCTCACGGTGACGATTGCGACGAGTGACAACGGGGAAGCACGTATTCCACTTGCCGTGACAATTCCCGCAGGTCAAAGCGTGTCCGACCCGGTCCCTATCTCCGGTGTAGACGATCGGATTGTGGACGGAACCCAAACCGTCACCATCACGGCGACCGCAACTGGTTACGCGGGCACCGACGGGACTGTTGATGTTACGGACGACGATATGCCACCCTCGGTCATGGTTGATATCATCGACACGCAGCTCTTTGATGGAGACGACGCGAGCAACGTCACATTCACATTCAGTGCTACAACAACCGACTTTAACGTCGGCGACGTGGTCGTGACCAACGGAGCGATTTCAAATTTCGACGGTAGCGGTACGACGTATTCGGCAACATTCACTGCCGTGGATGGATTCGATGGAATCGGCACCGTGTCCGTCAACGCTGGCAGCTATTCGGATGCGTTTGGCAATGCGGGATTAGCTGCCTCGGATTCGGTTGACATTGACACGCTCAATCCCGAGGTGGTCGTGGACATCGTCGATACGGTGCTCAATGAGAATGACAGTACATCCGTCGTCACGTTTACATTCAGCGAAGACGTTAGTGGCTTTGAGGCAGCGGACGTGTCGGTGTCCAACGGAACGTTGTCGGATTTCTCGGGAAGCGGGATGAATTACTCCGCGACCTTCACGGCGGATCCAGCAGTGGACGGCATCGGGACCATCGCCATACCGTCAGGAAGCTTTACGGATACCGCGGGCAACTTTGGTAATGGGAGCTCAGATACCGTCGTGCTGGAGCGGCCGCCTCAAGCTCCCGAGGACATTCTTCTCGATACTGACTCGATCAACGAGAATCTAGACACCTCGGCAGCGGACCTGCTTTTCGCAACCCTGTCAGCCGTGGACGCCGACGAGGATGACACGCACGGTTATGAGCTGGTCTCTGGGGTTGGCGATACTGATAACGGTCGCTTCCTCATCACGGCGGACCGACTGCTCCTCCGACAGAGCGAAGTACTTGATCATGAGACTCAAGCAAGCTACTCCGTCCGTGTGCGTGTCACCGACGGTGCTGGCCTGGTATTCGAGAAGTCGTTGACGCTCGGGGTCAACAACTTGGTGGAGGTCACCAAACAAGACATCACGGTGGGTGACGGCACCGCCCAGCGATCACGCGTGGAATCACTGTCCATCCAATTCGACGCTGAAGTAACGATTGCTCTCGGCGCATTCACCGTTGTCAAACGCGGCCCGGACGGCGGCAATGTGGATGTCGCCTACACCACTCGTCTGGACCAAAACGGCCACACCATCGCCGACCTCACCTTCAGTGGAACTTTCGTCGAATATGGTTCGCTAGTCGACGGAAATTACCAACTCACGATTGATGGAACTAAGATCGAGAACCTGGACGGGTTTGGGGTTGATTCGGACGGTGATGGACTTTCCGACGATCAGCTTCTTCTTGGTGAAGTCTCGACTGACAATTTTTACCGACTATTCGGTGATAAAGATGGTGATCGTGACGTCGATCGCCTTGATTACTTTCGATTCCGGGAAACGTACGGCAAGTCAGAAGGCCAAGAAGGATTCGACAATATATTCAACTTTGATGACGACAGCGATGTTGATCGTCTGGACTACTTCAGATTCAGGGAACGCTACAGTTCCGTTTTAGGCTGGGAATAAGATGTTCAAACTTTTAAATCACCATTGTCCTTCTACGATCGATCGCTGGTTTCTACTCTTGACGTTGTTTGTTACTGGTTGTGTCAGCGCACAAAACGCATCTGCAAGCCTTGTGTTCAGGTTTGATTCCGCCACGTATTCTGTTGCTCCTGGCGGAACTGTTGACATCTCAGTTAGCCTTATACAGACCTCACCGACAACAGTCCTCACTGACGAGGGCTTAATTGCCGGTGGAGTTCGTGTTTTTTTTGATGACCCAACTCCGGCCGATCCGGCAACGGTCCAAAGTATCCCCGATATAACAATCAATCCGGCGTTTGATGATTCATTGCTTGGTGCGGACGTTGACGTGGATGCGAATGTTAGCGCTGGTTTTGAGGACAGCGTGGACGACATACTTTCGCCGATCATTGGAAATGAAATCTTCTTGGGTACATTTGCCTTCACTGCGGGCAACTCACCGCTTGAGACAACACAGCTAAGAGCAACAGACTTTAGTGCCGGTGGTAACAACATAGCGGGCGATTTCACGGTTCTAGATGCATTTATTGCAGACGGCTTTGCCTCCATCACAACGACAGCTACAGCAGTTCCCGAGCCTTCTTCGGCAATAATCTGTTTGCTGGTTGCTGCTGCTCGTCTAACGCGAAAACGGCGTCATGTTGCTTTTGGGATGCCCCCCAAAAGCTAATCCAGCGTAATGAAAATCTAGAGCCGTTTCAGATCGAGGATTTCCATGTGCAAGAAACGACCGCTGTCGTCCGAACACACCATCAACAAGCTGCGTCACGCCAACTCCATGTTGGTGTTCGGCGAGAGCGTTAGTGAAGTACTTCAACCCCTTGAAATTGGCGAAGCTGCGTGGAGTCGTCGCCGCAGCCAGTAACTGTGCTTAGGGAGCGGATAGGTCACGCTGCTTGAGGCACTTTGGGAAAGAACAATCGACTAAAAAAATCACAGCCGATTCAGAGGCTACATTTCGATGCGGAAGAAATTCGCCAAGGGAATTGGCAATTCTTCTATCGCGACGCGTGGGGGTACATTAGCTTCAAGCGAAGTTCGACGAGTCCGAGCGACGTGCTTTGATTGCACAAGGATTCCGGTTTCGATATCGAAATGTGATAGAGACGTTCTCCTCGTCGTTCGCAACGGTCGCCGGCCTATCGCGTTGGATGCGAATCTGCCTTCTGCGAATCTTCACTGAATTCGCATGGAACTCTGTGAGGAACGTTTGCAGCAACTTCATTTTCGATCGTCAGAATCCGCGGGACTTACATCGTCCCCCGTTCTTACCATCGAATTTGGATCACTCTCGTGGCAAAACGATTTCTTTCCCGTCGTTCCAATCAACGCCGTCAGCACCTGCGTGCGGGATTGCAAGCACTCGAATCCCGCCAAATGTTGGCTTCTGATTTCTCGTTGCAACTGCTCCACGCCAGTGATTTGGAAGGCGGTGTGGAGGCGATATCCGACGCACCTCACTTCGCGGCGATTGTCGATAGCTTGGAAACAGAAGCTGCCAATGACGGTCGCGGTTCGTTGCTGGTTTCGGCGGGTGACAATTTCATCGGTGGCCCCTTCTTCAGTGCTTCCGGCGATGGCAGTCTGCGAACTCCGCTGCAAGAAGCCTATCAAGGGTTGCTCGGCGAACCCGGCCTGAACAACATTCGCGAAGACGGTGGCCGCGTCGACATTTCAATCATGAACCTGCTGGAGTTCGACGCGTCGGCTCTGGGGAACCATGAATTCGACTTCGGTACCGACACACTCGGTGGTTTGATTGGCACGGATATTCGCGGCAACACGCCGGGTGATGTGCGTTGGCTAGGGGCACAGTTCCCTTCGCTCAGTGCCAACCTAGACTTCTCTGGCGATCCAAGTTTGGCCGGTTTGTTCACCGCCGATGTTCTGCCCACCACCGATTATCAAGCCGATCTTGGTGATTTGGCCGCAACCGCCGCTGCCCCCAAGATTGCTCCCGCGACGATTGCCGAAGTGAATGGAGAATCGGTCGCGATCGTCGGTGCGACCACTCAGTTGCTGAGCCAGATTTCGTCACCCGGGGCAACGGTTTCCAACGCGGGTGGAACCAACGACATGCAGGCTTTGGCCGATGTCCTGAATCCGATCATTGCGGACATCGCCGATGGCGACGACGACATCGCGGGCAACGCGGATGATGTCAACAAAGTCATCTTGGTTAGCCATCTCCAGCAGATTTCGCTGGAAGAAGAATTGGCTGGATTGCTCAACGGTGTCGACATCATTGTCGCCGGTGGTTCCGACACACTGCTCGCCGATGCGCAAGACACTTTGCGTGCGGGCGATGTAGCCGAAGGAACTTATCCTTTGCAAACGACCAACGCGGACAATGATCCGACGCTGATCGTGAGCACCGACGGCGAATACAGTTATGTCGGGCGTTTGGTCGTGGATTTCGACGCCAATGGCGTTGTGATTCCTTCGATGCTGGACGCTTCGGTTAGCGGAGTCTTCGCAACGGACGAGGCGGGAACATTGGCTGTCACCGGAGCGGCAGACATTGCCACCGCGATTGCTGATAGCAATAAGGCCACCGAAGTCAACAAATTAGTTCAAGCCGTTCGTGGTGTCGTCACTGCCAAAGACGGCGAGATCTTCGGTGCCACCGATGTCTTCCTCGAAGGACGCCGCGCGGAGGTTTGAACTCAAGCAACGAATTTGGGCAACCTGACCGCGGATGCGAACCTCGTGGCTGCTCGTCAGTTCGATTCCACGGTGGCGGTTTCGATCAAAAACGGTGGCGGAATCCGCGCCGCGATCGGTGCGATTGATGGATTGACCGGTGAACAGCTTCCAACCGCGGCGAACCCGGACGCAGGGAAGGAAGCCGGCGAGATTTCTCAACTGGACATCGAGAACGCGTTGCGGTTCGACAACGGTTTGACGGTGATGACCGTCACCGCGATCGAGCTGAAACGATTGATCGAACACGGCGTTGCGGCGACCGATGCGGCCGGCAATGCGACTCCCGGTCAATTCCCGCAAATCGGTGGTGCCAAGTTCAGCTTCGATCCAAACGAACCAGCTTTGGTGTTGGGCGCTTCCGCCAACGTCGTTCAAGAAGGCCAAAGAGTTCGCAGTTTCGCACTTGTCGACGACAACGGTGAGGTCATCGACGTCTTGGTGCAAGACGGCCAATTGATCGGCAATCCAAATCGCGAAATTCGAATCGTGACCTTGGACTTCCTCGCTGGGATCTTCTCGGGCGGTTCACCGATCGGAGGCGATGGCTATCCATTCCCGGCCTACGGTGATTCCCTGACACATCTGGCCTCGGCTGGTTTGTCGGATGGTGCGTCCGATGTCTTTACCACCGGCAAGGAGCAGGATGCGTTGGCCGAATACCTGCTGGCCAACCACAATCCGGACGGCGGAACCGCTCCTTTTCGAGAGAGCGAGACCTCGCCTGTTCAGGATCAACGCATTCAAAACTTGGCGGTCACCAACGACACGATTCTGACGCCGTCCTCGATCGACAGTTTCAAAATCTCCGTCGCCGGCACCTTCGAAACCGGTGTGTTCGACGAATCGGCGGCGGAAATCGTGGCTCATGACCCGCAAACCCAGCGAGTCTTCTTCACGAATTCCGACGCCAACCACATTGGCGTGCTGGACATTGCCGATCCGACCTCTCCCACGGAACTCTCCCCGATCACGTTCCCCAGTGGGACCGGCGGCGTGAACAGCGTCGCGGTTTCCGGCGGCATCGTTGCAGTCGCAGTCGCTGCTCCAACGCACACCGATCCTGGTGGAGTTCTGTTCTTCGACGTCGACGGCAACCTGCTCGGCAGTGTCACCGTTGGGGCTTTGCCCGACTCACTGACGTTTTCACCTGACGGGATGAAAGTGGTCGTTGCTGGTGAAGGCGAACCAGACGATTTAGAAGACCCCACCCCAACCATTGACCCCTTGGGCACGATCAGCGTGATTGACCTGACTCGATTGCGTCAGGACGGCTTCATCACATCCTTCGACGTGACCACGCTCGATTTCACCGCGTTTGATGGACAAGAAGACACGCTACGCTCGCAAGGCGTCCGAATCTTCCCGGGCCGCTCGGCGTCACGCGATTTGGAACCTGAGTACGCCTCCATTTCTCCGGACGGAACGCGAGCGTATGTGACGCTGCAAGAAGCCAACTCCGTTGCGGTCGTGGACTTGGTCCAACCTGAAATTTTGGAAATCCAACCGCTGGGCGTGAAAGACCATTCGCTCCCGGGCAACGGCATCGACCCGAGCGATCGGGACGACTCTGTGGCAATTGCACCGCATCCCGTCTTCGGCCTGTACATGCCCGACGCTATCACCTCATTCGAAGTCGGCGGACAGACTTTTTATGCCACCGCCAATGAAGGCGATTCGCGAGATTTCGACGAAGACCGTATCAAAGACATTGTTCTCGACCCCACCGTTTTCCCCAATGCTGCTGATCTGCAAGAAGACGATGTTTTGGGGCGTCTGACCATTTCGAATATCGATGGCGACACCGATGGTGATGGCGACTATGATCAGCTCTTCACCTTTGGAGCCCGATCGTTCACGATCTTCAACGCATCCGGCGACGTTGTGTTTGATTCAGGCGACCAGTTCGAGCAACTCACGGCTCAGTTGGTTCCTGATCTGTTCAACAGCAGCAATGATGAAAACGAGTTTGATTCGCGCAGCGATGCAAAAGGGCCTGAACCCGAGGCCATCACCACAGGAGTCATCGGCGATCGGATGTATGCCTTCATCGGATTGGAACGTACCGGTGGCGTCTTCGTTTACGACATCACGTCGCCCGCGGAAGCCACCTTCGTTCAGTACATCAACAATCGCGATGCCAACGCGATGAACATTGAAGAAGCTGGCGATCTGGGAGTGGAAGACCTGAAGTTTGTTTCCGCAGCAGACAGTCCCAACGGTCAACCGTTGTTGCTCGCGTCCAACGAAGTCAGTGGCAGCGTCACCGTCTTCCAGCTCGGCCAGTCCGTGTTGGACGTGGAATTGTGTGCTGTCGCGACGCCGAGCCTCGCTGGTTCGACCGAATTGCCCTCTGCGATCACGACCAGCCCCATCGGTGGGACTTATTACGTCGAAGCCTGGGTGCAGGATTTCGACAACCAATTCAATGGCCTGGCCGGCGGACAAATTGACGTTCGCTACAACACCGATGTCGTCGACGCGGTTGGGATTTCCAATGATGACTACGACTTGCTGCCATCGGGAACGATCGACGATTCAGCCGGGCTGATTGACGATCTTGGCGGCGGAACCTTGCAGACCGGGCAAGGCTTGGCACCAACTTGGGTCCGTTTGGGTTACTTCGAAGTGGTTGCCAACGCCGGCGGAACCGCGACTTACACATTGGCACCCGGGGCTCTTCCGTTTGCACGATTTGGCGGAGGAAACCTGGACGCTGGGGCCGTGGATCTGACCGATGTTGAATCCGTTCAACATGTTCAAGCCGCAATGCTCGATTTGGCCGTTGTTCGGGACGACACCGTTCTGGAAGAAGGTGGCCGCGTGAACGAGGTGCCTGAATCGGTCGGCTATGTTCACGAATGGGAAAGCTTCACCACGGAGATCTATCTGACGCCCGAAGCCAACACACAAGCCGTTGACGCGGTTTCGTTTGACCTCTCGTACAACACCTCACTGACGAGTGCTTGGACATTCGAACCCGCCGAGTCGTTCAGATTGGATGGCACGGTGAACGTCGACGATGCCAATGGCTTGGTCAGCAATATCTCGCTGATCGCATCCACGCCGGTCTCGGATGGCGGTCCGATCCTGCTCGGTCGAATTCGTTTTGCACCAACCGCAAACGATGACGCTCCCGTCGATGAGAACAGCAATTTCATCGGTGCGTACGATTTGGAACTGGCGGTCGAAAATGCCACCGTCACATCAGGTAGCATCGTCGGCAGTGCCGGCGTCAGCCAAACCCCTGATACTGGCATGTGGGCGGTCCCTTACGACGCGGACGACAGCGACCAAATTGACTTCGCTGATTTCTCGATCTTCGCCAGCGTCTTTGGCGCGGTTGTCAGCGGAACCAACAGTCTGGCCGCTTGGGCGGACTTCGATGGTTCGGGACAAGTGGACTTCGAAGACCTTGACCTGTTCGATGCCAACCACGGATTGACTTCCGCGGAAAGCGATCAGCTTGGGTTCAGCAACACCTACCCCACGCCGGAATTGGCTGGTCCACCCGTCGCGATCGAATTTGCTTCGGCAGCCGGACAACAGCGTTTGGCGGACTTCGGTCCATTCAGCAATCAACGTGTGCAAACGGACGTCAACAATGACGGCCAAGTCAGTGCGTTGGACGCGTTGTTGGTGATCAATGCGTTGAACCAACCCAATACGCAGATGTCTCGAGCGTTCCTCGATGTGAACGAAGACGGTGCCACAACGGCGGTCGATGCCCTTCGTGTGATCAACGCTCTCAGCAACAACGACGTTGTCGACAATGCAGTCCCATCCAGCGAGCCAAGCGATGAATCAAGTGTCGAAGTGCTCGATGCCGTTCTCGGACAAGTCGAACGTGAGGCTCGCAAGCTGTTGAATGTGGCGCCGCAAGCTTCGCTCGATTACTCCGCGATCAGCCAAGTCGACTTGGACTCAGAAGAGGACCGAGATGAACTGGAAAGCTTGCTCGAATCATTGTCACTCGACCAAGGTCAATTGCGTCTGATGTCGTAGGACTCACGACAATCGATCGCCACCAACGCCAGCGAGGCTCAGCTTCGCTGGCGTTTTTTAGTGGGTGAAGATGTACAGGGAGAATGAATAGAACGGCTGCAGGACTAGTACGTTGCCCCTACAATCAAGCGGGTGAATTTGAAGCCGCTCTCTCTAATGCTTGTCGTTGCAAAAGGAAGTTGTGATGCGTTGGGATCCAATCTCGTTTCTGAAGCCCGTTCAGTTCTTGTTCCTTCTTTTCATATTGCCGAGCGTTGGGCGCTGCGAAGAAATTCCCGAGCCCGACTTCGACCAACCAACGGAATTTGTCGGATCGGTCGTTGATGCGGAGGGGCTCGCGGTTTCAAACGCTCCTGTCGAAGTCCGCTACTACGACGGTATCAACCCCCGGCAAACCGCGCAAACGGAGACCGATCCGGAAGGCAAGTTCCGGTTCCGCGTCAGGATCGGTGAGCTGGTATTCCGTCAAACTCTTTTCCGGACGAGCCATCCGGATGGATCCCAATTGACGTTTCACATGGTTGGACCCGAGCCAATCAAGGAACGTCCATATCCGGTGAAGCTCAAGCTTGAAAAGGCCGCTCGTGCAATCGCACGAGTCATCGACGGGGACGACAAACCCGTCGAGGATGCGAAGGTGCTGTTCATGTTGGCAAACAATTATGGTTTGGATGGAATGCCAACCAAAGTGCCAGGAGAGTACGCGGTCCTGTACCCACCATCGTCGACCATTCAGTCCGTCATCGCTCGGAAGGATAAGCTTGGAGCAGATTACAGAACCTATTCTTTGCCCTATGAGCTTCGAAGCGACAACAACGCGAAGGCACCTGAATTTCCTGAGGATGGTGAGACGCTTCGGCTTGACGGAACTCGTCCCGCGACGTTGAAGGTGGTCACTGGCAGCGGAGAGCCATTGCCCGGCGCCGATGTGTACCCATGGGTGTTAGGGAAGGGACCTGGCGTCGACCGAATCAGTCTTAGCAGCACTGATTCGTTCGTCCAGCAAACGAATGCGAACGGCTTGGTAGCCTTCGATTGGATGCCTCGCTGGCAGACGTCTCCTGTACCGTTAACGGTTTCGCTCGATGGATACGCACAACGACGTGCGATGTATTTGCCGAACTCCAATCACCAAGAGCTTTTGGTGGTCATGAACAAAACCGTTCCGATTCGTGGAACAGTCATTGATGCTGAGGGAAAGCCGGCCTCAGGTATTCGAGTGATCGCTCGAGGAAGCGGCCACGCGCCCGATGGTGGAAGTGGTCAAGATATCTCCGCCGAAGATGGAACCTTTGAAATGTCGGTTCCCGGCGAACAGATCTACTTGCTGACGGTTGAAGATGAGACATGGGTGACCGATGGCGTGCCCACGTTCGCGGTCAACAATGGATCCCCCATCGAAGGCATCGAACTTCAGTTGCGTGAACCGACCGTTGTCTCAGGAACCGTCACTGATGTGAAAACTGGCGATCCAGCCCCTAGAAATCGATTGGTGGTCTATCTCGATGGAACACCGCTGAACGAACTCAAGAACGTCACAATCGCGAATTCAGAAAACTCGAATCGACATGTTCGACCGATGTACTATTTCGTCAGGCAAACCGACGATCAAGGTCGCTATGAGTTGAAACTTGGAAACGGTGACTATCGAATTTCCCCCTCTCCTCCACGCACTCACGTCGAATTTACGGTTGCGGGTGAGGAGTCTTTGACGGTCGACGCCACCGCGGAAGTCATTCGCAAGGTCGAGCTGACAGGCACCGTTCGAAACAAGTCCGATGGAACGCCCATTGCAAATGCCCATCTGGAGGGCGTGCCCACTGAATTTCGAATTCGAGGCTGGCAGGCTCGCACCGGTCCCGATGGGACATTTAGCGTCGAGACCGCGGACAGCTCGTTCTACATCCACGCGAAGAACAGGGGTGGAACCCTCGCATCGATCCTCGTGATTGAAAACACCTCTGACGCGGTCGACATTGAATTGCAGCCGGTTGGGGCAGCTCATGGAGTGCTTCACCAACACGAATCCGATTCGCCGGCTGCGATGGAAGTGTTTCAGTACGCTGTCCCAGTGCAAAACCGAAACTTTAAAACTTCCAAGCCAAGTTTTGGCGGCACCGTCTTAACCGACGCGGAGGGTCGGTTCGTCATTGAAAACTTGGTTCCTGACCAAGAATACAATTTGAAAATCACGGGGAAGGATGGCCGGTCTAGAGGTTCACTCGGCACGCTCGAGTTGGAAGCTGGCGAAAACAGAGATCTTGGCACTTTGAAAATGCCCGCCCCAAACAAACCGAATGTTGCGTCAACACTCGATGAACGCATCGAGCGAGCGATGGCGGTCGAAGGGACGGCTATGGAACGTTTTGGCCGTGCGGTGCCGCGAGTTCAGCGTTCCAAACAAATGCTGCTGATTGCCGTGGGAACCGTGGACGAGCCTCGCCTGCATGACTTCATGCAGTGGCGATACGAGGACAGCGACTATCGCAAGGTTCGAGATGACTACTTGGTCATGGCGATCTCCACCGAAAGCCAAGAACAAAAGGAACAAGCACGCGAGTTGCTGGACGAACTTGGGGTCAAGAACCTGGATCAATCCATTGAGTTTTCATTGGTGCTGGTCAACGCGGACGGCGAGCTTATCGAACATGTATCTGACAAGGACTTCATCGTCGAAGAGCAGCTTTCGAAGTCACACGTGATCGATTGGCTTGACTCGTTCCGTCCGGATCCGATTGACGCTCGAGAGCTACTGAAGACGACATTGGCTCAAGCCAAGAAAGAGAACAAACGTGTCATCGTTCAAGAAACGGCGACTTGGTGCGGGCCGTGCCACATGTTGTCCGACTTCCTCAGCGAACACCGCGATTGGGAAGCGGACTACCTGTGGGTGAAGATGGATCACCGCTACACCGGTGCTCGTGAATTGATGCAAGAACTTCGTGATGGGGCAGAGGGCGGCATTCCATGGTTTGCAATCGTCGATGCGGACGGCAAACGATTAGTAACTTCCAACCGAGAAAATGATGGCAGCAATATTGGCTTCCCATCCAGCGATAGCGGTCAGAAGCATTTGAAGCGCATGTTGATGGAAACAAAGCTGAAGATGACCGAAGATGAGATCACGTCGTTTGTCGAACACTTGAATGACGACGAGTAGAACAGTTGTCCCCAGCTGTTCCGGTGCCAAGTTTGCTTTTGGAACGCATTTCACAAATCGAATGCATTCAAACGCTCTCTTAATCCGTTCGCCTTCGCAACAACTTGCGAACCTCGCCTGTTGAAGAGGTCGTGCAGTTTTTAAGTGCTGTGCTTGCCAGGTTGAAATCACCCTCCTGAACGCAGTTGGGGAGGGTCGGAATGCGAGCGTTCAG
>NZ_DDGH01000081.1:0-2467 GCF_002337565.1 Rhodopirellula sp. UBA1907 | reverse complement strand
ATCGGAAAGCGAGCGTTCAGAGAGATTTCCGGGAGAGGACAATCCGTGCTGCGATCCAATGCCCGGCCCTCACCCTTGCGTGCGTCTGAACAGCGTCGCTTGTCCTCTCCCCAAAATTCGTTTCGGGAGAGGTTCGTCATGACGAAACCCGCCCATACGCAGCACTGTTTCGGGCCTTCCGCCTCGAGCTAGGAGCGACGTCCCCTCCGGGGCGTCAAGGTCGTCAGTCGGAGCGGGACGCACCCGGCAAAAAAACAGCCCGAGAGAAAACTCTCGGGCTGCTGAAATGCTTCCGTTGGCGAGCCTGCGTCAGGCTGCCAAAGAGTGGCTCATGCTCACGCGAACGGTGAGTACTTGCCTGGTGTTGGAGTTGGGTACTCGCCATCTTCGCCTGGCAGAGTTGGTGGAGTCGACTCGAGGGTGTACTCGTCGATTCCTGGGCAGAGGTCCTTGCCCTTTTCCATCAGGTCGTCCCATTTGACGATCTTGCCGGAGTAGCAAGCTTCGCGGCCGAGGATGGCACAGAAGGTCGATTTTGCTCCGTACTCACCTTCGTTGTAGATCTCGCCACGCATCAGAGCTTCGATCAAATCGTGTTGCTCTTGTTGGTGACCGTTCAGACGCTTGCCTTCGAAAGACCATTCGTTCTCACCCATGATTTTGCCCGATGGGTTGGCGGAACCCTTCGAACCGATGGCGAATTCGCCAACATGGTTCCAACCGCCGGCCAGGTGACGGCCTTGGCTGTGCATCTTCGAGCCGTCGGCGAATGTGTACTCGCAGAACGTGTGGTCAAAGATTTGCGACTTGGATGCGTCACCGCCCATGCGCTGCTCACGTCCGCCCATGCCGTTGCACTCGACGGGGTACTCGCCCTTGACCCAGCAACCGACGTCCAAGTTGTGGATGTGTTGCTCACAGATTTGGTCGCCACAGATCCAGTTGAAGTGGTACCAGTTGTTGCACTGGAAAGCCATTTCGCTTTGGTCTTCGCCTTTGTTGCGATACCAGATGCCGCCACCATTCCAGTAAACCTGTTGCGAAAGCACATCGCCGATCGCACCGTCGTGGATGCGTTCGATGCACTGCATGTAGTGTGGCTCGTGACGACGTTGCAGTCCGATGCCGACCATCAGGTCTTTCTTCTTCGACTCTTCAACTGCTTTCAAAACTCGTTTGACGCCGGGAGCATCCGTCGCGACGGGTTTCTCCATGAAGATGTGACGTCCCTTGTTGACCGCGTACTCGAATTGTTGCGGTTTGAATCCGGGAGGCGTTGCGATGACGACCAAGTCGCAATCGACGTCGATGGCAGCTTTGTAGCCGTCCAAACCGGTGAAGACGTTTTCTGGTGGAACGGCAACTTTGTCGCCGAACTTGCGAGTCAGACCTTTGATCGTGCCTTCGGCTTTGTTGCCGAATGCATCGGCCACGGCGACCAACTTGACGTTGCCCTTGGTCGACATGATGTTGGCGGCGGCTCCGGTACCACGACCGCCACAACCAATCACGACGAAGCGAATGACGTCGTCACCGGCCGCGTGTGCGTTGGGAATCGAAACGCCGGCCAGCGTGCTGCCGGCCAATGTGGTGCCAGCAATCAAACCAGAATCCTTGAGGAACGACCGACGGCTCGCGTCGATGGTGCGGCTGGCATCTTTGGAAACGGGTGGCTTCGGCTGTGGCATCAGAGACTTCCTGTGGCAAAACGTGTTGAACGGGCCCCGAGGCAATCGGGACGTCCGCGTGAGGTCGGAAAACTAGGCGGGAACCACGACGAGCACCGAAAAGACAGGCTCGTTTTCAACAATCAACCAGCGAGTCAAAAGATGGGGATCGGGCAAAATGCGTCGTGATGGAAGTTGATTATACCCGAGATCACTCCCTGCGGTTCCCAGAGTGCGAAGATTTGGTCCCCAAGATTCGGGAATTGTGGACTAAAATGAAGACAAACGGATCTTTCCTTCCAACGATAACAGAGCAGTGACATGCGACGCTTTTTGATCGCTTCGGCCTTAATATTTGGCATCTTCGCGCCGACAGCGGACGCGCAAGGAGTGGTCGCCCGCTACCGTGGGGGCCCGGGTGCCGGCTTTGGATTTTATGGTCCCGCCTATCGGACGCCCGGTTATCTGGTTCCGCCCCCGTATTTACCGAGCACCATGGCCGTCGTGCCAATTGGTCCGCCGGTGGTGCGGCCGGGTTCCTATCGCGATCCGCTCTATCGATATCGAGGTGTCGCCCCAATCGGGCCGGCCATTCCGGTGCTGCCGTATCCCCCGGCACCCGCGATCGTTCTCGCGCCACCCGTGGTTGCGGGCCCAGGAATCGGTGGAATTGAAATCAACACGCCCGGTTTCCGCCTCAGCATTCCCGGGCCTCCGCCTTATCCGGTTGAAAGTGCTTATCCGGCCGAGACTGCCTACCCATCGGACCCGGTGGTCGCCGCTTACCCGCCCACCCCAGA
>NZ_DDGH01000066.1:139591-146337 GCF_002337565.1 Rhodopirellula sp. UBA1907 | reverse complement strand
TGCTACCAGACCGACTGCACCCAAGTCTGCCTATAAGAAGTGTCTTTTTGTGATGAGCATTCGACTCCTACTCGGTTCGTTGATCTCCGGATCAATGCTTACCTGAGGAGTCGGCTTGCCCGAGTCAATTCGCCCGGAACCATGCGTAGATGCCACCTCGTTGAGTCCGCTCAGCCTGACAGTCGACACGTTGCATTGATTAGGAGCCCTGACTTGGCAGCAAGCGGAATCGTATCCGATAGATAGTGCTTCACCGATTGAGTGAAGGCATCGTGACACGCTCACGATGGGACCCCACGAAGGAATGTATCGAGGTGCAATCGCAAACGAAAAGAACGATCTGCAACTAACCCGAACCAAAGATCCATCCATCACGGATCGACATGTCAACCGAATAGAAAACCGGTCACCGACCCAAGCACCGGAGCAGGTGTGAAGCTACCGCTCCCGACCAACCAAACGAAAAAAGATCAAAACAATTCATTCCCGCTAAACTCTTTCAGGAACGGATGGTTCCCCGCTTCTGTGAATTTACATCGTTGCTTGGTTGTCTCGATCGTCACCATTCCCATCTGACCGCAGGAACCGGAAATACAATCCGCCGATAGTGCCAACCGCAATGAAGTATTGAAGGCCGCCGAACACCAAGAAGTAAAGGGCGAAGCCGAATACATACAGGGTGTCGAAATCCATTACATCGCGAAGGTAACTCTCGGCCGGCCCTGCACCAAGAGAAGCGGGAAAGTCTAAAGCATACCACAGCAGCCACAATCCAGCTGCCTCCGATGATTGCTTCAATCCGGAGCGAACAAGGAGAGCCGTCCCAACAACGAGAATCGAATGTGCTGCCAAAGCGATTGTCCCAGCTTTGCGGCTGAACCATCTCGCGTTGCGGTTTCCGCTCGAAAGCTCGTCGTGTCGAGAAGCGTATGAGTTCAAAAGATGCCTGTCGGGGAACGTCCGCCGTCACCGGGCGGCGAGAGTAAAACTAACCATCAAAAAACGCGCTGACGCCGCGCCGGTGCACGGCATGGTTACCCCGATCGCATCCGTCGACGTCGAGCTAAGCGATAAGACATCCACCAGCTGACGCCGGGAAAGAGTCGACGCAAATCACGACGCGAAACGCCCGATAGCGCACCATGGCGTTGCCGCACAAGTTTCGCGGGATTGAACTCTAGTGTAAGCAGGTGCTCGTAGTCACGCAAAGCCGTCAGGTAAGTAGCGGGCAAGTGGTCAATATGTCGTTGCCGTTCGCCAGCCCCGTAGTGTCGCTCGACAGCAGAAAGCTCGAAGTGCACCGCGAAGCCCTCTTCAAGCCCGCTGGCGTCTCCCTGTTTTCCGTCAGTCAAGTGTAGGTGCACGGCCTCGTGTGCGACGTTGGAAACGAGTGTTGACTCGCAGTTCGTCGCATGAGGTCCGACCAACAGAGTGGCTGTAGCGCCATCGACGTCGATCGTCGGACCATTGTCCGTTTGGCAGATGTCTACCGCATCGAATTGCAGACACGGCGCACCAACAAGGTCGTCAAGCACGGATTGGCAACGAGCAAGAAGTGTCCTCGCCCGATGTTCGAGCTCAGTTGGTAGGCGAGTGTACGTCAATTCTTAGTGGGGTAACGTTTGCAATCACCCGGTCGCGACGAGAGATTTTCAATTGTCAAAACGCCCGACTTCGCGACTCTGGTGCATTGCATGGTTCGCCTAGTTTTTTCGCTTCAGAACCAGTCGCACCTCGCCGTCGGTAGGATCGTCAGCGAACGACGAAGGTGGCCGGAAATCGCGAAAATGTTGACCCTCGATTCCTTGTCCACAGTATTTCAGGGCGAGATGAAGATCCTCGTCCGCCCATTTATATATTCCAACAAACCAGAAAACCATGATTTGATTGTCGACGTCAACAATGTCGCCTATTTTCTTTCCCCCCCGTCTTTGAAGCTCGCGGTAGGGATTCTCTTTGTTGTCTTTGGGAATTCTAAACTCAAGGGGTTGGGGAAGGTCTTTTGCGACGCCCGTCCCGCTGAGTGTAAACCTATCACCCTTTACAGTAACAAGGATTTCTGGTCGCTTCTCTGATCGATCAGTCTCTGTTTGCATCGAAGCGACCACCCAATCACCTTGGAACTTCGAGTACCGCATTGGAATTTCGTCCGATTTTGGATCCTGCGCAAATCCGATACACGTTGTCGTCAGAAGGAGGGCGATCGCGATAAGTCTCATCGGTGAATCTCGGAAGGCGAACGAATTGCGATCACTCGACCTCCGCGAGAGATCTTCCGTTTTCAAAACGCTTGACTCGGCGACGCGGGTGCATGGATGGTTCGCCGCTACCTTGGAGTTCACCCCCGCCAGCACGATCAAAGTCCACCACCGGTGCCAAATCCAGGTGCGTTCAGATCCGTTATCCAACGGATATTGCAGCTAGGACAATAGTACGAGAGCTTACCAGTCTCCAGGTCGGTGTCGAGCGACTTTTGCCGGACCACTCTGCCACACGAGTCGCAAGTGGGATGACGGGCGAAGATCCACATGATGAGGAATGCGGTAGGGAATCCAGCAAGAAGTGAAATCAGCGTCCAGAACCCGGACCGCATCAAAACGCCGGTAACGAACAAAGCCAGAACCAACGGAAGCGAACCAACGACAAACGACGCAAGTTCGCGTGCCCCGTGCTTCGTATCGCGTCGAATATCAGGTTTGCGATCGGTCATCATTCTTCAGTCGGCGAACGATAGATTGAACCCTACTCAGTAGGGTCGTATTCGGGAAAGTCCAGTATACACCCTTACTGAGTTAGGGTGTTTGACCAATATCCCTTGACTCGCCCGAGCAATACGCCCCAACTCAGTTTGGTCGTTTGACCAATATCACTTGACTCGCTCGAGCAATACGACCCTACTGAGTAGGGCCATTTGACCAATATCACTTGACTCGATAGCTTTCCGAGGGATTCGGCAACCTCTCGGCGGAGGCTGCTGCATTCGTCCAGCTTGATCAACGGTGCGTCCTGAAAGGATCGTTTTGATGACACTCGCAGATTTTGAGCGTGCGGTGGCCGTGGCGGACGACATCGGAGAGTCTGACCAAATTTGGTTTCCGAAGTGGCTTCGACGCTACGCGTTGTCGTTCCCAAAAGGCTTGATCGATCAGTTGCCCGTCAATCACGACACGGCCCTGCGATTCTCGCGAACGCTGCTTGAGTCAGGTGCACCCGCTTGGCAACGCTGGCAGGCGGTTCGGTCGCTGGAACACTATCGCGACACGGTGCTGAAACGTTCCGAGCCTGACTTGACACAGATCGTCGCCAAGCTGGCGCAACTGGGCAAGCAGGAACGCAATTTTGACTTGGATGTGCCGCCAACCGAGGAGGAACTCGCGGCAATTCGTGGCAAGCAAGACCCGAGCGAACCCAAACTGATCCAGACCATGCGAGCTGATCTGCGGGTGCTGCATTATTCAATGGCGACCGAGAAGGCTTATGTGCGATGGATCAAGCGATTCATGAGCCATGTCGGCTCGACCGAGCTGGAACAGTTCGGCCAAAAGGATATCGAATCGTTTTTGACGAAGTTGGCTGTTGAAGGTCAGGTGGCAACGAGCACTCAAACTCAGGCAAGGTCCGCCTTGCTGTTCCTGTACGAGTGCATCCTTGGAGTGCGAATCGGATTCCTCAATGCGGTTCGCGTGAAGCGACCCGAGACGATGCCGGTGTGGTATAGCCGTCAAGAGATCGGCCACTTGCTAGAGAATTTGACTGGCGTGCACCGCATCATGTTTCTGCTGATGTACGGATCAGGGCTTCGGCACAAAGAGTGCCGTCGATTGCGCATCAAAGATGTCTGGTTTGACGAAGGGCGTTTGCTGGTACGCGACGGCAAGGGGCAAAAAGATCGGATGACGTTCTTGCCCAATGAAGTGGTTCCTGATTTGCAACGTCAAATTGCATGGGCGACCCAGCAGCACCATCAGGATTTGGAAGATGGTTATGACAAGGTGTATCTACCATTTGCGTTGGCAAGAAAGTATCCCAACGCGGGTCGCGAGATCGGATGGCGATGGGTGTTCCCTTCGCGACAGCGAGCGCGTGATCGGCGAAGTGGCATTGTCTGGCGACATCATATTGCCGAGCAGCAATTTGCCAACGCACTGAGCACCGCGCAACGGGTGGCTGGAATCACCAAGAACGGAGTGCCGCACTCGCTGCGGCATAGCTTTGCGACTCATCTTGTCGAGGACGGGACCGATCTTCCGACGGTTCAAAAATTAATGGGACACAAAGATATCGAAACCACGATGAATTACGTGCACGTGGATGTTGGAATCAACAGTCGCGTGCGGAGCCCTGCGGACCGCTTGGGGGGCGCGGAGCGGCTGGAGTGATCTTGGCGACCGCTGCAGTGACACGCGTCGAATCAACCCCGCGTCGACACGGTGAGTATCGAGTAAGTGGTAGAGATCTCGCGGACTTCGTCCCCTTGGGTGACCCTCGAAAGAGTGTCGCCGACTTTTCGAGATGCCGCGTCGACGCGGGTCATGGAACATGATTATCAGCCACAGAAAATCACGCGTCAAGCAAATGGTGGGGAGCAGTCAAACGTAGCCCTAGCGGGCTGTTGATTTAATGAGCCGCACCGCGTTAGCGGCGGTTAGTCAGACGCCAACCGGGGCTAACGCCCATCGGCTAATTGTTGTCACTCGGTATACGACTAAATCAACACGCTGCTAGGGGTGTTGGGGGCTGCAGCAGCTTAATCGTTTTTCGTCGCTCCTGTGGATGGCTCAAGTCAACGGTGGAACGAATTGCCGAGATGTTAACTATGGGGCAGGCCATCTGAGTCCTGCCGGAACGGACGATTCCGCATGACATGATTGATCCGAGGCGGTGATCGGTTGGCGTTGTTATGTTGCACGCGAGCACTGCCGATTTACCTTTCTCTTTCAAAGGAAGCAGATGAAACTGCGAACAAAATCGATTTATCATCCCAAGCCTTTTGAGCCGAACCAGTACATCCGGCCGCATGTGGTCGATGTTGTCTGTTTGACCGACGAGGGCGATTCTGAGGAAGTCATCGCGGGCAGGGTCGCAGTCGACTACCTCGACATCTCACGCGCCGAGACCGCGGGACAGAGCATTTTGCATGTCTGTGATGCCGACTCGCAG
Organism: Rhodopirellula sp. UBA1907; assembly: GCF_002337565.1. Classification (NCBI taxonomy): domain Bacteria; kingdom Pseudomonadati; phylum Planctomycetota; class Planctomycetia; order Pirellulales; family Pirellulaceae; genus Rhodopirellula; species Rhodopirellula sp. UBA1907. The sequence goes on along the minus strand of NZ_DDGH01000066.1, from coordinate 141,177 downwards.
GGCTGGGAGATGGTTTATTCGGCAACGATCGAGCCGGCGATTGACTTCGCCGGGATCAGGAAGGACTTCGAATTCGACGATCCAGTTCAAGGTTTGATCTTTATCCACCAGGTCGTGCTGCATCCATCGCTGCGAGACTGGCAGCAGATGATCCTCGACTCCATCTGTGACATGTTTCCAAACGAAACGGCCACGGTCATGATCAGGGGAATCACCGAGCTACCAGATCGAGAGTTGGCCGAGCTTGGCTTTCGTATTGTGGCGGGGCATGACGTGCTGTTTCGCCCCAACATGCTCAGAAATGACTACACGACCGCTGACGATCCGAGAGATCCTTTCACGGACCTGACCGTTCCACCGGATGCTGAAGCGTACATACTTGATCGTTGGGATTTGGATGACGAATGACCGCAGACACGCTTGGCTTGCTTCAAGCTGTCCTCCCCGATTGGTTTCGTTCGAGCGCGGAATCCATTGCGTGCGACCATTCGCGGGTCGATCTGTGACCACCGCAAATTGTCACGATGCACCGATGTGAGCCTCCTCTCAAGGCATTTGAAGTGACCGGCAAAGTCCGGTGGGACGTCACTTTATTGCATTGCTAGAAAGCCCTCCGCATCACTCTCGGAACCTGCTTTTCGGGACACGAATTCGGCGAGCGCTCGCCGAATCGACGACAGTTGATGCTGCCTCTAGGGGGGAGAAGGCTCGCTCCTTCACATCATCGAACTGCAGCCAACGGCTTCGTCATGGCCTGTAGAGTCCTTCGGGCGAATTCCAAATGTTCGGTCGCTGCCGGGTGCAAAGCTCAGAAAGGCGATCGAGCCAATCTCGAAGCCCTCCATCGAGCATTCGTTGATCACCAAAGTGAATTTGCTACTCTGCCGTAGGGCGTTCGCGGAGGCTCGCGTTTGAACGCATTCGAACGTTTGGATTCTTGTGAAAACAGCGGCAATTGTGTTGGGTTTTTGTCGGCGTAATCTCAAAAACAGAAACAAGGTGTCTCGTGACTGATAAGTTTGGGATTGGCAAATCAACCTGTTCAGATGCCTCTCAATCGAAGCTTCGCACTGGTTTTGGAATCGCACCTTTGCACGTGGACGCGACACATTTAAACAGAGAGTGAGGGTGTTGCGGAATCAGACAAGGCCATAGACGCCAACGGCAAGTAGATCCGCGGCTTGAAGGTTCATGACGATGCCGAGCGAATGCTGACGAAGCCTGAGTTCTCGAAAACCGAGCCATTGATGGCTTCCTCGGTTTATGCCTTTCAGGCGAATAAGAAATCCAACGTTGAGGTGGACACCTGGTGGTGTGATCTCAATCGTCCCGCATGGCACATTGATTGAGTTGTCTTCAATTAGATCTCAAATGGTGACATATTCGGCACCATCTCTGCGGCACGACCACGCCACGGTGACGCCGGAGAATGCCAGTCTGATCAAACGTGCTACACGAAATCGCCCAGCAATTCGCGGGCTAAACGCATCACTATGCCGCGCGAGTGCCGGTGAATGCCAAACACGGTAAAACCCACCGTGACCGATTTTAAGTCCCCTGTGTCTGCCAATTCCACCACCTGGGCA
>NZ_DDGH01000066.1:138818-139433 GCF_002337565.1 Rhodopirellula sp. UBA1907 | reverse complement strand
CTGCCAATTCCACCACCTGGGCATCAGTCGGTGTGATGGCAGAAGTGTATCGCCTGGATTGGCTTCCGTGTACTTGGGGACACGAAAGTCTGTCGACGGGTTCGATCAGGCGGATGACGAGGAGGCTTCGATATTGACGGGCAACAAATCGGGCGTGCACTGATGCGGTTTCGGGACGGCGTTGAAACGCTGCAGTGGCAGGTGCTCGGGTCGCAAACCGGCTTGTGCGACCAAGCGGGTGAGCTGCGCGATCGATGAGACGCCGAGCTTGTGACCGATTTCGGTTTTGTGACGCTCAATCGTCCGCGGACTGCGGAACAACAAGCGCGAAACTTCGGGGACACTGTTGCCCTGCCCCAGCAAGACGAGCACTTCTAGCTCTCGAGGACTGAGCACCGACAACGGACCCAGGTCGATGAACTGACTTTGCGTGTCCTTGATGTCACCGTCGGGCAACATGCCGTCCAAACGGGTCAGCACGATCGCGAAATTTCGGTCGCCATCGCGGTGAGGATAGAAAGACGAAACCAGCATTCGGCCGCAGTAAATATGCGTCGCTCGAAGTGCCTTGTTGGTGTCGATGACTTCCCGAACCCACGACATTCGTTCTTGCAC
>NZ_DDGH01000066.1:138375-138577 GCF_002337565.1 Rhodopirellula sp. UBA1907 | reverse complement strand
TTGTCCTCGACGACCGTCAGGCCAACGTCCGGTTCTTGGTCGAATACGTTCAACCAGTCGATGTTCTTTAATTCTTCGCGCATGGCTCCCTCTGATGGATTCAGACTGTTGGGAACGACAAACGCGAACGCTCGCGGTGTCGCCTCAGAGGGTTCAATTCGCAACTGCTGTGCCAATTGAGCGAATTCGCTCATGGAGTCGC
>NZ_DDGH01000066.1:135481-138155 GCF_002337565.1 Rhodopirellula sp. UBA1907 | reverse complement strand
CGGAGCGGCCGAGTTTAAAACGACCAACTCAAAGCGGACTCATTCGGCGGCCGGCTTTGACTCCGTGGCCGTCGAATGAGCGAGCTTGATCAGCGATCGATCGCTGCGAAGAAAGATGCTTCCATCCGAGACTGCGGGCGTGGCCAGCATCGGGCCTGTGAATTCCGCGGTTCCTAGAACGTCGACTTTGTCGGTGGCGGAATCGTCGCCGACTGTTCCGGACTTTTCTTCGCCGACCACCGTGATGGTTCCGGATTGGTCGACGACGTAGATCCCCGAAGCGGTGGCGATTGGCGTCGCCCAAACGGATTTGACTTCTCGCATTCGGGTCTTCCAAGTCGACTCACCGGTCGTGAAGTCCGCCGCGGCGATCACGGATCCTTGGTTCACGATGACTTGTCCGTTGTGAACCACCGGCGAAACGCTTTTGCATTTCAGCCGAGAGTTTTCCCATGCGATCGGGAACGAAGGTTCGCGAAGATTGAACGCCGTGATGCCATCACCGGGAACCAGCAACAGTGGTGGTGCCCAGGTGGGCGATGAGGTGGTGCTGCCTGAAATATCAAGCGTTGCGAGAAGTTCGCCCGAGCGTGCGGCAACGAGTTCAACTCCATCGGAATTTTGAAAGACAAATGCAGGATCGGGCAGACGAACCGCGATTGGTGTGGCCCATCCGGAACGACGCGGACGAGGACGTGTCCAGAGCGTTTCGCCCGTATCGAGATCGATGCCGCTGCTGAACGAGTCGCCTTGGTTTTCGAGTTGAACGGCGACCACATTATCCAGGATCACCGGCGAGCTGCTCATCGAAACATCGTTGCCCGTCCGCGGATGATCCACCGCGAGGGCTCGGTACCAAAGTGGTGTGCCGTCAGTCTTCAGGCAAACCAAATCGCAGGAGCTGAACAGGGCGACAATCTTTTCACCGTCACTGGCGGGTGAAGGAGATGCGTTGGCACTGGTCGGGTGCGTGTAAGGACGCCCGAGTGCGTGCGCTGTTCGCAGCCACTGGCGAGTTCCGTCGAGTGCGGAAAAGGCTTCAATGTACAAATCACGTTCGTCCTCTCCTCCGCTGCTGGTCACCACCACGCTGTCACCAATCACGATGGGACTGCTGATGCCACGGCCGGACGTGGCGACTTCCCAGGCCGGCTGCATCGAGTCATCACCGGGGCGAGGCGTGATTTCACTGGACGACGACGTCGTGTCGGATCCGCGGAATTGCAACCAATCGGAGGCGAAAGCGTGTTGGGATGCGATCCCAGAAACCAAGCCGATGCCAGCGGCGATCAGTCCAGCCAGTACGGCGCGTCGAGAAGAATGCATGACGGTCAGGTCCAGAGGATATCGTTGAGGTGGGTTGGTTCAGCGAGCGTCGTTGACAATGGTCACCGGAATTCCGCGACCCGTGGAATCTGTCAAACGAAATTGAAAACGCCAATCTTGGGCCCAAGGCTGAGTCTGATTGTTCTGGCAGATCTTCAGCAGGACCGAGTTCAGTCCAGGGCGAAGTTGGCAATTCGAAACGTACTGATCGATGCTTGATCCGGAGTGATAGACTTCGTTGCTGAGAACGGGCTGTCCATTGATCCAAGCTTTGTTGGCGTTGATGCAACCCAATCTCGCTTGTGCGTCGGTCGTTTCTCCTGCGGGCAATTCGAAGAAACAAACCGCGTACGCGACCGCGTCTTTGGCGTTGTCGTAGGTTGGATTCAAATCCACCAATCCTGCGTTGTCATCGGTCGATATTGTTTGCCACGTCAGCGAGTCGCCGGTTTGATTGTCGTCCCCGCCGGGCGTTGCCGCCTCGAAGGATTGTTTGACCAGTTCGCGATCAAATGGCGATTCCGCGTACTCGGTTTCGACGTCATAGACGTGATCGAATCCCTTGCTGTCTTTGTTGCCGAATGGGGCGATGACCTGCCACTGCGTAACCATGGCAAGTTGCTTGGCCAACTGAACCGGGCGGTCGAGTTTCTTTAGCGAAGCGGTGATTTCTCGCAGGTGGTCTGGATGACGTGCGAGAGGCAGCAACTCAAGGTAGGCTTCGATCGCTTCTTCACCCTCGAGCTGTTCGGCCAGTTTCATCTCTCGCTGAATCGCCAGGTAGCGAAGAGGGATGAACGGGTCGTCGACGGCTTGTTCAAGCAACGTTTCTCGTCGCTCGGGATTTTGGTCAACAAGGTGACGGTAGATCAGATAGCGAGCGTCACCATCGTGAGATCGATCGTTGAAAAACGCGAGCAGATCCTCTCGCAGTGAGCTCAACTGTTTCGCCGTCGCCGCGTTGGACTCGGCCGCTTCGATCTGCTGAGAAGCCAGCAACCGCAGCCAGTTCTTTGCTCGTGGTTCGGCTTCGCTCATCGACTTCAACGTCGCGAACAGCTGTGATGGCGAGACTTCCGTCGATTTCGGCTGAGCCGACATCGCCTTCATCGCAGCCGAATGTCCAACGCCTTCCGCTTGGACGCGGTTCAATACGTCCACCAACGAGGAGTTGGTGGTGTCGCTAGGTTGGTCCGCCAATGCGATGTTGCCCACCGACACCATCGATAGCAGCAGCGGGAAGGCGACAGGCAGAATGAAGTGTGGACTCGCGACGCTTGGTGAGAATGTCCGTCGCGAGAGTCGAGGCAGCGGCATGGCGTTGAACCCGGAAGAGTGGCGGGACGAA
>NZ_DDGH01000066.1:103578-135303 GCF_002337565.1 Rhodopirellula sp. UBA1907 | reverse complement strand
AAACCCGCCGAGAAATGAGCGAAGACAACTTCGCAACATCCTACAACACTTCCAAGTGTGCCGTTGTGGATCGGCTGACCGAGAGGCCCTCGATCAAGTGTCGATCAAATCATCGGGTGAGAGCAGCGGGATCTGGTTCTCTTCGGTGTCCTGTTTTTCACGCCAAGGTTCTTTGACGCGATAGGATTCCAGCTCTTCTTGCAGTTGTTTCAGCTGCACGGACTCTTCGCTGGCACCTTCTTCCAGTTCCTTCTTGGCCGCTTCGACCGCTTTTTCGCTCCACTTCACCGCGTTCTCGAAGTCGCCCGATTCGGCGTAGCCGGCAGCGAGGGTGCTCAGGATGTGACCTTCGGACTCGTCAGTCATTTCGACTGCCCGCAAACCCAGTTGCAGAGATCGGGCGCCGTTACGAACTTCGTCTTTGGGCGACGTCGCCAGGACCCAAGCCAAGTTGTTCAGGACGCTAGGAAGAATGATCGCGTCGGTTTCGTTGTCTTCGTCCAGGTTGGTCAGGGCTTTTTCGTAGTCCGCGATGGCTTCGGCATGATCGCCGACGGCCAAGTAAGCATCGCCACGTGATCGCAACACGGAAGCATTTTTGGGATCACGATCGAGAACACCGCTCAGCATGTCGATGGCTTGGCGAGGTCGGTCATCTTGCAAGTACAGGTTCGCCAATTGCAGTTGGCGATACACGTCGTCAGGACTACGGTCGATCAGAATTTTCATGTCGTTGATCGCATCGGCCATGCGGCCTTCCTCGACGGCGATGAAGCAGCGAACGACGATCGCTTGATCAAGTTGTTCGACTTGCGGTGCCAAATCGATCGCGGCATCTAGGTCACGTTTGGCATCTTTGACATCGTCGCGACGAAGTGAGATCTCGGCGCGTTGCAATAACGCGATTGGATCTTTCGGTTGCATCGCGAGGGCTTTGTTCAAATCGGCCAGAGCGTCATCTTCGCGATCCATGTTCGTGTACAGCAGGGCTCGCAAACGATAAAGGCCTTCACTGGGGCGAGCTTGAATCGTTTTGCTGAGCAATTCCAACGCATCGTCGGCGCGGTCCAGTTCGACAAGTTGCTGGACGGTGGCGGCAGCAATTTGTTCGTTGGTTGGATCGAGTTCGAGAACCTTTTGCAAATCCTCGACGGCTTGGTCGAAGTCGCCGTTTTGCATCCGAAGTCCAGCCCGTTGGCGGACGGCTTCTGCGTTGCTCGGGTCGAGTTCGATCGCTTTGGAAAGGTCCGCCAATTGATCGTCAGTATCATCTTGGGTCATCGCCCGCAGCAGATACGCCGTGCTGAGTTCCTTTGGGTCGTCTTGCAACAATTCGATCGCGGCCGAGGTCGCTTTCGCGATTCGTTCCTCGTCACCATCGGGAAGCAAGTTCAACCGGGCGATCAACATGTGAGCTTCGGCCAATCCAGGATCGTTTTCGATCGCTTGGTCGAGAACTCGCAGGGCTTCATCACGGACTTGCAAAGCACGGCGGCCTCGCATGCGAGTCATCGCACCGGCCAAGCCTTGGCCGCGTTGAAGTTGGATGCTGCCCAGCATCTTTTTCGCGAAAGATTGGTTTTCGTCGTCAAGGCCCTTGGCCAAGGCGGATTCGATCAACGAAGCAACGGCTTCCAGATCCTCGTTTGATTCAGCATCGATGCGTTTGAGGACGGCTTCGTCCAAGTCGGCTTGGCCAGGATCCGCTGATTGCTTCATTTGCGAAGGCAGCAGCGGCGGTGCACCTGGCAAAGCGGGCGCGACCGGTGGTATCGGCTTGGCTTCTTCCGCAGGAGCGGTTTCAGTTGCCGGGGGCTGCTCGAGCGTGGATTCGCCAGCTTGCTGCGGAGCGGCTTGCAACGAATGAACGGGCAACGCGGAGAGACAAACGATCGCGATGCTCGCAAAAAAGCGAGGGTGGCTGAAAGTGTCGGCAAAAGGACGGGAGAGGTTCAATGGTGAACGCTGGCCGCTGCGTCGATGATTCATCCAGAAGTCTCGTCGAAGGGTAGGGGGCAAGTTGGAGGGGTGGAATTCGGTTTCCGGAATCCGTTTCTGCTCAATCCGTTCGCAGCACGTGGCACGCGAGTTCAGGAAAGGATCGCTGTTTCCGTTCGAAGATCCGGAACCCTGTGTTTCGCGGATGAACTCCATCGTATCATTTTTAGGAAACGAGAAGCCCTGGTCGCGGGGCAGAGATCCATTATGTCGGTTTCTGAGAAAACCGCGAAGGGGAATCGAGTCAATGAAACGCCACGTTTGGGAATTGAGACGATGAAACACAGCGTATTGGTAACGCGGCAAATTCCCGGCGAGTCGCTGCAGCGGCTTCGAGAAGTTTGTGAAGTGGAGGTTTGGCCGGAGGCGATCCCACCCAGTCGCGACGAGCTGTGCCGGTTGGTGAAGGGCCGGCACGGTTTGCTGACCATGCTGAGCGATCGAATCGATGGTGAGTTGATGGACGTCGCGGGAGATCAGCTTTGCGTCGTCAGCAATTATGCCGTCGGATTCAACAACATTGACGTCGATGCGGCCGAGACTCGCGGCGTTGCGGTGGGGAATACGCCGGACGTGTTGACCGATGCAACGGCCGATTTGGCCGTGTCGCTGTTGTTTGCTGCCTCGCGGCACGTCCTGCAAGCGGGCAACCAAGTTTGCGAAGGCGAGTGGAAAACTTGGGAGCCGACAGGTTGGTTGGGCGTCGAACCCTCCGGCAAAACCCTGGGGATCGTCGGGATGGGACGCATCGGGAAAGCAACCGCCAAGCGATTGGTGGGAGGCTGGGACATGAACCTCCTGTACACCTCCCGAAGCGATCAAGGTGACGTTGAAAAAGAATTGGGCGGCCGCCGTGTCGAACTCGACACTTTGTTAGCCGAAAGCGATTTTGTCTCCGTCCACGTCGCGTTGACGGACGAGACTCGCAACCTGATCGATGCGGATGCGATTGGCAAAATGAAGTCGACCTCGGTGTTGATCAACACGGCGCGAGGTGAGATTGTCGACCAAGATGCTTTGGTCGATGCTTTGAACAGTCGAGCCATTTTCGCTGCTGGTTTGGACGTTACAACGCCTGAGCCCTTGTCGGCTGATCACGCTTTGGTGAAGTCGCCTCACTGCGTGATCCTGCCGCACATTGGCAGTGCGACTCACACCAGCCGAAACGCGATGTCGGAAATTGCGGTCGACAATTTGATCGCCGGGTTGGCTGGGAAACCGCTGCGGTGCTCGGTCACCTGAGTCATCTGTGGGAGCGCGATACGTTGCCTCCCTGCGATCGGAACGTGACGATGCAGCAAACGACAATCTGTTGATTTCTGCTTGGTCCTTCGTTCGTTCAGCCAATCCGTCACTCGTTTCGAATCCTCCATCTGCCGACCACCCTCAAGGAATACACCGTGCGTCACTGGTGGAATTACATCGTCGAAACGATTGAACGCCCGAGAGACGAACTGTCTCGCCGCCAGCATCAATTGCGAACGGCGTGGGATTTGGTCATCCACTGCAGCGCTCAACTGCACCGCCATCGTGCCGAGGGCATGGCGGCGGAATTGACTTACCGAACGATTTTTTCATTGATTCCCGTCGTGGTGTTGGGATTGGTGATGTTTCGTGTCTTCGGCGGCTTGGACGATGTGCAGTTGAGGGTTGAGAACCAACTGTATTCGTTCTTTGGCGTTCCTCAGATTCCGGCCGAATACATTCCGGTGCCGGAACCCGATCCGGACGCTTTGCCAATCGAAGCGACGGTGGACTCGACGGAAGTGACCACGCCAGATTTTGGTGATTCGGATGACCCCGTGATCGAATTGGTCGTCCCGGACGAAGGCGAAGCCAACAAGAACGCTGAGGATAAAGACGCCGGGGCAGGTGCGAACGGCGTTGAAGAAGTTGGCGATGGAGGCATCCCCGACGGACTACCGGATGAAGCGGCGTTGGCGGGTGATGCAACGGATCCAACCATTGCCGGATATCCTCCAACTCCGGCGGATGCGGCCGGCGAAGTCATCGATGCGGAAGAGATCGAAGGCAAAGCGGAAGCCGACGACCAAGCTCGCGAAATCATTCGACAGACCCTGCGAGATGCGACTTCCAAGATTGCTTCCTTGGACTTTGCGTCGATCGGCGTTTTTGGCTTGCTGTTGTTCATCTACGCCGCCGTGGCGTTGGCGGATGCGACCGAATATTTGTTCAACCGCATCTTCGATGCTCCATCGCAGCGACCCATTCATATTCGCGTGGCGGTTCATTGGTCGATCATCACGCTCGGAAGCGGGCTGTTGGCGCTGAGTCTCTACATGTCAGCGCAGGTGATCGATTGGTTTGGAAATCTCGGTGCTGGCTCTGGGCCGGTTTGGATTCTGCAGCATGCTCTGTCGTTGCTCGCCTCTTGGGTTTTGTTGTTCCTGCTGTATGCGCTGATGCCGAACACACATGTATCGGTGCGTGCCGCGGTGATGGGATCGGCAGTGAGCGCGGTGTTGTGGGAATTCGCCAAGTATGGTTTCCAGATTTACGTGACGACCGCCGTTCCGTATTTGGAACTGTATGGATCCATTGGCGTGATCCCGTTGTTCCTGCTTTGGATTTACCTAACGTGGCTGATCGTTTTGTTTGGACTGATTTTGACCTACACCTTGCAAACGGTTCGTGGCAAAGAGTTCCGTCGGCGCGGTGAGAAGCAGGAAGACTTGCCGGCCGGTGACCCCGATTGGATGCTGCCGATCATGACCGAAGTCGCGATCGCTTTCGCCGATGGAGAAGCCGTTGGAAGGCAGGAGTTGTCTGATCGGTTGGGATTGTCGAGCCGCGTGGTTCACGAGATGGAGACTCGGCTGATCGAGGCCAATTTCTTGCGGCGTGTGGTCACCGGTGCGGGGCAAGAAAATCAGCTCACTCTCGCCCGGCCCGCCGACAACATTTTGCTGGCTGATGTGATGCGGCTGGCTCACCGGTTCCGGCCGGCGAACGATCATCCCGCCTGGAAGACCCTGGCCGCCCTCAAAGAAGCCGAGTGCATTGCCGCGGGGACTCGTTCTTTGGCGGAATGGATGGATGCCGATTTGCCGACGCAGGACAATTCTGTGGCTACCGAAGCAGACCAGCCCGAGTCTGGTGACGATGCCAATTCGGATGGTTGAGTGAAGATCTCGCCGCGTTAAGTTCGAGTGAGTTGCTGCGCTTGACACTGGATGACGGGGCCAGGACGATGATATCGGCCCCCGAAAAACGGGACGAAGGAAAAAACGCCTTCTTCCCGTCCGATTCGAGCCTCTTCTAACCTGGCAGCTTCGTCTGGTTCGAACATATGCCGCTCCCATGAGACGCCCCATGATTGCATCGCTGTTGCTGGACACCCTGCCTTTGGCTCAGATGCCCAAGGTCACCACTGCATTGTTGATCGGTGCACTGGTGATTTTCGCCGGGATTGTTGTGGTGCTGTTTATCTTCACCAGCTATTTCGGATTATGGATCCAATCCGTCCTGACGGGATCCAAAATCTCGTTCGGAAACCTGATCGGAATGACCTTTCGAAAGGTCAACACACGAGCGATCGTGCGAAGCAAGATCATGGCAACGCAAGCCGGCTTGGACGATCCCGAGCTGACCGTCGGTGCGCTCGAAGCCCATTACTTGGCCGGCGGCAACGTGCAGCAAGTCATCCGGGCATTGATCGCCGCGAAAAAGGCGAAGACGATTTCGCTGACGTTTCGCGAAGCAACGGCGATTGATTTGGCGGGACGCGACGTTTTGGAATCGGTTCAGACGAGTGTTTATCCAAAGGTCATCGATTGCCCACCGCGAGGTGCCGCGAAACCATCGCTGGATGCGGTCGCAAAAGATGGGATTCAGTTGAAGGTGCGAGCTCGTGTGACCGTGCGAGCCAACCTACAGCAATTGATTGGTGGTGCGACGGAAGAAACCATCATCGCTCGGGTTGGCGAAGGCATCGTCAGTGCGATCGGGTCGGCGGACAACCATAAGGCGGTGCTCGAAAACCCGGACGTGATCAGCAAAGCCGTGTTGGTGAAGAAGCTGGATTCTCAAACGGCGTTTGAAATCGTTTCCATTGACATCGCTGACATCGACGTGGGAGCCAACATCGGTGCTCGTTTGCAAGCCGATCAGGCGGAAGCCGACACCGCGGTGGCTCGTGCCAATGCGGAAGGCAAGCGTGCGGCGGCGGTCGCCGAAGAGCAGGAGATGCAGGCGGAGATCGCAAAGAGTCAGGCCGAGGTGGTCGAAGCACAGTCGGACGTGCCCCGCGCCATGGCCGAAGCTTTCCGAAGCGGAAAACTGCTGGTGATGGATTACTACCGTCTGCAGAACGTGAGTGCGGATACCGAAATGCGGCGTGCCTTGGCCGGGCATTCGAACGATGCCGACACGCCTGAAGAGACCCACTGAGATGCCTCGCGAAGAAAACCCTAACGAGCTCGAAGCATTCTTGCGAAAGTCGGCAGAGATTCGACAACGCAACGCGATTGAGTTTCGTGCGTTGCAAGAGGAGCAACGACGTCAGGACAGCAATTCGCGTCCTCGACAGTACTCCGATCGCAATCGCGAACGGGTGACGCGGCAGCTTGCCGAGGCCATTGATGTTTCCATCGTCGACGATCACGGCGGTGACGAGGTCGTCATGGGGGAAGTGGTCGAGGAACGTTTGGCCAGCCTTCCGCACGTAGACGGTGGAACGAACGAGTCCGATCGAAAATCGTCCGGCTCCAAATCGAGAGGACGGGTGGCGACACCGGTGGACAATCTGCGACGATTGTTGTCCCGACCCGGTGGGGCTCAGCAAGCGTTCTTGATGAGCGAAATTCTCAAACGTCGCTCGTTTTAGCGACGCCAATTTTCTGTGATGGATTGATTGCCAGAATGGGGCTGAACGAACGCGACTACAGTCGCACTGAACGAACACCGTGGGATCGAATCGAGAATCCCTTGTCGATGATCAAGATCCTAGTCGGGATCAACGTCGCGGTTTTTCTGGTCGACATTGTCCTTGGCGATCAGCTGATTCATTGGTTTGGCATCAGTGGTCAATCGTTGTTGAGGCCCTGGCTCTGGTTCCAGACGTTAACCTACGGGTTTCTGCACAATACCGAAGACATTCTGCACATCCTCTTCAACATGTTCTTGTTGTTCGTCTTCGGGCGTCCGGTGGAGCAACGGTTGGGGGGGCAGGAATTTCTCAGGTTCTATTTGATCGCGGTGATCGCGGGTGGCATCGTCGGGATGCTGTACCCCTGTGCAATCTCGTTGTTCCACACGGGGCAACTGAGTCCCGAAATCATCGGTGTGCCGACAATCGGGGCCAGCGGTGCCGTGATCGCGGTGATGGTTCTCTTCGCCTGTTACTTCCCCCACCAGGAAGTGCTCTTCATGTTCGTTTTCCCTGTGAAAGCGTGGGTGTTGGCCACGGTGTTGGTCCTGTTTGATTTGATCTCCGCCTTCGGACTTTTCGGTTCCGCGAGCTCCACCGCCTTCGAAGTTCACCTGGCGGGAGCACTCTTTGGGTTCTTGTACTACCAACTTCAGTGGTCGTTCCATTGGCTCGATTTCAGACGATTTGGCGAGTTCAGGGACGAAATGAGGATGAAATCGCGCCGTGCGAAGCTGAAATTGCACGATCCCGACAAAAAAATCCGAACGGAAGCAGAGGATGCGGACCGAATTCTGGCTAAAATCCATGAGTCAGGTGAATCCAGCCTGACTTCCTCGGAACGTAAAACCTTGGAGAGATACAGTCGGCGTCAGCGACAAAAACGCGAACTGGACTGATCTCTTCGAACGAACTGGCAATCCGTGAGGACGCGTACCTCTGATTGATTCGAGCTTCCGCAGCGAAGCACTGTGATGAACGCACCGCGACGGATGCAATGTGCCGAAATCTTTCGCGGCGTGTTCTCCGTTTCAATTGCTCGTCCGTTCCACATCCATTTTGGCACCTTTGCACCTCGGTCCCAATGAAGACTCCTTCGATCCATCGCCGCACGGCATTGCAATTGACCGCCACTTCCGCGATGGCGGCATGGTTGGCTCAACCTTTGAATCTTTTGGCCCAAGAGGCGGAGAAAGCCACCGCGAAAGGTGGCGAGCCGCTGCCATACATGGATCGCATCGGTTTGCAGCTGTACACGCTTCGTGATGCGATGAAAGCTGACCCCGAGGGCACGCTGAAGGCCGTCGCTGAGGCGGGCTATCGTCAAGTCGAGCTGATGAATATCGATGATGAAGCTGTGCGTCTGGCGGCGATTGCTCGCGACAACGGATTGATCGTGCACAGCGCCTTCATGGATTTCAACGTCATCGCGGAACCGAACAAGGATGGGGTTGGTTCAGTCGAAACCACTTTGGAATTGGCGGAGCGGATTGGATTGCGACACGTTGTCTTCGGCTACATCGCGAAACATCAACGAGACACGGCGGACAAATGTCGTGCGATCGCGGATCGAGCCAACAAGGCGGCCGACCAGACTCGCAACGCTGGGATGCGAATGTGCTACCACAACCATTCGTTCGAATTCGCGACGTTCAACGGCGATGCCGCCGAGGATGCGAACTCAAACGATGACGAGAAGAAGGCGAACAAGTTGACCGCGTTCGACATTTTTGTGGAGCGTTTTGACCCGCACAAAATGGAATTTGAACTGGATGTCTTCTGGGCCAAGATCGGCGGACGTGATCCGATCGAAATGATGCGTCGTTTAGCGGGACGGATCAGCCAAGTGCATTTGAAAGATCTGAAAAAGGACACCCCGGTCATCACCGATGAAGGTCAAGTTCCGAACGATGCTTTTCAGGAATTGGGCAACGGCATCATCGACATTCCCGCGGTGATGAAATTGGCTCGCGAAATTGGCGTGGATCAATGCCATGTCGAGCAGGACCAATCTCCCGCACCTTTGGACAGCGTTCGGGAAAGCTACGCATTCTTGAAGGATGCCCCTGCCTGATCGACAGCCTCGTCCACCCTTGTCTTGCTTCTTCAGTTGATTGGCTACCGTTGTGAATTGTGTTCGTTTTGGGACATGGAAGACCCTTCAGTCGTTGATGTTTTGCGTTGTCGTTTTCGCAACGACCACCACGTCCTTCGCTCAAGACAAACCGTCGTTTGAACTCAGCGAAGATGTTCGCAAAGCATTGACGCCATTGTTTTCGCGGATCTCAAAAGCCGACGTCTCACGCGCGACCGTGGAGCTTTCCGCTGAAACAGTGATGGGTGGTAAAGTCGTTGAGACATCGGACTCGGTTTACCAAATCGCTTCGAAGTACCCCAATCAGTACACCGTTTATTACAAGTCTGCCGACGATCGAAAACGGTTGTATTCCGACGGCAAGCAAGGCGTCGTGGCTCTCACGCCCGAAGCGTTTTTCCGATTGTCAAACGTTGCATCGTGCCAAGAACTCGCGACTCGCTCGGAGATCAATCTCGGTCCTTACCCGGAAGCTGTGTTGGCGCTCACGTTGGCTGGCGTTGATCCTGCTGTCACGTTCTTAGGTGGAATGAAGTCAGTCGAAGTCGCGGGCAAAGTGAAGTATCGCGGCAGCATTGAATCGATTCATTTGCGTGGGCAACAGAAAGACGGTGTCACTTGGGATCTTTGGATCAGTGACGAAGGGAAACCTCGTCCGCTTCGTTTGCTGGTTGACCTCACACCGATGCTGATCGCGACCGGGCAAGTCGCCGTGCCTCAAGGCTATGCCTATTCGTTGCGGTACGACTTCAAGTCTTGGCGAGTGACCGGCGAAGTCGACGAGAAATTGTTTCGATACACGCCACCCCGAGAGGCGGTCGAATACGAATCATTGGAAGCATTTCAGAAGCAGGCCGCAGAGAAGCTGGTCGAGCATCCGTTGTTGGGCAAGTCTGTTCCCGAATTCGCATTGACGTTGATGGATGGTTCCACCGTTCGCAACGACGATTTGAAGGGCAAAGTTGTCGTGTTGGATTTCTGGGCGACTTGGTGTGGTCCGTGTTTGCAGGCGATGCCCGTGATTGCCGAGACAACTCGCAAGTTCGCCGACAAAGGTGTGCAGTTCTATGCCGTGAATGTCGGCGAAAGCTCATCCTTGGTGAAAGGCTTCGTCAGCGAACAAGATTGGGATGTGACCGTGGCGTCGGATCCCGATGGCGATTTGATCGATCTGTTCACGGCGAAGTCGATTCCCTTGACGTTGGTGATCGCTCCCACGGGCATCGTCGAGGCGGTCCATCAGGGCTTCCCCGGCGAAGCGGAACTGAAGCAGCAATTCACGGACGAGTTGGAAGTGTTGGTTCAAGGTGGACGGATTGCCTCTTCCGTCACCGCGGATGAGAAGCCTGAGAAATAGCCGAGGGCGAAGCGATTCACAACACTCGCTTCGACGGATCATTCTTGCCGAGTATAAACGGCGGGGTACACGAACTCAGGTTCGGCTGGCGGCAACAAATAACCGAACGTCTCGGACACAGGTTGGTCTTCACTAATCAACTGAAGAGACAGTTCGACCGGTCGTTCGCCAGAGTTGTCTTCTGCCAAAGTCACGCCGAGACGCAGGATCCAATCGCCTTCGTCGGTGCGTTTCAATTCTTCCTCGCAGATTTCGCCAGCGATCGCGTTGGACTGAATCGAAGGGGGATGATCCGCTGGCAGTCCTCGAAGAACAGGACCAGCAAAACGGATTTCCATCTCGATCGGTTCATCGTCATCCTCAGGCCGAGTCACGCTCAAGTTGGTCGCTCGTCCAAGCACATTGTGCTCCGGCGGATCGCCCGCGAAAAAGCTGACTTCATATGCGAACTCGAGTGAGGGTTGGACCGGTTCAGTTGAACCATCGGGCTTCGAAACGATATCGCTCGCCGCAACGGCTGATCCAGGATTCGCGACTGATTCGACCGGAGGATCCGTGTCGTCAGCTGACTGATCGCCGGCGGATTCGTCTTTGGGAGGCAGCCAATACGCGGCCAGATTGTCGATGCCTTCATGAGCGCCCGGCAATTCGAGCAATTCAATTCGTCCATTGGGCCATGGGGCATCCGGTTTGATCCAAACGCTGGGACGTTTGTCGTAGCGTGCGTTGTGATCGTCGTAGTGGTAGAAGGCTCGGTTTCGCTGGATCAGCCCAAATCCGTGAAGCGATTCGACTTCCGTCGATGTTACCGAGGGGTAACTCTGGCGAGCAAACGCTCTCCAACGCCATTCGTTGGGACCTGTTTGAATGAGCATCCCATCACTGTCGTGAACCGATGGTCGTTTGTCTTTGGGAGGTCCCTTCAGTCCGTCGCCCCACATCCACATGCTCGTCAGCGGAGCCAACGCGATCTTCTCGGGTTGATCTCGGTAGTAGACGTTGGCTTGCACTTTCACGCGTGTCACGGCGTTCCCCGGAATCAATCGAAATCGATACGCTCCGGTCAAACTGGGGCTGTCCATGAACGCTAAAATCGCGATTTGGTCAGAATCCGCGGCGGGCATTTGGATCCAAAACGCGCGGAAGTCAGGGAACTCCTCTTCCTGCATCATGGCGATGTTGATTGCCAGTCCACGTGCCGAGGCACCGTAAATGGTGTCGCCGCTGCGTCCGCGGAAATAGCTGGATCCGATGAAGCTCAGCATCTCTTGAGCGTCCGGCCGGTTCGGAAATGGCCCCACGACGCGGAACCCAGCGTGACCCGCCGGAGGAATCTCATCGGCGTTCAGTGGTGCGTCGTAGCTGAAGTCATTTGTATTGAAGGCGATGCGTTGGCTGATCGGATCGCCACTGGGCGATGGGTTGAGCGTAAACAGTTCGACCAGGTCGGTTTGCACGAATCCACGATGAAATGTTTCCAACCAAAACGGCAAGCCTTGATCGAACCAAGTGGCACGCTCGGAACGATACTTCACCTTCATGTAATCATCGTACTGCCACGATGCCAACGGCTCGGGCAACTCGGGCGCCGGTTCGTATTCCTGCTGCGACCGCTCGGCCGCGAGTTGACTGAGCGATTCAAAGTCACGCACATCGATCAGATCCACCGCGTTGGCAGCGGGAGCTGTGATCAGAAGGGCGACCGATACTGCGAGACCGGAGAAAGAAAAGAGTCTCGCAAAACACGCGTCGAAGTACATACACTTGGTCCCGTTGAATTCATGCAGAATGGGAGGTCGCACTGCTAGGGCGTCACCGCAGCAGTTTAGCTCCGGAAACGCATTCAGCGTGCCCAAGTGAATCTTTGAAGCCAGCGTCTTGACCTCAGTTCCCTTGCTAGGCGGTCAAGGGGCGGAAACCGGCCAAACGGAAGGCTCGTTGGGCGGCGGAGTGCTGCATGAACGGTTGCCAGACACCTTCTTCCAGCAAGTTTGATGCGGAGAGGAGGGTAATGCCTGTATCAATTCCGATCACATCGGATCCAATCCAGCCACGGCGTGGGTTGAAAGCGTTGACGAATCCGTAACGTCCGTAGACCGATTCGCCAAATGTGTTCTTTTGATACTGAAGGGTCCGCATCGTCTGCTCGGGAGCGATAGCCAGCCCACCGCCCGCCGCACTCGGCACAACGGTTCCATCAATGCCGCGATCGGGTTGAGCCTGGCCGTCTTCGTAGGGCCCGCCCCAATCACGGTAGCCGCTCGATGAGTCGCTGCTGGTCAGGCCCCACAAATCTTCACCGTAGTGGCCGAATCGTTTGGGCGATTGGTCAGCAAGCGATTGTTGGAATTCGATTTGGGCCAAGTGTGCCAACTGAGAGTTCCGCCAGTAGTTGCGTCCATCGGATGAAACAACACCTCGGAAATCGAAGAACGCCTGAGGGTATTGGTGCACAAACAAGGGGGGATAGCTGATGAAAGATTCACCCTGATGATGCAAAACGTTCTCACGACGCCACGCGTTCCAACAACTGGGCGGAATCGCGGAGCTCGGAGCACCAATCGCGAGTAGCACGAGAATCGTCAGTTCACTGAAACGATCCCATTGGTAAGGAAGTCTCCCAACTTCGGGTTGCCACCCCATGTGCAGGCAACCGTTGTCGCCAAGCATCCATCGCCAATCCACTCGTTCGTACAGCGTGTCGGCCATCTCGACCAATTCGCGATCGTCTTGGAACACCTGTGAAGCATGCATTGCACCGGCGATCAACAAAGCCGTGTCGATCGTCGACGCTTCACTATCAAGAGCACGCTGGCCAGTCATTCGATCGATGAAGTGGTAGACCAAACCACGTTCATGTTCGGCTTCATTGACCAAAAAACTCAACATCTTGCGTACGCGTGATGCACCTTCTTCTTTGGAGATCCAGCCATTGTTGGCAGCAACTCCATGGGCGGCCAATCCGAATCCGCAGCCAGCAGAACTGGCGTAGGTGCTGAACGAACTTCCGTCAGCGTGGCCTCGGTCGGCGATTAGTCCGGTTTGCGGGTCAGCGGCTTCCTCAAAATACAGGTAGCACCGGCGACGCAAATCATCCAAGAATGGGTAAGAGTTTTCGTTCATCATCAGATCCTCCATGGTCGATCGCGAACCAGCGGAGACCATTGAGAAGTCTCCGTCTCCACGAAGACGATGCGCAGCGAGCAAGGGCGCGGCAGCGAAGGCTGAGAGAAGCATACGTCGCTTCATGCTGACGAATCCAAAAGGCGGGGTGTTGGCAGGTTGTCGACCATCACTGCGACAACGCAGCAGGGACTCCGTATTGGGACGAGTTGCCAAGGAGGCGGGGGCAAACTCTTCTACGGTCCAATGGGCGACTTTGTTTGTCGATTAGGGATGCTAGTTTCGCGTAGGTGTTGTCGCAAGCTCAGGATGCGATTTTCAACCATCGTACGAGTCGTGATCGAAATTCTGAGTTGATGCCGCCAACTCGGCATCGCTGCGTCCAAATTTGGCAGCAAATCGTTCAGCAGGCTCCGATCTGCACGCGGATTCATCACCTCATCCAACCGCAAGAAATTCACGTTGCTTTCTCATTCCAATGAGGGAGGTGATGCGATGCTTAGCACGCCCAGTGAGCCGGTCGAAACTCCCTTAGTTGCTTTCCGGCGAAATTTGCGGGCGCGGCGGAAATTTCTGGCGCGGGATTTGATAAACCCTGGTGGTGGTGAACGTCGATGCTTTGACCGTTTGGTTTGACATCACGTGAAGCCCACTCGCCACTCATTCGACTGGCCCCTTTTCTTTTCAGGCTCTTCCGATGAACACTCTCAACGACCTTTCTCTGTCTGTGATTGCGGACTATTTGCATCGCTGCGGGCACCATCATCCCGACAGCGTTCGTGACCAATCTCACTATTTCGTGGGACTCGCCAAACAGCGTTTGCGAGTCGACTCGGGTGACACCGAAGAATCACACGATGCGACTGAGGCCAACGATCCGCGGCTTCCCCGGGTGACGTTGGAAGCGGCGATGGATGAGTTGTTCTTTCAACCAAGTGAAAACGAAGTGGAAGTCAGCCAACGTCGCCGAGTGATCCCGCGATCGGGAGCTCGGACGCTGCGTCACAACGAGACGCCACCGTTGATCGGTCCATTGCGACCGCAGTGGTGGATGCAGATGGCATCGCGTCATATTCAGCAACCGGTCCTTGCGATGTTTGGGTTGGTTGATGGAAAAGGCAATTCGCCACAACCTGAGGCAATGACCGATGGTCAGTAAGAGCACCAAGCGAACACGCTGGTTGATCGCAGTGATCACATTGGTGATCGCGATGGCTGGCACGTCCGTTTATGTGGTCTCGATGTCGGCGAATGGTCGCGGGTGGTTGGAATGGTTGAGCGTTCCATTGTTCGCCCTGCTGTTTGGATGGATCGCATTCTCGTTCGTTGTCGCGACGTTGGGCTTCGTCCGTTTGCTTCGTCGACGACCGACCACAGAAGGAACGGAATCATCCACCGGCGATGAACCGCCGACAGCGGTGTTGGTACCGGTCTACAACGAATCCCCCATGGACGTTTTCGCGAGAGTGGAAGCGATGGTCCGTAGCTTGGGGCCGGATCAGCGATTCGATTTCTTTGTTCTCAGCGACACGAATGATTCCGAGGTCTGGCTCGCGGAAGAGCTGGCTTGGTCTCAACTGATGGATCGCTTGGAAGAGCAAATTTCGACATCGTGCAACGTCTACTACCGCCATCGCCGCGAAAATGTGGCTCGCAAAGCGGGGAATATTGCGGATTTCTGTCGACGTTGGTCGGACCCGTATCCTTTCATGATTGTCTTGGATGCCGACAGTCTGCTCGAACCCGACACGATGATCGAGATGGTGCGGCGGATGCGAGCCGATGATCGACTTGGAATCTTGCAAGTTCCACCGACGCCGATCGGGCGACAGTCGTGGTTCGCGCGCATGCAACAGTTTGCTGCCGCGGCTTACGGTCCCGTGTTCTGCGAGGGCTTCGACGCTTGGGCGGCGGAACAAGGAAACTACTGGGGGCACAATGCAATCATTCGCGTCGAAGCGTTTTGCGATTGCTGCGATCTGCCGGTGTTGCCTGGACAAGCTCCTTTGGGCGGAGAGATCCTGTCGCACGATTTCGTTGAAGCGTCGTTGTTGGTCCGTCGAGGCTGGAAGGTCCGCTTGGCCAACGACCTTGGCGGAAGTTACGAGGAGTGCCCCACAACACTGACGGACTATGCGCAACGCGATCAGCGTTGGTGCCAAGGCAACTTGCAGCACAGTCGATTGCTGCTCAGTGAAGGCTTTCATCCGGTCAGTCGTCTGCACTTTTTCAGTGGTGTTTTGGCCTATGCCAGTTCACCGCTATGGATCTTGTTCACGTGTTTGTGCGTTGCCAGTTGGGCACTCGAAAACCGAGGAGCCACCGAGCTGGAACTGTTGGACGCCATTTCGCCAACCGCGATGCAGCTGGGATTGTTCATCACCGCAATGGCAATGCTGCTGATCCCAAAGTTTTATGGCTACTTCAACGTGGTCGTTCGCGGGCAAGCGTCGCGGTTTGGCGGCGCAATCGCGATGCTGGTTAGCGTTTTGTTGGAGATCGTTTTATCGATCTTGCTCTCGCCGATCATGGCCATCATGCACACTCGATTTGTTGTTTCGACGCTGCGTGGTCGCAAGGTCAAATGGTCGTCGCAACAACGTGGTGAACATGGTGTCCCGATGTTGCAGGCCATTCGGGACTACGGCAGTTTGACTGTTCTGGGGTTGGTGATCACAGCAGCCGTGTTCACGTTCGCTCGATCATGGGCGGTGTGGTTCCTGCCAATCACTGCAGGTTTGATCTTGGCCGTACCGCTCGCGATGGCGATGGCGAGTCGTGGCATCGGCAACGCGATGGCGAAGTTGCGATTGCTGCTGATTCCTCAAGAAACATGCGTTCCCGAGGTCTATGAGCTCTACGAACAAGCCATGTTGAACTCGCAGCAGAAATGGTCTGTTTTGCCAAAGTCTTCAATGCTGGAGCAATTGATCGACAGTCCGACTTACTTCCACACCCATCACGGTGTGTTGCGGGCCAGTCATGCGGAACATCCGATGACGGATAGCGAACGGAACCAGGTTCGAGATGCCAGTCAGCGTTTGCAGATGGGCAAAGAGGAATCGCGTGGCGTTGATGTGTCCAAGATTCCGATGGAACTGCGACGTGCCCTGCTGAGTGACATTGACCTGCTGCGAGAGCTGCACGTTCAAGCACACTCGTGTCCGAAACGTCTGGCCGCGGCGGCCGGCTGAATTCGCAGTTGTGTAGGACGGATTGGCTGGTTCAATCACCAGCCAGCTCCCACATCAACGCGTGATGACGTAGGCCAAAGCGGCTACCAAAACCACCAGCAACAGGATCAACGAAACCGTCGCGGCGATTCGTTTTCGAGACCGTTTGCGTTTGCTGGATTCGAGCGGGCCGCCTCGGTTAAGAATTGCGACTTTGTCACGATCGGCGGGAGCGTCGACCAGTCTGCTATCGACCAGGTGCGCGTTGCCGGGTGTCGCCAGGATGGGTTTGGGCCCCGGTTGAGCGGCACTCGTTGGGCCTTTGTGATTCAACTGACGCAAAATCTCGCCGGCTGATTTCCAATCCGGCCAACCATCTCGCCACAGCATTGCCGAATCGGCGATGCGGCCTTCGGTGATCCATTGTTTCATCGTCGGACCATCGGCGGGACCGTATTGGCCGCCGCTCGGAGGACGGACATACCAAACCGCGGTTGAATCACCCAGGATCTCTTCGGGAGTGGTCGGCTCGGCTGAGGCTGGAGCGGCCGGCTTCTTCTCAGGCGTGGGTTTTGTTTTTTTCTCGACCTTGGGACGTTCAATCGTCGTTGGTCCGCCGGCTGCGGTCGCCGCGTAGGTACTGGCTGACGATTCGGAGTCAGAGTCCGCTACATCGCCACTGGGGGTCTGGTCCGACGAATCGAGCACGTCGTTCTGATCTTGCTCGTCAGGAACATCCGCCGGGTGGCTGGCCGATGATTCTTCTTCGATGGCGATCGACTGCGGGCGGTCCTCCGTCGGTATGCGAAAGCGTACCGAGCACGCTGGGCAAACACCCTGGCGTCCGGCGAGTTCGTTCTTGATGTTCAGTCGCTTCCCACACGCATGGCAAGCAAAACGAACGCCCATAACACCGTGGTCCGAATCGAGAAGAGAAGAGAGTAGGCGAGATCAATCGATCTCAACCGCACCACTATAATTGAAACCTGATTGCTCGTGCGAACGACCGCTCAACGGAATTTGGGCTGAGTCTTCCCGCTAGAAAGTGGGGGCCTGCTGTGGCAAGTCCGTCACGACGGCGTAGGTCTTTTTGCCGTTCCGACCGATCCACAACGCCAGGGGAGTCTCACCGCATTCACGAAGCTTTTTTCCCAGTTTGGCGGGGTCGATGTCGACCCCGCGAACCTTGATGATCTCCGGATAAGACTTCGCTTTCCGAAAGTACCTTCGCAACGCCCGATCGTCACAGGACATTCGATCGCGAATTTTCGCGATCGTGGCGAGTTCGTGGATGGATGCTTGGCAGGGCAGGTTTTCAAAGTCCGTTGCATTCCAGTCGGCCGTCAGAAATCCAGACGGTCCGCCCAGCGTCTTCGCTTGATGACGACGTGCGAAATGGTCCGTCAGGCCTGCCGCGCGGATGGCTCCATCCGGATCAATCATCCAGCTTTCAACCGAAGATGTGGACGGTGCGGATTCAGTCCCGTCATCCGAACCAGAAGCGAAACGGTGGGCGGAGTCATGCTTTAGAACCACCGCGGATCGTCCACCAATCTGCCAGTTGGTTTCATCGGTTGAAATTTCGGGCGGCGTTGGAAGTGTGCCCCAGATCGCGGTTTGTTCGCGAACGCTACCGCCGGATGAGATCCACATCAGATGACAAGACAGCGCAACAGATGAATCGAGTGTCGTCGCGGGAGCCATCTTCACCAAACCGCCTTCTACCAGACCAAGCAATTGCTCAGTGCGTTCCCAGCTTGGCAGCCAAGCATCAGGCTGGGTGTGTCGTTGATTGTCGGCTCGACGATCGGGATCGATGTGAATCCACTTCGAGCCATCGACAACCTCAGCTGGTTCCGACTCCATCACATCCATCCGACGCAAATTCGCGGCGACATCGGCGGTGACCAAATTCGCGGCGGTGAACGATAGTACCGATTGGTTTGCGTCGATCCCGGTTGCCGGTCCCCGACGAGCCAAAGCGATCAGGTCACCTCCAATGCCACAGCAAATGTCCGTTACCGGTTGATCGCCGAACCAAGTCGCTTTGAGTTCTGCGACTCGCAGCGTGGTGGATTGTTGGATCGCTCGCCGAGTCACCCACCATGATTCACCTTCCCGTTTGGGAGGACCGAGTGTGGCGACCGCTCGAGTTTGCAAACCCGCGATGTCTTTCAGGATCGCCTTCGTTCCACTCGAAAGCGTCTGCATCACCGGCGAGTGCACTCGTCCAGCGATGCAATCTCGCATCGCTTCCCGCAGGTCGTTCGTGACTTCCAATTCAACCGACGATGAGGTCACGATGCAACTCCGGTTAGCAATTGTCGTAGCGTGGCTGCTGCGTCATCGAGCGACACCGCCCGACAAAGTTGATTAGTCAGGTCGAGCTGTCGTTGGCAAATTGGAACCGGTGAATGTCGAGGTGGAAGCGTCGCGGTCAGATGTGCAGCCAGTGTTTGCATCAGTTTGCCGACACCGGGATCGTCGTCCACACTCGCGATGGTTTGGTGCAGGTTCTTGTCGGCAATCAACTTGGTGTCGTCGCTCAGCAGGTCTGCTTTATTGAGCACTTCCACAACATTGGTTGATTTGGAGACCGGCAAGGATTGTCGGAAGTCTTGCAAATCCATCAGCGTTGAAGGCTGGCACACAACCAACAGCAGGTCGGCCGACTCGACCGCAACGGAGGCGCGGCGAATCCCTTCTCGTTCGATCGCCGCACTCGACTCGGTCAAGTGACTTGTTTTGCGAATGCCAGCGGTATCGCTCATTCGGACCGGAACCCCGGCGATCACGGTGTCGCATTGCAAGACGTCGCGAGTCGTACCGGCGGAGTCGTGGGTGATGCTGCGTCGGAAGCCGACGATTTGATTCATCAAGCTGCTTTTGCCCACGTTCGGTGGCCCCGCCAATACCAATCGACGAGGTTCGCTCAAGCGGACTCCACGCTCGCCGTTTGTCGCAATCGTTTGGGCTTCGCTGCAAAGTTCATCGAGCAACGATTCATTTTTTTCTGGCAACTCGCCCGACGATGAAGCTTCATCAATACGTTGAAGCCATCGCTCACACCACTGGACCAATTGCCCTCGAGTTTGATCGAGCGCGACGGCAGCTTGTTGGCTGGTCACACAGCGTTGCAGGACTTGTTCCGCTTCGGATAGCAGAATCGATGCGGATCGTTGCCAAGTCGATGACTCAACCGATTGAACTCCGCGATCGGTGAGCGAAGCGAGAATTGCATTGACCGCGGCTTCCCCGCCGTGCCCGTGAATCTCGAAGCTGCCATCGGCCATCGGAGACAAGACGATCGACTCGCCGGGACCGTCGGGACGGCTCTTCCAGGTACCGTAACGAACTTGTCCCGCTGAAAAGTTCAGATTTGATTTCGATGCGGGAACGAAACAATCACGCACGCACTGGATTGCGAGCGGGCCGCGAAGACCAATCACCGCAACGGCGGACAGCCCCACGCCCGTCAGTCGAGTTGCGGTCGTTTCATCGATGGAAGTCATGATTGCGAGCGAGATGAAATGGTCAATTTGAGATGCGAAGCGACCACTCTCGCACTACGTGCTCAATAGCGATCAGATCGGTCAACTCAGAAACGATCAGGCGAACGCCGAATCGTTGCAGTACCGAACGTTCGGCATCGGACCATTGACCCGCCGCGATGTAAAGGCGATGGTCGGCTTGAGGCGTTCGGGAGTGGAGCCACTGAGTCAGTTCGTGGATCCCGTTTTGATCGCCGGCCCACAAGATGACTTCGGGAGTGATTGGTTGCGAGGACCGAAGATTGCGTTTGTGAATCGGAACGTCGCCGAGCGAGGAAAGCGTTTCAGGGTGGAAGTCGGTGCTCCACATCACCCGCGCGGCATCGAACCAGCGTTCGGTCTCGGGGCCGGTCACCCAAAGCTTGGTCTTCACGGCATTCATCCGTCCAGCTTTCGCAGCAATCGAGCACGGCTGATTCCCAAGCGACGAGCCGCTTCGGCTTTGTTGCCTTGCGACGCTTCCATGGCTTGGTCGATCAATTTGCGTTCGTACTTCTGAACGGCTTCGTCCAGTGATTCGATCCGGAAGTTGTTTTCAATTTTTTCGGGTTCCTGTTCCGATTCAGTTCGGGGACCGACTCGATAGGAACGAATGACCAAGGGCAGATGATCACGTCCGATTCGATCTCCCACGACGCGACCGAGTGCGGAGACCATCGCTTCGGCGAGTTCATCAAAATCATTCGGCCAGGGATACAGTGTCAACGCGTCCATCGCGTCGCGACCCAAACGGGGCATGTCAGAGTCGGACATGCGTTTTTGCGGTTGGCCCGATCGATGTGCCTCTCGAAGCAACGCCAACGCCAACGTTGGGATGTCTTCTCGGCGGTCCTTCAAACGAGGAACCGTGATCGGCATCGCACGCATCAAGTTCATGAGTGGCTTGGCGATGCCCGTGACCGCTTGCGGCATATGAGTCAGCTCGGCGATTTGTGCATCCAGAGGATCATTGGGTTCGCCGCGATGCAAATGGTTGTCGACGACACTCGCAGGATCGAGCATACCGATCAGCCGAAGGTGGTCGCCGAACACTTCCACCCACTGGCTCAATTTCAACTGCGCATCGTCGGGCATCTCGTCGAGACGTTCGATCAGCAGCGTCGCGTTGCTGCGATGGGAATCGTGTTGATTGATCGATTGGATGGCCGGGGCCGCGTAAGCTTCCAAGAGCTCGGCATCCATCAAGGCTCCATCGACAACCGTGAGTGATTCGCCAGGTGCGGATGTGTCGTGAAGTCGCAACGCCAGTTCGCGGCTGCTGGAATGGGTCGGCGTGAACAGGCCCAGGTGACATCGCATCGAGGTTGCAGCGGTGACGCGTCGACGCAGCAAAACCGCGGCGTCAGATTCTCCGGCCAGCAAAATGTCCGCGGTGCGAGCGTTGGAGGTTTGATGCTTCGCAATCAATTCGCGAAGCAATGATTCCTGGCGAAGTCCGCCTTCACCCAGCCAATCGGAAAGCGGCACCTCGCTGTCGCGAAGAAACTCGCCAACGCAGCCGATCGTGTAGCCGCTGTTGCCGAGCGATACCCAATGCGCGACCGCGGTCAACGCTTCGTCGCTCAGGTTGCTTTCGCCGAGACCTTTGGAATCGCCGAGATGCTTTGAAAGAGTGATCTGTCGGGTTTGATGGCCGCGAAAACGGATCGATGGATCGGGACGCAGCGCGTCGACCCATTGCTCGGAAACTGTCTGGACCGTCTGTGACTCGTCCGTCTCGGTGGATTTCCCCAGCCATTCCGCCATCGCGGGCGAAAGGTGAATCAGATCACCGACAGCGTCGATGATCCACACGCGTGCGGTGGATGCATCGAGCTGTTTGATGAGCGATCTGGGGCGTGACGGTCGACTAGAACGTGTCAAGAATGAAGTGGTGCCCTTTGTGGAACCGGCGATTGCTGGGGTAGTAGTTGTGCCAGCTTTTATTGTAAACGGGAATTCTCATTTCCGTTGGGTAGCGATGATACAAGCTGTCGCTGCTCTTGTAATAATCTTGGCCCCAGAAGTTTTGGGGGTAATAAACATAGGGATAGTGGTACATCCGGTTCCAATCCGTGTTGGCGGCGGATGATCCCCAGCTTTGGCCATAGGCACGTTGGCCCTGGTAGCCCATTTGACCCATTGCGTTGGGAAGGGTTCCACCGGCTCCCATTGCCACGGGGGCACCGTAGCCCTGAGCGGCGGCGTGATGAGAATCGCAGGCAAAGCCCACAATGAAGACGACCGCTGCTGCGGCCAAGATGGTAGCTCGTTGGTACATTCCGACATTCCCCCCCGGGTATGAATCGCGTTAGGCGATGGATCTTTTTGATCGCGTGGTTTTCCCGCGTGGCGTGGTCCACACTGGTTTCATCGGAGTTATCGGCACAACCCATCGATCAGGATGAGTCGTTTCGTTTCCGATTATTAGTCCAAGTGCTAGAATTTCGTTTGGGGGCGGTTTGAACACCGTCCGATCTGAAACGTAGACTCTGATGCATCGGCGACAGAAAAGTCACCGATATCCCGCAAGTCCCCCACCCACCTTTTGTGAATTCATGACCACTCTGAAAACTCGTGTCCTCGTTGGCGTGTTGGTGCTCGGAACCCTGATGGCCGGTCCAATCGCGTCCGCCTGCCCGTTCTGCAGTGCCGTGTCTCAAACGCTGCGGCAAGAGATGGAGGTGATGGACGCGGTGGTGGTCGCAACGGCGCTACAGAGCGATCTGACCCGCAACGCGGACACCGGGCAGATCAAAATGCGAATCGAAACCGTGCTGAAAGGCGGCGAACTTGTCGAAGCCGGTCAGGAGGTCACCGCGGTCTACTTTGGCGACGTGGCCAAGGGACGTCGTTTTATGCTCAGCGGAGTCGATCCTCGCGATATGCAGTGGTCTTGTTTGCCGCTGACACCCAAGAGCGAAAAGTACCTGGAAAAAATCACCCAGTTGGCTGACAAGGAGCCCTCGGAGCGTTTGCTATTCTACTACGAGTACCTGCAAGACGAAGATTCAATGCTCTCGCGGGATGCGTACGACGAATTCGCTTCCACACCTTACGATGAAATCAAAAAGATCGAATCGGCCTTGGATCACGACACCTTGGTCACTTGGATTCAAGATCCCAAGATGTCCCCCGATCGCAAACGGATGTATCTGACGTTGCTGGGCATCTGTGGCGATCAAGAAGACCTGCCGATGCTGGAATCAATGCTCAAAAGCACTCAGAAGAGCAGCCGTTCAGGACTCGATGCTCTGATCGCTTGCTATTTGACTTTCGCGGGAGAGCAAGGTTTGCCCGTGATCGACGAATTGTTCCTTGAAAACAGAAAAGCTTCCTACGCCGATACTTACGCTGCGATCATGGCGGTCCGGTTTCACGGCAGTGAGGGGGGCGTGATTGCTCGCAGTGCTTTGGTTCAATCGCTGCACCACATTCTTGACCGGCCTGACCTGGCTGACTTGGTGATTCCCGATTTGGCTCGCTGGAAAGATTGGAGCCAGATTGATCGCATCAAACAATTGTTCTTGGCCGCAGACGCAGAGAATAATTGGGTGAGAGTGCCCGCGGTCAATTACCTGCGAGCCTGCCCAAAACCGGAAGCCGCCGAAGCGATCAAAGAGCTCGAGAAAGTCGATCCCGATAGCGTCCGCCGTGCCAACACATTCTTCGCGGTTCCCAAACCGTCCGCGGAAGTGAAAGCCGTCAAACAGTAGGCGGATCGCTGCGGATCAGGCAGCACGCCGACGATCGGTTGCGGTGTGCTGGCTTTGGACGGAGTCGCCGGCCTCGGTCAGCGGGCGAATCGGGATCGTCATCGCCACCGCGTCGGATTCAGCAACAGCCTGCAGACGTCCTTCCTCGAGGAAGCGAAGCGTCATTTCGATGGCGAGTGGGTGTTGAACCAATCGCTGATGCGAAGTCGGAATCACGGTGTGATCGGCTTGCCCGTCCAGATGGGTCGCACTCTGAGAAACGATCCAATCTTTCTGCGCCGCGATCACGCCCACGTCAATTCGATGAGGGCGTGGCAGCTGGTTGACCAGGCTGCTCTCGTTTTCGGACAGTTCCGCAAGTTGTGGAAAACGGTTCGCAAACGGGCCAAGTGGCAATCTCGTCAGCCAGGAGCCGCGGTTGGGCGGTGCCATCATCAGCAACCGACCGCAACGCTTTTTCGCGATCGTTTCCATCCGGGATTGAGCAATGGCAGCTCTCGTGATGATGCCACCCATGCTGTGCGTGACGAAGTGAATTCGTTCAATGTCCGGTCGGCCGAGGGCCTGCTGAATCACCGCGGTGAGACGACTGGCATGCGACAAAATCGAACCGCGCAAGCTGGGGTAATCCCACACCAAGGTTTCATAGCCGGCGGAGGTCAGTGAATCCGCGATTGGATCCAGGCTTTTTCCGTTGGAAAGAAAACCGTGAGTCGCGATCACCAAGTCGTGGGTGACGTGATCGTGCGAGTCTGAAATTTTGAGCAAGTGGCGGTTCATAAGCCTGTTATCGGCCACCACCAAGCCAAATTTCGCTCAAAATTCAGCGTGTGCGATCCTGGGAAGGATGGGCGGTGTCGGCTGTTTTCGTCGCCTTCGATTGCTTTGGTTTCGGCTCGTCGTCGATCAAAATTCGAACGGCAGGGGATTCCAAATCGTCGTACTGGCCGCCTCGAATGCACATGATGCAGGCGATTGTTCCACCCGCACCCAGCAGGAGGGCCAACGGCAGAGCGATGAACAGAACACTCATGATTGTTTTTCGCGAAAAATGGGCCATGCCAGCGTGAGTGCTAGCACGGTGACCGAACTGATCGGCATCAAGATCGCCGCGACGAGGGGACTGATTCGTCCCGACATCGCCAAAGCGACCGCCACCAAATTGTAGCTGAGTGAGGCGGCGAACGCCGTTCGTATTAGAGCCTGTGTCCGCCGTGCTGCACCAATCAGATCCGAAATGGATGTCATGCTGTCCGAGGCGATGTAAATCGGTGCGGCTTGCAGACTGACCTCGGCACCACCGCGAACCGCGATTCCTACATCGGCCGCCGCCAGGGCAGCAGCATCGTTGGCGCCGTCGCCCACCATGATCGTCGAACCACTTGAGTGGTGGCGAACGTGTTGCAATTTGTCCTCCGGCGACAAACCTCCGAGTGCCTGCGCGGCATCCAGATTCAATTGCTCGGCAACATGAGCCACAATCTTCGGGTGGTCACCGGATAGGATGCCAACTCGCCAACCTCGTCGTTTCAGCGATTCAACGAATTGATCGACATTGGGTTTGAGTGGGTCGCTGATGGCGAGCACGCATGATGCGATGCCGTCAATTGCAATGATGCTGGGACTGGCAGATTGATTGGTGCAGTGCTCGCATGCGGCGAGAATCGATTCCGTGAGAACAACATGGTTGTCTTGCATAAAGGACAGACTGCCAACCAGAACCGCGTGCCCATCGCTGTTGCCAGAAACGCCACCGACGTGGACTTGACCGAGTTGTGCGTTTGTCGGAACGGTCAGATCACGTCGGCTGGCTTCCCTTTGAATCGCGATCGCGATTGGATGTTCGCAGTGTCGTTCGATTGCTGCAGCATGAGCGATCGCGGATGCATCTCCCTCGACGTAGGTGGCTCGTGGTTTGCCTTCGGTCAGAGTGCCAGTTTTGTCGAACCAAATGGTTCCCACGGAAGCCAATGTCTGCAGCGAAGAACCATCGCGAATCAATATCTTCCGCTTTGCCGCTCGTCCCAGTGCGACCGCGATTGCCAGCGGTGTGGCCAAGGCCAACGCACACGGGCAGGCAACGATCAACAATGATGTCGCGTGAGAAGCCGCGATGCCAAATCCATCGCCCAGCCAGGCAAAGAACGTTGCGATCGCCAGCAGAGTGACAATGACGACGAAGTAGCCACCGATTGAATCGGCGAGTTGCACGATCGGAGTTTTCTGGGCCGCCGCCTCTTCCACCGATTGCATGACCTGCCCAATGCGACTTTCGCGTCCGACCGATGTCACGCGAATGTCCAATGGACTCTGAAGGTTCACCGTTCCAGCGGAAACAGAATCGCCTTCCTGTACCGAGACTGGCAAGCTTTCGCCGGTCAGCAATGATTGATCGATCGATGATTGGCCGGCAAGGATCACTCCGTCGACGGGAACACTTTGTCCCGCCATCACTCGCACTGAATCGTCGGAACGCAAATTGTCGACCAACACCAGTTCGGTCTGATCATTTGCCAAGATTTGCTGTGTGTGACGAGGTGTGATTCGAAGCAGCAGATCGACCGCTTTGGCGGCACGATGCTGTTGATGAAATTGAATCCAACGTCCAATTAGCAGCAAGAAAACCAGCACCGCCAGTGAATCAAAGTAGGATTCGCCCTGCCCCGTGATCGCCGCAATGACGCCCGCGACGGTTCCGACCGTCAAACCCAATGCAACGGGCAAGTCCATGTGCGGTGTTCGGGTTTTGATCGACGCCCAAGCACCTTGAAAGAACGTCCGGCCGGGCAGAAGCACCGCCGCCAATCCCAACCCGGTACCCATCCATCGCAGAAAGGACCAATGTTCGGCTTCGACATCCGATGCTTCGCCGGCATACAAAGCGATGGCAATCCACATCGCGTTGGCGGCACAGAATCCCGCGAAGGCAATCTGGATCAGCAGCCGATGGTTTTCTTGTCGAAAGTGATCTTCACGGTGTTCGGGCAGCGGTGACAACTCGTAGCCGAGCCGGTCAAGCGGTTGAGCGATTCGGCTGAGTGAGATCTTCTTGGGATCGAACACAACTCGCATCGTGTGCTCACTCATCTTTACGCGAGCATCCAGCCAACCTGGTGTTCGAGTGGCAACGTTTTCGATCAGCCACGCACAGGCGGCACAGTGCAGTCCATGCACGGCCAGCTCACATACCATCGTTCCATCGGATTGCTCGATGGGTTGGGATGCACCCAGATAATCGGCTCGGTCAAAGACGGTGTATCGTTCGTGCAGTGAATCCGCGGAAGTGGGTTGGCCGTCGCGGTCGATCGGCTGTCCGCCACCGGCCAATTGGTCC
Organism: Rhodopirellula sp. UBA1907; assembly: GCF_002337565.1. NCBI lineage: Bacteria > Pseudomonadati > Planctomycetota > Planctomycetia > Pirellulales > Pirellulaceae > Rhodopirellula > Rhodopirellula sp. UBA1907. The sequence continues at coordinate 108,089 of NZ_DDGH01000066.1, read as the reverse complement.
CGCAATCCATAGTAGCTTTCCAGGCCCCAGCCATGAATCAGCTCGTAGGCACCGCGACAACCGTTGCAGCAAAAGACAGTCGTCGGATCCGCATCGCGATGCACCTCGGTTGGTTCACCGCAGTGCACGCAGGGAAGTGACGTTTCTGCCGTCGACGGAGCGTCCGCATTCTTCGACGCATCGAGATTCGATGGCATGATGTCTCATCACTCCTGCGGAGTTTCGCAGGGGATGCCTTCGGCGCAGCAGCACGGAAGTGGCGTCTCGGTCAGTTCGGAAAGTGTTTGCTGCGAGTTGGTGCCATTCAAATCCAAATCCACATCAGCACGAATGTCAGTCAATGAATTCAAGTCGGCAAAGCCTCGGCCCGAGGCGGTGTAGCCACCGGTGATGATCAATGTTGCTGCGGCTGCGGCGGGAATGAATTTGGTGAAGCGGCGAGACAGCGATTGGGTGCCCGCGATGAGTGCGGTAAGTGCGGGGACGGTTCCCAGCCAGAACGCCGCCATCACCAGACCACCATTGAGTGTTTGGCCCGTTCCCGCCGCGACCAACGCAAATAGATACAACCATCCGCAAGGCAGCAACGTTGTCAGCATGCCTATCGCGAGGGCCCGTCCGGCGACGGGCAATTTGAAAATGAGAGGCCGCAGTCGGACGAGCACGCCACCGATTCGAGATGGCGTGACCGGTTTTGCAGTGCTACGACGAACGAAAACGATTTGCCAAAGCTTCCAAATGCCCAGGGCCATCATGATCGTGCCAACCACTCGTGCGGCAGCCAATTGGATTCCGAGCGTTTCGCCACCGATTTCAACCAAGCTGCCAATGGTGCCGGCGATCAATCCAGCCAAAACGTAGGTCGACAATCGGCCGAGGTGATACAGCGTCGTGGACCAAATCACCGTCGACTTTGGTTGTTTCTCACCAGCACCGCTGGCCCAAATCGCCAGCGGTCCGCACATGCCGACGCAGTGCATGCTGCCCAATAGACTGGCCGTGACCACGGCACTGGCTAACATCCACATCTCAATTTTCCAATTCGAGTGTGCGAGAAAGGGTCATCGGTTCCCCCGCTCCATCGACGGTCAATTCGAGTTGCCAGAGTCCTTGCTGTGGCATCGAAGCCATCCCGAGGTAACGGCCTTCGCCCGTGCTTAGCAATTCAACCGCTTCGAACGCACCCGCATCCGCATGGCGATAGACGACCGCGTCGATATGCAAATCGTCCAGCGATTTGCCTTGCTGGTTGTGCAGTTCGACAGAGATCGCTCGTTGCCCTTTTGCGTCTGAGACATCTGAGACGATGACATCGACATTCCACCCCAAGCGTTCAGACGCCAACGACGCCCGATAGGACTCATCCCAATTCAAAGCAGCTTGATGGTAGTCCGGGACCACGGCCAAAGCGGGATCGCCGATCGCAAGTTTGATCGCGGTGCCGAGGATGGTGGCTTGGATGGCGAAGAGCAACAGAACTAAAGAGATGTAGAATCGCTTGGCGCGACGCTCTTCCTTTTGCTGCGTTTCCATGGATGGATTGAGTTCGGTTTGGGATGACATATTAGCGGCGTGGCCCCAGGACCTTCATAGAGATGATGCGTTCGTTGCCGCTTTGATCCTTGACTGTCAGTTCGATCGATTCGTTGCCGTCGCCCATGGTCATGGAGGAAGGGAAATTCAATCGAATCGGCAGCAGTTTCGATTCGGCTGGTTCAAGGTGTTGGGCGTCGGTGTCAATGATCTCGACCTCAACACTCGAGTCGTTTGTTGACAATTCATACGTCTGAGCGATCTCGGTACGATTGACCAAACGCAGATTGAATGCGTTGGAAACTTCCTTGGCACCAAGCAGCGAATAAGGAGCCCCACGTCCGCGAAGAATCCTTGCGTCAAACCCGCTCTTGCTGGAGATCGCCATGGCAAGGCCAGAGAAGACTCCAACTAAAACGATTGGGTAAATGATCGTTCGAGCACGCAGCAATTTCTTCGGTTTGCGAGCGATGGCGTCTTGTGAACTGAAGCGAATCAAACCCTTCGGTTTGCCGACTTTTTCCATCACGTCATCGCACGCGTCGATGCACTGAGTGCAATTGACGCACTCCATTTGCAATCCGTCGCGAATGTCAATTCCGGTTGGGCAGACGACGACGCATTGATGACAATCGACACAATCGCCGGCAGCTTTTCCGCGGACGAGATCCACGCCGCGTTCATCATCGTGCGTTCGTTTTCCTTTGATGCGAGGCTCACCACGTACCGGGTCATAGGCAACGATCTTGGATTGCTCGTCGAGCATGACCGATTGAAAACGTCCGTAAGGGCACGCGATGAGACACAGTTGCTCTCGGAAGAACAGAAAGTCGAATAGCATCAATCCCGTTGTGCCCGCCATGACGAGGAACGCCGACGGATGATCGATCGGTGAACTTCGGACCCACTGAGCCAGTTTCTCGGTGCCCACAAAGTAGGCCAGAAACGTGTGAGCCAAAAACATGCAGAGGACGAGGTAGACGCCAAAGCGAGCAATTTGCCAAACCGGACTGATTCCGCGAGCGGGCTTGCCACCTTTGCCAACCGTGCCATCGAAGAAGCGATCGATGGGGCGGAACAAGAACTCCATGTAGACGGTTTGTGGGCACGCCCAGCCGCACCACGCGCGCCCGGTGATCGCGGTGATCAAGACGATGCTCACGAAGACACTGAGCATGAACAACGCCAGCACCAGCGTGTCGGTGGGATAAAAGGTTTTGCCCAGCACCGTGAATTCACGGGCGGCGATGTCGAGCAAAATCAGAGGTTTTCCTGCAATCCTCAAATGTGGGATAGCAACGAAGACCACCATCAAGATGTAAGCGGTCACACGGCGGCGCTTCCACCATTGGCCCATCGACAACTTTGGCCGAAGCCAACGGCGGCTGCCATCGGCTTCCAGCGTGCTCAGCACGTGCTCGTCTGGTTTGAGCAACGCATCGTTGTTTTCAGACGCACCCGTTCCACCCGATGTCCCATCGCGATCCGCCGCATAGCACACCTTGCAAGGCGAAGGCGAGAACAGAGGCAACGATGTTCGGGTGGACATTGGATTGAATCTTATTCTTCGGGGGTTTCGGGTTCGTCTTCAACAGGTTCAGGCCACGGCGGAATTGTCTTGCCTTCCGGACCTCGATTGCTTTCGATGTTCTGGCCACGCAGTGTCGCGACGTACGCGGAAACCAGCACAATCTCATTGGGATGCAGACGATCCGACCATTTCGGCATCGCTCCGCCACCGGCACCATTGATGATGACCTTGGCGATGTCTTCGATGTTCTTCACGTTCTTGTAGTATTCGTCGGTCAGGTTTGGACCGACCTGCCCTTCGCCTTCGCGACCGTGGCAAGAGATGCAGTTGGCTTTAAAAACAGATTGACCAACACGAACCCAGTTGGGTTTGTTCATGTAGCTGGCCAGTGTCGCTTCGTCGGGATTCAAGTCGCCGATTTCCGCGAATTGCAAACGGGTGTTTTCAGCCAACGCGATCCCGTACTGATCTTCCACCGAACGTCCGGCCGCTCCGCCGTGATAGAACAGGAAATAAAACGGGCTGAAGAGGATCGAAGCAACAAACAACCACTTCCACCAACCTGGCAATGGATTGTCGAATTCCTCGATCCCGTCGTATGCGTGATCGGTCTTTGGAGCGTTGTCGTATTCTGTCACTTGGCTCATGGTCGTGGGTCCTCCACTTCGTCGCTCAGTGGAATCGATGCGAATCGATCAGTTGCATTCTTGGAAAGTCGGAGTGTTCCGTAAGTCATCGTGGCAAAAGCGATGACAAACAGAGCGAGTGCCAATTCGGCAAACGATGAATAATCGAGAGCGCTGACTAGATCTCGGATCATGTCGTTCTCACAGGAAAGTTTTGGAGAGGCTTCGGGAACAATTGACGTTTCGTGGTGGTGCTAGTTCACCACGAAAGCGTCTTGGTTTGGTCCGTCACCATTTTCGGCTTGGGCCGCTTCTTCAACCGCAGGTTCAGCGGATTCTTCCGCGGCCGGTTCTTCCGTCGCGAACAAGTCCACGCCGACGCGTTGCAGGTAGGCAATCAGTGCGACCGCTTGCTTTTCGTAAGCTTTCGCGGGTCCACCCTGCGCGACAATGTCTGCCGCGATGTATTCCGCTTGCTTGTAAGCAACTTCGGCGGTGTTGTTCAGCTCCTCGTCGGTATACTCCGCGCCCAGATAGGCCGCGACTCTGACGTGTGGAGCAATCGCGTCGTAGTTCATGTCCTCGGTTAGGAGATGCCCATAGTCGGGCATCACGCTTCCCGGAGAAACGTTTTCTGGGTTTTCGAAGTGAGTCCAATGCCAGAAACTGCTCTGCTTACCACCTTCACGAGCCAAGTCGGGACCGATGCGGCGGCTGCCCCACTGGAACGGACGGTCGTAGATGAACTCGCCTGGTTTGCTGTACTCGCCATAGCGTTTCGTTTCCGAGACGATTGGACGAATCATTTGCGAGTGGCAGTT
>NZ_DDGH01000066.1:48129-103476 GCF_002337565.1 Rhodopirellula sp. UBA1907 | reverse complement strand
TGCGAGTGGCAGTTGTAGCAGCCTTCCGAGACGAAGATGTGTCGTCCGGCTAGTTCCAACGGCGTGTATGGTTTGACCGTCGCGATGGTCGGCACGTTGGACCGGATCAAGAACGTCGGAATCACCTCAAACAAAGTGGCGACCACGACGGCGATCGTGGTGAAGACCGTGAAGCGAACTGGCAACCGTTCCCAACGTCGGTGCCATCCCATCTGGCTCCAAACGCTGACCTTCTTACCAAGCTCCAGCACAGGAGCACCGTCAATCGCACTGGTCGGAGTAGGCGTGTGGTCGACGTAGGTCTTGGTCAAACGCGGTGCAGTATGGACCGGGTTTTCATACTCGGCGGGGCGTCCCATCCAAGTCATCATGGAATTGATACCCAGCATCAACATACCGCTGACGTAGAGCACGCCACCGACGACTCGCAGCCACCACAGTGGGACAATGGACTGAGTTGTTTCGATGAAGTCCGGGTACATCAGGTGGCCCGTGTCATCCATGGCTCGCCACATCCAACCTTGCATCAGGCCGGCGGCATAAATCGGGATGATGTAGAGCAGGATCCCAATGGTCCCCGTCCAAAAGTGCAGGCTGACCAGTTTGTCGCTCCACATCTTGGTTTGGAACAACCGTGGAAGCAGCCAGTACAGCATGCCGAACACCATGAACCCATTCCAACCGAGTGCACCCGCGTGAACGTGCGCGATGGTCCAGTCGGTGTAGTGAGTGAAGGCGTTGATCGATTTGATCGACAGCATCGGGCCTTCAAAAGTGCTCATCCCGTAGAACGTCACGCCAACGACGAAGAACTTCAGCACCGGATCAGCGGCGACTTTGTGCCACGCACCACGCAGAGTCAGCAAACCATTGATCATTCCGCCCCAACTAGGCATCCACAGCATCAAGCTGAACAACATGCCCAGTGTGCTGGCCCATTCAGGAAGTGCGGTGTAATGCAGGTGGTGAGGACCTGCCCAGATGTAAATGAAGACCAGCGACCAGAAGTGAATGATACTGAGCTTGTAACTGAAAACCGGTCGTTCAGCGGCTTTGGGCAGGAAGTAATACATCAAGCCCAGGAATGGCGTCGTCAAGAAAAACGCAACCGCGTTGTGGCCGTACCACCACTGCATGAATGCGTCTTGGACACCCGCATAAACGCTGTAGCCTTTGAACCAACCAGCGGGAATGACCAGGTTGTTGAACACGTGCAACAATGCGACGGTCACGATCGTGGCGATGTAGAACCACAACGCGACGTACATGTGACGTTCGCGTCGCTTGATCAACGTCATCAAGAAGTTGCCACCAAAGATGAACAACCAGACGACCGCGATCAACAAATCGATCGGCCATTCGAGTTCCGCATATTCACGGCTTTGGGTGATTCCCAAAGGAAGCGTGATGGCCGCTAGAACAATGACGAGTTGCCAACCCCAGAAGTGCAGGCGACTGAGAACGTCGCTCCACATGCGAGCTTTGCAAAGTCGTTGTGTGCTGTAGTAAACCGCGGCGAAAATGCCGTTGCCGGCGAATGCAAAGATGGCGGCGTTGGTGTGCAGAGGACGGAGCCTAGCAAACGTGAACCAGGGCAATCCGCCCGTGATCGACGGAAGCACCAGCAGCACGGCGACGATCAGCCCAACCAGGGTTGCGACGATGCCCCACACAATTGTGGCTGTCGCAAACAAGCGGACAATGCCGTCGTCATATTGAAACTGTTCCAGCCGAACTTCTTCTGTGCCTGAGTCCGATGACAAGGCTGCGTCATCCGGACCGTTCGTCGGCGTACCAGTCGCCATTTCTATCCTCAGATTTCCGTAGTTGAACAGCATCCAAACACGAATGCGGCAACACCCATGCGGCAATCGTCACGGGCATCGGTGATCAGTGAAGGTCACCTGCCAATATTAAAAACTTAGTCGTCCCAAAAACCCACACCAACACCTGCAGATTTCGGTTTCCGCGACATTACGCCACGTATTTCACCGTTGGATCAGTCCAATCGTCCCGAGCTGCAGCGAGCCGGTGTTGTCGCAGGGTTGTATCACAAATCGCGAAATGTGGGTGGTGGAGGTGAAACGTCAGCGAGCCGTTTCAATCAAAAAAAGCCTTCGGGAATTCGTCTGGGCAAGACGATTCCCCGAAGGCTCTCTGAATTTCATTTCACCCGGTTCAGGGTGAGCGTGCTGAATGTGTTAAGCAGCGGGTTTGAGGTAAGACGACAAACGCTCGGCACGCGATGGGCTTTGCATCTTCGCGACCGCTTTGGCTTCGATTTGGCGGACGCGTTCACGAGTAACTTTGAAGATTCGACCGCACTCTTCGAGTGTGTAGCTGTATCCGTCGACCAGACCGTATCGCAAGCGAATGATTTCGCGTTCGCGGAAGGTCAGCGTTTTCAACAGTTCGTCAATCTTGTTTCGCAGCATGCCACTGGCGGCGATGCGGACCGGGTTATCCGTTTCGCTGTCTTGGACGAACTCGCCAAAGCTGCTGTCTTCGCCTTCGCCAACGGGACGGTCCAGGCTGACGGGGTGACGACCGATGTCCATCACTCGGCGGACTTCTTCGATCGGCACATCGGTTGCTTCGGCGATGTCTTCGTAGGTTGGCTCGCGACGGAGCGTTTGGGTGAGTCGCTTTTGTGCTTGGCGAAGCTTGCTGAGAACGTCGATCATGTGCACAGGGATTCGGATCGTGCGAGCCTGATCAGCGATCGCTCGCGTGATTGCTTGGCGAATCCACCATGTTGCGTAAGTGCTGAACTTGAAACCGCGACGATATTCGTATTTGTCGACTGCACGCATCAAGCCGGTGTTGCCTTCTTGGATCAGGTCCAAAAACGACAGGCCGCGGTTGCGATACTTTTTCGCGATCGAAACGACCAAGCGAAGGTTGCCGGCGCTGAGTTCGCGTTTGGTGGCTTCGTATTGATCGAAGTGGCGGCGAACTTTGGCCATGCGATTGTGCAAGCTGGTCGGGCTTTCTTGCGTGACCAGCATCAGTTCGCGAAGTTCTTGACGCAGATCGGCTGCTTCGTCGCGGCTCATCGCGTCGTTGCCAAGGTCGGCCAGACGCTCACGAATGAATGTCATTCGGCCGGAGATCTTTTCGAGTTGGTGCAGCAGCGGTGTGACGCGGCGGCTTCGCAGCGAAAGTTCCTCGACGAGTTCCAAGCATTTGCGGCGGCGACGAAGGAATTGCTTGCGGACTTCGGCTTTCAAACGTGGCGATGCACTGCGTCGAACCAGGATTTCAAAGTCGGCTTTATTCTTGGCGATCAAGTCATTCAGCGTTCGCAAGTTGTGCGGCATCCGCTGAGAAATTTGTTCCTTGGTCAATCGCTCGGTCAGCGAGACCTTGATCGTTCGGTCGAAAGGGAGTTCGCCCGAGTGGACTTTTTGCAGCGTCTCGACGGTGGCTCGCAAAGCGTAGTCGGTTTCCAGAAGCGAGCGGCGATATTGCTTGCGTGTGATTTCGATCTTCTTCGCCAGTGCGATCTCTTCTTCGCGAGACAGCAACGGAATCTCGGCCATTTGGCTAAGATACATGCGAATGGGATCTTCGCTGGCTTTTGGCAGGTCAGCCGAAGAAAAGCTTTGCGATGCGACTTCGTTTGCCAGGATTTGTTCAGGCGTTTCTTCGTCAGCGTTCATGTCGACCGGACGCAGTCCACGAACGTTGGGTGACGGGCGACGTGTAGCGGCGTCGCGAGCCTTCTTTTCCGAAACTTCAATCAGTTGGATGCCGCGATTTTCGAGAGCCAACAGAAGCGAGTTCAGCTTCTCTGGGTTGACGTCTTCATCGGGCAAGTACGCGTTGACTTCATCGTAGGTGAGGAAACCGTCCTTGGTTCCGCGGGCGATGAGTTGTGAAAGATCTTGGTCCATCAATTGCATCGGAAAAACCTCCTGTTATGGGTCACGTTCCTTCGTGGAACGGTCAGTCATGTTGGTGTTTGCGGGAACCTGAATCACGTGATTCAGTTCAACAATGACTGTGAGTGTCGTGTTTGAAATCTTTTCAAATGCGATTCATCATGAATCGCGAACGCTTCAGTTGGGTCGGGTGTCGAGGCTCCTTTGAGTGGTGGCCTTGGAAGGGTTGTCCTAGCGGGGCGTTTGCCGAATTCGCTCGGCAGCAAACAGTTGTTCTAACATCGCGAGCTCTTCGTCTTCGGGCAAGGATGCAGATTGTAATTTTTCGATTTGGCGAGTCTTTTCAGCGTCAAATTCTCGCTCGCGAAAACGTGTCAGGATCGCCGTGTATCGTAGGTGTGGCTCGTCTAAAACGTGACCGGCGCGTTGCTCGATTCGTTCTTGCAAAGTGATGATTTGATTTTTCAAAAAATCATTCTCGAGCAGGACAAGCACGGAGTCGACGTCCAGGTCGCGGCCCTGCAAATCCAAGTCTTGGTAGGCGGACAGCAACATCTTTGCCGTGTTGGAATGCAGCCACGATGGATCGATTGCTTCCACCGCCATCGCTGCGACTTCAGGTGACTCGATCAAGATCTCAAATAGTTCGCGATCGACGCCGGTAATCGCGGTGCCTTGTTCGGGTGGCTGTCGTCGTGGCGGTCCACTCGCAGAGTTCCGGCCTGGATGATTCGATGCTCCAAAGTCGCTCGGCGTCGATGGAGCGTAGTCATCAAAGCCTTCGTCGATGCCAAACGCGGCCGCGTCTTCCATGGCCGCTTGCGCGAATGGATCGAAGTCGTCCATTGATGCGGAAGCGGGCGGTCGAGTGGTAGGCTTTTGCGATGCCGGTAATCTGGTTGGTGCGTTGGGCGGCGCTGGGTCGTGAGGCCCGTTGCTCGTGTTGGCTTTGCGGTACCGGGCTTGCTTGCGTTCTCGTTCTGCGTTTTCCTCGCGAACCGTTTCGAGGCGTCGTTGCAAACGTTCAACAGGCAGACCAAACGTTTGGCTCATGCGAACCAGCAACTGATCGATCTTAAGTTCGGTCTTATCGCTTTTGGCTGGTGTCTTCGTTAGCACGCCCAGCATGGTTTCGATCGCGGTCGTGACGCGATGCGTGTCGCGAGTGACATCGACACCTTCGGTCAAACGATTCAGCTTGTGATCCATCGCATCGGGAGCTTTGCCGGCCATGTCCAGCAAATTCGCGGCGGATTGCTGTGCGAGGAAGTCGGCCGGGTCCAGTCCATCGGGCAGCGTCAGGATTCGCAAGTCCGCGTCGGCGGTGACGAACAATTCGAGGACTTCTTCTGCCCGACGTTTGCCCGCCTCATCGCCGTCGAGGACCAGCACGACTCGATTGACAAAGCGTTTGAGCACGCGAACGTGGGCGGCGGTCAAGGCGGTTCCGAGCACCGCGACGCTGTGGTCGATGCCCGCCATGCGAGTCGCGACCACGTCGGTGTATCCTTCCATGACGAGGACTTCATCGGCGGCACGCATCGCGTCACGAGCGAGGTGCAATCCGTAAAGCTCGTTAGATTTGCGGAACAACATGGTCTCGGGACCATTGATGTACTTCGCGCCGCCGTTGGACCCATCGCCTTGGGCTTCTGCGATGCGATTGGCGATCGCGGGAATGATTCGTCCGCCCAGCGAGATCGCTTGCCCTTGAGCGTTGTCGATCGGGAACATCAGTCGACCACGGAACCGGTCGTAGCAACCAGATTTTCCATCGCGGCCAATCGCGACTCCGGCGGCTTGGGCGACCGCTTCGGAGAGTTTGTTTCGTTTCAGCAGATTGACGGCGAAGTCCCACGAGTCAGGTGCGAAGCCAATCTTGAATAGTTCACGGTTGCTGTCATCGATGCCTCGGCTGGCGAGGTAGTCCCGAGCCATCTTGGCATCATCGGATGTTCCGCTGGCCAATTCGTCGAAGTAGGCTCGACAGATCAGGTCCACCGCCTTCATCAAGGTGGCTTTGTCGTCGGGGCTGCCCGGTTGAGTTTTGGGGCCGCGATTGAATTCGGGGATTTCGATCCCGGCTCGTTCGGCCAAGCTTCGCAGTGCGGTGGGAAAGTCTACGCCCTCGCGTTGCATGACAAAGCTGAAGATGTCCCCGCCGATGTCGCAAACCCAGCACTTCCAAGATTGACGTTCTTGGTTGACCGTCATCGACGGACGCGTGTCGTTGTGGAATGGGCAGCGGGCAACGAAGTGACGGCCCTGCGGACGCAATTCCAGATCATGCCCGATGACATCAACGATGTCGGTCGCTGCACGAACTCGCTCTTTGACGTCGAAGTCCGTCGAAGGGGACAAACGAACGCTCCTGTCAAAAGGCCGGATCAAAATGTCGTTGGCGACAAATTCAACCAGCACGAACGCGGGGAACATCCACTCCAGAAACGACATGCGGCGGGCAAGTCGAGCAAGATTTTCCTTGCTGGCTTGTCAACGGCTGCCGATCCAAATTGGATGCGGTCAGTGGAACGGTCAACCCGGCTTCGCGACTGCGAAGTGATCGTCACTCTTCCTGAGCGACCGGCGTTTCGACGTTCCCTGCGAAAGTCTGGGAAAGTGAGGTGCCGAGGCAAATTTCGGTCCGGTTACATCCCTGTAGCGTAGTGTGTCAGCCGCGGTGGGTGGAATTCCCCAAATGGCAGGCTGCCCGCTTCGTTACAAGCATGCGAGAAGTTTGCTGCGGTTTCACGGACGCGTCAATACCAATCAGAGGCAAAAAAGAACGCGAAAGCTCTTTTGAATCAGATGCTCGCAAATCACGTTTGATTCAGGGAAAAACGAGGAAGCCGTCGATCGCAAACAGCAGATTTGCTAGCACGATCGAGCGTTCTGGGCGGGGGCTCTCAGCCTGAGGGGCATCGGAAGATTCTCGCCTCTCGGCTACTTTGGTTTGAGACGGCGAATGGGCCCATTGTCCGGTGCCGGTGCCACGTCGACCGCCTGCCATCCTCGTAAGCTTTTCTGTAATTCTTCATGGCGACCGCAACTTCGTCGTTTGACGACCCAGATCCGGATTCGCATCACGTCGCCGCAACGACGTGGAGCAGTCGCGTGCGAGTGTGGAAGAAAATCTTCTCCACCGCTCTGTCAGAACGGTTGGTTTACCGTGGAGATTTCGCACTCGGAACGTTGATGCGTTTCCTACCAATCGTCACCCAGATTTTTCTGTGGTGGGCGATCTACGATTCGATCGCCGCCAGCGAAGCAGCCGAGCAAATGGTCGAGTCGGCTGTCGGTGGATCCGAGGCAAGTGATTCGGAGCTTAGTTCAGCAACCGAGGCGGTTCAGATTGGCGGATTCGGTTTTCGCGATATGGTGGCGTACTACTTGATCACCATGTTGGCTCGAGCATTCTCCAGCATGCCAGGTTTGGCATCCGGCATCGCTCTGCAAATTCGCGAAGGCGAAATCAAACGCTACTTGATCCAGCCGATCGACTTGATCGGTTTCTTGTTAATCAACCGAATCGCTCACAAGGTCGCTTACTACGCGATCGCGTTCGCGCCATTCGGTTTGGTGTTCTTTCTTTGCCGCGACTACTTCGTCGGTGGGTTCCCGCCGCCGCATTTGTTCGCGGCTTTTGTCGGATCGTTGGTGATGGGGTTCTTGATCGGCTTTTTCCTCGAAGCCGCCATCGGAATGATCGGCTTTTGGTTTCTGGAAGTCTCGTCGCTGCTGTTCCTATACATGTTGTTCAGCTTCTTTCTGTCGGGGCACATGTTTCCGATTTCGTTGTTGCCCGACAGCATTGAATGGTTCGTCAATTTGTTGCCGCTGAAGTACCTCGCTTATTTCCCCGCGGCTGTTTTCCTCGGCAAAATTCCCGACGAAGATTTACCGATGGAAATGGCGATCGAAGCGGCTTGGCTGACGTTCTTCATCGTTGTCTGTCGCTGGTCCTATTCCCGCGGTGTGGCTCGTTACAGCGGGTATGGAGGTTGATTCCATGCAATCCAAGCTAGCAACCGATGGTTCGAATCAAGACAAACCAGCCATGAACGACCAATGGATGAACGAAGCGGGGAGTGCGGACCGAGAGGCGGGTTCCGAGTGGATGCGCTATGTCCGAGTTTTCGGAACCTTCGCTCGCAACAGTTTGGTTCGCGACATGACGTTCCGTGCGAACTTCGTGATCGAATGTCTGAGCAGCATCGGTTGGACGCTGATGAACGTCGGATTTTACCTGATCATCTTTCAGTTCACCGGATCCATCGGAGCGGACACGGGTTGGGATCGTGAACGGTTCTTCTTGTTTTTGGCCACGACCTGGTTCATCAATTCGATCGTGCAAGCGTTCTTCATGCCCAACGCGGAAGAATTCAGCGAGTTGATTCGAACGGGTGGGTTGGACTTCGCCTTGCTGAAACCGATCGACACTCAGTTTTTGATTTCATTTCGACGGGTCAGTTGGTCATCGCTGGCCAACTTCCTGGCGGGACTGGTGATCGCGGGGGTGGCACTGACCAAGCTGGCAACTCGCGAGGTCGATCCGCATATACCGTCGGTCACTTCGCTGGTGCTGTATGTGCTCTTCTGCATGTGCGGCATCGTGATCATGTACAGCCTGATGATTTGCCTTTCCGCAACCAGCATTTGGTTGGGACGCAATCAGACGCTCTACAACTTTTGGTTCTACATCACCAATTTCAGCCGCTACCCGATGGAGATTTACAACCGCGGTTGGGGCACGCCGATGTACGGGTTCTTCACATTTGTGGTGCCGGTGTTGGTGGTCGTGAACGTCCCGGCTCGATTGCTGGCCAAGCCAATTGATCCACGGACCAACGAAGAATGGCTGTTGGTCGGTTGGGCGTTGATCGCCACCGTGATGAGCGTCACCTTCAGCCGTTGGGTCTTTCGCCGAGCACTGAGCAGTTACCGCAGTGCCAGTTCGTAGGCCCGCCCACGCCACCGGGCTGCTTTCCAGATCGCGATGGTTATCCGCTTGCTATAGCTAATCGGCCTCGCAACGAAGGGCAAGGCATCGTTTTATGACGAAGTAGTGCGAGGGTGAACTTTGTCGCCGCAATGAGTTTCGGGCGACCTAGCGATCGGGACGCTGCCGGTCGCTCGAACGAGTCTACCCGATGCGATTCTTGGGCGTCCGAGTCGTAGGCCAGGTCTCACCTGGCACCGAGCCGATGCTTGGGAACCAAGCGAGGCGTCCAGCCAACCTTCAATGCCGAGAGCGGTGTTGCTCTGGCTAAGAACCATCGCCAGGTGAGACCTGGCCTACGAGCTGGCACGCATCGGCACCGTGTCTCGCCCCGCCACCTCACACGACGACCTCCCTGGGAATCCTTTAGGTTCGCCCCGTGGCCGTTTCGGCTCGTTCGATTTCGGCTCGGCAGCGACTGATCATGTTCTGCAGGATGACAAATGAATGGTCTGCATCGAGTCGCTCTTCGATCAGTTCTTGGCACGTGGTCGACTCGATTTCTTCCAGATCTAGCAGTGCGGCGCCAAAATCGGAAACCCGTTGGTGTCCAATCGAATCGAGGATTTGTTGGACTCGGCCGTAGTAAACATCGACTCGGTTTTTGCGTCTCTGATCAATCCATTTCTTGATCCCATGCAAGCCACTGGCAAGCAGCAACGCGACCGTGATCAACACCCCGATCGACTCGGCGTTCTCGGCCAGGAACCCGGGCTCGTTCCTGCGAAAGTAAGCCTCCGCTCCGCGATGAAGTGGGAACTGCAATTGGGTCTGACTGGATTGTTCGTCGAGTCCACTGAGAAGTGAGATCTTCCTCCCGAGGACCGCGCGATGAGCAAAAATGGTCTGAACCAAATCGTTGGCAAGTTCTTCATCCCAGTCGGCACGGCAAGCCAAAACGGCACCGATGCCGACAGAAGGCATTGGACCGGTTGGGCTCCCTTCGTATGACATCAACGGGATTTCGGCCACTTTCGCGTGAGGGTAGTGCGTGCGGAATCCGTCGATGAATGCCCGCTCTGAAACGAAGGTTCCTTCGCTTCCCACAGCGCGGATTTGAATCGGTACCAGTTCAAATTCAGGACTCGCGATCAAGTCCTCGATGATTTCGGATCCGAGGCCCACCAAAAAGAAAGCCGCGTCGAGGTCGCCCGAACGCAATGCTTCGGCTGATTGAGAAAACCCCAGGTTCCGCTGGTGCTCCGCCGGAATTTCGACCCGGGAGAATCGGAGCAATTCTTCTACTAAAGAATAGGTCCCTCCCGACCGCGAACCGAGACTTGTCGAATGTCCTGTCAGGTCATTCAGGCATTCGACGTCCGCATCCTTCCGGCAAACCAAGTGCAGCACTTCGGTGTAAAGAATCGCCAAGCTGCGAACTCGTTCATCGGCAACGGCATCGTTCTGCACGATCGCAACGTCCGCCGTCCCATCTTGCAGGCGGGCGACGTTTTGGTGGCTTCCCTCGCTCGGGATCACTTCACAGCGGATCGCCTGGTGGCGATTCATGTACGAGTCGCCGATCTCCTTTCCGACTTGGAAGTAGATGCCCTGCTCAGAGCCCGTCGAGATCACCACCGGATCGGTCCGAGTGGCATCGGCCAAAACAATCCATACCACCCAGCAAAGGATGCCTCCGATGAGAGCCAGCAGAAAATTTGTCCAGCTCATTCTTCAACACCCAGTTCAGTCCCTTCGCACGGATTACTTTCGCGGCAGTGTATCAATTGGTGAGTCGGTCTGCTCAAGAGAATCCAGGTCGATCCCACAAGTCACAAATTGGCGGTCTGGGATCCAACCCTCACTGTTGAGTTTGATGCTGCGTTCTTTAATCTGGGATGCGAGGCGATCAAGTTCGTTTTCAGTCAGTGAGTTGTTTGTTTTTGCATAGGCCAGACGCACACTGCTCCAATGCAAGGATTCCCAGGGACGCTGCAACTCGTCGAGACTGTCGATCAGGCTTTGAAACTTGCTGTCGTCGCGGTCTTCGGTCAAAGACATCTCGCGACCGATACGCTTTGTTTCAGAAATTAGCTTAAATCGCTTGGCGGCGTCTTTCGATTCGTTTGGTCGATCGACCGCCAACAAGGAGTGGCTGAGCAGACGGTAGGCATCGCTGTCTGTCTGATCGAACAACACCGCCTTGCATAGTAGCCGAACCGCAGTAGCGTGAGTTTCCTGTCCTGCAAGGATTGCTCCCTTAGGAAAAGACGATTCAGAGTCAGGCAATTCACTTTGGGTCGCTTCTTCCCTCCAGTTGTTCAGCGAATCATTGTCATCGAGGTGGACGTAGACGCGTCCCAGGATCGATAGCGTTTCAGCGGAACGTGATTCAAGTGCTTCGAGTTCAGTTCTAGCCAGTTCCCACTCCTCTCGACTGATAGCGTACATGGCTTTTCCTCGATGCCCGATTGGAGAAAGCTCATCGAGCGAAGTGTCACCATGAAGCGGTTGTCCTCCAGCAAGCAAATGACGAAGTTCGATTTCTTCTATGTCGCCGAGCCTGCAAAGTGTTTTTAAATGCTCGGTTGCTTCGGAAGCTCTCCCTTGCCGGACAAACAACTCGGCAAGCTTGCGGTGAACCAATGTCGCGTCGGGAGCTTCCTGCAAAAGAGTCTGAAAACGCTGCTCGGCTTCCTTCCACATTCCAAATTGAACCATCCACTGGGCAGTCTGCCCCAACACAGGAAGTCTCGCGTCCGGAGTGGTTAGTGCCAGCTTGTCTAGCATTTGGATTGCTTCCGGAAAGCGGTTGCGTCTCCCTAGGACTCGAGCCATCAGAAAGACGGAGGTCGGGTCGCTTGGTGCGATACGCATGGCTTGACGTGCGAGCTGATAGGCTTTGTCGTGATCGTCTGCCTGCAACGCTACCGCAGCGTCATTGTGCAACGTGAACACGTCGATCTCGGGTGTTTCTTCTTTATCAACTTGTGACGTGGAAGGCTGAGTCTTTGATTCTGGATTTGGTTCTTTGGTAGCTCCTGCGATTTCGGGAGACGCCCCGTTCCGGTGACTGTCTGTTTTGGTAGAGGCCGCTCGCTTTGAAGCAGATTCAGAGTTCTCTGTATGGCAGCCTGTGATGAAGAATATTGGTGCTAAAACGAAGCAAGCCTTCATCAAACCGACAGCGTTAAGCGCGATTGCGTTTCCAATTCGAAGGATCAAACTCCGATACATATTTGGTTGAGACGACAGCACCTTCGTTGCACCTACTTGTCAGTTGTATTTTTCAATCGAGACTTAGCGAGACGAGATGCGTTGGTCTCGTTGTTCTCGGCGTTTCTGCTGAACCCTGGTTTCGATTGTACACTTCTCGCTTTCACGCGGACGAAAGTCTTGTGGTTGCGACTTGAACGACAAGTCGTCAAACCGTTGGTGGGATCAGTGTTAGAATCTTTTTAAAGGTCAGCTAGCAGAGGCTAGGCTTTGCAAAGACGTTCATGCGATTCGAGTTAATTGTGGTTGCCAAATTGAACATCCGAGTGATTGGAATGGGAGTCGCTGGTTTGGTTGTGGCTTCAGCGACGTTGATTTCAAGCAATGAGCCGGGTATCGGTACATTCGATTTGCAACATCCGGAGGTCTCGTTGACCCAATTCGGTGACGCGAAGCGATCGGATCAAACCGGTGCGGATGCCAAGTTCGTGGGACGGAAGGTCTGTCGCGAATGCCATGAGACCAACTTTGATTTGCATGCCAATCATGGTCATGCATCGACGTTTCACCAGGTTTCTCAAACAGACCTGCCCGAAATTTTTGCCGACACGAAGTTCGACGGCGGGGCAAATCACGGGATTTACGAATACTTCGCCGATGACCAACAGGCGTTGTATGTGCGTCTTCCCGCAGAGTTTGGCCAACAGGCGTTTCCGCTTCAGTACGCCCTAGGATCAGGACAGCATGCACAAACGATGTTGACGCTGACAACATCAGCCGATGGACAGACCGAGGGAATCGAGCATCGGGTCACTTGCTATCACAACGAGAGGGTCGGCATCACTCCTGGGCATTCCAAGAAGATCCCGAGCAATGCCCTTGAGTTATTTGGTGATATGCAGCGTGGTGAACCACTGCAGCGATGTGTTGATTGTCACACCACTCAGGGCGAAGTGGTGGATGCGAGCGTGAAGGGCTTGGTTGCGAATGTGAATTGCGAGAAATGCCATGGGCCTGGTAGCGAACACGTTCGCGTTGCCCGGAATACGCCCACGCCGCCGAAGTACTCCGTTGGGCGAGAGGATTGGGATGGTGAATCAGAAATTCAGCTTTGTGGGGATTGCCATCGGTTGCCCAAGAATCTTTCCGAACGCGAAGTTCGAGAGTATCCGGATCTTCTGGCTCGTTTTCAGCCCGTCGGGATGCTTCGAAGCCGTTGCTATCTGGAATCCAATGGGCAGATGAGATGCACAACCTGTCACAACCCCCACCAAACTATACAAGCGGTGGCGAAAGACCAGCACATTCACGCCTGCATCCAATGCCACGACAATCAGAACACCGAGCATGTGGTTTGCAGCGTTTCTACTGACAGCGGCTGCATCGGATGCCATATGCCGCCGCTCGAGATGGATGAGGGCCTTCGCTTTCACGATCACTGGATTCGCGTCCGTGAAGAATGAGACGATGTTGCTTGCAAACGCGACTGAACAATCTGAAACGAAAAGGAGCCTTCCCGAAAGTGTTCGAGAAGGCTCCTTTGAAAACTGGTTGTGAAATAGATCAGAGTCTTAAAAGCTAAAACTCCATTTCGATCGTCTCGCGAGACGCTTTCGTCCCGAGTGCTCCCCAAAGACCGTATGGGCTAGCGGAACCCGGTGCACGTGGACCAGGCTGGTTGCGACGAACCGCTCCAGCACTCTGGTTGCCAGCGTCAACCGATTCAGTGATGAACTTCACTGCTCCGTCGGTCAGCAAGACGTGAACTCCGCCTTGGTGTCGGCTACTTGCAGTGTGAGTGCCACTGCTGTCAATCCACGTGCCCACGCAGAGTTCTGCATTGGGTGGACGGACTGTGAACATTTGAGTGCACATCGCACGGAAGTTGGCCCAGTTGGCACCACGAGCCTCGTGGTTGTTGGAACTCAGTACCGCAGGGTCCGTGCAGTTGGGGCCGCCGTTGCACCAGAACAGTGGTCGGTCAGGATCAATTTCATTGTTGTCAACGCAGAACAATGGGTTGTCGTTCACCGCGTTGGAACCTTGACGGCGCCATGAGGCAGCCGACCGTTTGTCTCGATCGCCTAAGTCGGTGATGATTTCGCCCATTGCGATTGTGTTGGATAAGCCATCCAAAATATCACGGAAACGGGCCGATCGGCGAATCATGAACACTCCTCGCGAAACGGAGTTGTAGTTTCCAATGGCCCAGTTTTGCGTACGTGGTGTGAGATTTCCGTTTCGGCTTTGGTGGTGCTGTTGACCAGGTGAGTCGCCTAGGCACAGTGCGTAGTTGGTTCGTCCGAGAGCAGGCAGACCCTTGCCCGGGTCGCTGGGGCAGCGCAACGTCGGAATATCGGTTGCCCACGGGATATATCCTGGATTACGAGCGTAGTTCCGCGGGTTGGGGCCCATCGCGGGCCAGCGCGGTGGATTGGTCAGTCCCGTGTTTCCGGGAGGTGCCGCACCGGTAACCGTCAATGTGCTGGGATTTGCGATCATCTCCCAAAGCCCCTGCTGTTCGAAGAACGATGTCAGTCCAACCAATGCACTCAAGCATTCATGGTTAGCATCGTGGCCTCTCTGCCACCATCGATTATTTTGCAGCCCAATTCCCGTGCCACCACCCTGAACCGGCAACTGGTTGAATGCGGAATGGTAGTTGTGCAGGGCCAAACCCAGCTGTTTAAAATTGTTGCTGCAACTCATGCGGCGTGCAGCTTCTCGGGCCGCTTGCACGGCAGGCAGTAGCAGTCCAACCAGGACTCCAATGATCGCAATGACGACCAGGAGTTCCACCAGTGTGAACCCAGCGGACTTCTGCGTTTGGGATTTCATGCGGTATCTCCACTCAGAAAAGTAACGAAAAAGAAGAACGGGCTTGCCAAGCCCCTTTACGCCTCTGTAGGGGATGTAATCGTACCCCGCGAGAAAAGAGCGTCGCAACGATGCAAATTACGCATCTTTGTTGTTGATTTGCGTGTTGCCATGACGTTTGGTTTCAGGTCATTTTCAACAAGACGGCGAACAACTTTCTGTTGAAGTTCCGTTTGGTCGAACGTTGTCTCTTTACTCAAGCGAATCCATTGTCATGCAAAAGCTCGCACTCGCGGCAGTCGCTGCCCTGTTGTTTTCCATTCCAGTTGGTTGTGAAAAAGAAAGTAGCGTTGTTGAAGCGCCTCCCGTCAGTGAAGAATCATCCATGGATGGGATGACGGAAGACGAATACAACGATGCGATGGAAGAAGCTTTGAATCAGCAATAGCTTTGTTCCTGCTGATTTCTCGCAACGTCGACGACGAACTTGAGTTCGAAATTGCTTGACGTCACTCCAGCTAGAACCGAGTTTGCCAGAAGAAATTGTTCATACAAAGAAGCGGGTGTCAGCATTTGCGGACCTCCGCTTTTTAGTTTCTCAGGTTGGAAAATGCGAACCAAGTTGGTTGACGGATTGATCGAGTTCGTCACGCGGTTCGAAACAGAAGAAGCGTGCGTGACGTTTGGACCCGTTCCAACTCAATTCAGATGGTGGCGTGTTGCTTCCAAACCCCTACCAGCAAACAAGTGAGATCGAATCATAGCAGCCAAGAAAAGTCTTCTTTGTGCTTCGCTTTCCCGTCGCCATTTTGTTGGCGTCGATGACATTGTGTGCGGTGGGAATGTCCGTGACGTGGACCATCGATCCCATCACCGTGTTCTTGATGGCATTGGGGTGGGGATGGGTTTGCTGGCCAGTTCTTTCGTTGTTGGGGAAGAAGCTGGCCAGTCTGTTTCGCGTTCAGTTGTGAGAATCCAAAATGCGATTAAGTATCGGGTTTGGTACCACTGCCTCGGCTCCCAGTGTGTTGATCCAGTGACTGGAAGCCTCGGCCGCACTGAGCGTGTTATTTTGCGATCGCCTTTGCGACGACTTCGGCGACGTGTTCGCCGAGCAGTTGGGAGCCGGCTTGCGTGTAGTGCACGTTGGCTTTTCGCTGTGTGGACGCGTGCTCCATCGCGAAGTCGTAAAATGGATCGGTTTGGATGCGACCGACCGATTCCATGACTTTGGCGGCGGCTTCGTTGTAGCGTGGTCCGTCCTCGGGCAATCGGCCGCTGGCTCCCTCGGGAACCGGAGTGGTTTCTCGCCAGATCACGGTCGCGCCGGTGGCTTTCAACTTTTTCGCGATCGTTTCTAGGTTGGCGACGTACTCGTCGAGTGGGACTTGTCGTTTGCTGGTCGGTAGCTTCGGATCGGCTAAGTTCTTCCCGTTGGGCCCCATGAATTTCAGGTCGTGCAAACCAAAGTTGAAGTGAATCACATCCCACTTGCGGTCACCCAACCACGAGTCGAGTTGTTCCAGACCGCGAGTCGTTGGACCACAGTTCGTTCCGGGACGAAACACGTTTGCTTTGCCTTCGAGGGCTCGTCGGGCGTCCAGCATGTAACCGATCGAAATGGAATCACCGATCAGCAAGACGTTGTTGAGTGACGGATCGACTTTGGGTGGGGCAAATGGGTCGTTCGCACGTGCTTGACGTGGCGGCGCCTTTTGGGTCGGTTGATCGGCATGCCCGACTTTCAAGAAACCGGATGGGACGAAAGTTGCCATCGACAAGACGGCGGCGGTGAGGATGCTGAGACGACGGTGGGTCATGGTGAGGCGGTCAGGTGGAAGGAGGGACGGAAGGTGAGATTCAAGTGGAACAAACAGAGCGAGCAACGAGACGAATGACGCATGCCGAATCCAGAACCGTGTTGCGAATCTTGGATGCCAACGCGAATCGCGCTGGCGAAGGGCTTCGGACGCTCGAGGAGTTCGCTCGCTTTATCTTAGACGATCATAATCTGACGGACTGCCTGAAGACGCACCGCCATGATCTGGCGATTGCAATGGGACGCTGGAACCGGTTGCAATTGATCGAATCCCGCGACACACCGGGGGACGTGGGCACGGGGGTGACGACTGCAAGCGAGCAGTCTCGAGCGGATCTATCGGAGGTGGTTGCTGCCGCAACGACTCGGACCCAGCAAGCGTTGCGATGCTTGGAAGAATACGGAAAGACAACGGATCCAGAATTCGCGGCGAGCATCGAGTCCATTCGCTACCAGTGCTACGCCACGTTCCGCGATTTGGAATTGAAGGTCGCGAGTGTGAACGATCGTTCGCGAAAAATTCGTGAGGCGAGGTTGTATGCCTTGATCGCTTGTGAGCCCGACGCGGAACGTTTGGAAGCCCGGATTGATGAGTTGGTCGATGCTGGAGTCGACGTGATTCAGCTTCGTGATTCGAGCGTTGATGACCGGACTTTGTATCAGCAGGCCACTCTGGGAGCGGTCATTGCGAAACGACATGACATTTTGTGGATGATCAACGACCGAGCCGACATCGCGGTGGCGGCGGGCGCCGATGGGGTTCATGTGGGACAAGAAGAGGTGCCCGTGGATGCGGTACGGCGCGTGGTGGGGCGGGGTCGTTTAATCGGTTTGTCCACGCATGACATCGAGCAAGTTCGCGAGGCCGCTCGAACCACGGCGGACTACATCGGGTGTGGGCCGACGTTCCCGGGAAAGACCAAGTCGTTCGATCACTTTCCAGGTTGTGAATTTTTGAAGCAGGTCAGTGAGGAGGAACGAACGGGCGATCACAATCTACCGGCCTTTGCGATTGGCGGCATTGGACTGGAAAACATCGAGAAGGTCGCGCAGTCGGGGATCGGACGAGTTGCGGTCACGGGAGCGTTGGCTTCTCATGAAGGGCTGCATCAGACAGCACTGGGCATCCGAGAAATCTTGGAGCGTGTTCCGCTTCGAATGACGCCCGACTCAGGTGATGTCTGTTCCCATCCGGATGGTTGAGCCGAAGGAACGTTTGTGAGTACTCGTCGATTTTGCTTCGTTTCAGCAACGCTTGCGTGGATACTCATTGCAATCGCGACGCAGTCCAACGTATTCGCGGACGAACCCTCGGTCACTTCGATTAAGTTGAGTGATCCAGAGTTGAATGAAAGCAGTGGAATGGTCTTTTCATTGAAGGATCCAAGCTGCATTTGGTCGCACAATGATTCGGGCGATCGAGCGAGGTTGTTTGCTTTTGATTCCGAGACTGGCGCAGCGACTGGGCGTTGGGAATTGACAGGTGTCACGGCAGTTGATTGGGAAGACCTCGCGATCCTTCCGCCACTTCAAGCCGATGGGCCGGCAAGGTTGGTGATCGCGGATTGCGGCGACAATCAACAACAGCGTGACCACATCGAACTATTGATCGTCGATGAAATGGATCCGCGGAAGTCAGGCGAGGTGGCGAGAGATCACGTTCATGTGCTCCGCGTGAAATACCCGCATGGTCCGCAAGATTGCGAAGCGATTTGGTTTGACGAACCGTCCGGAGAATTGATCTTGTTGTGCAAGCGATTCACGCCTTGGGTGGGGCTGTATCGGGTTGCATTGGTGGATCGTTCGAGCGGCGAGTTGAATGAAGACGTTGAGGCCGAATTGATCTTACGGTTGCCGCTGGCCATGGCCACGGCGGCGGATCGCGATCCAGCGACAGGCGACGTTTGGGTTTCGACGTACTGGCAAGCGTTCAAATTTGCCAAGGCGGATCACGCAACGTTGAAACACCAGATGTCTCAGACTCCCAACGCAATCGATTTGCCAAAATTGAAACAGATCGAAGCGATTGCAGTCGATTCAAAATCAGATGTGTGGGTCACCAGCGAAGGCAGCCCCGCTCCTTTGGTTCGATTGAATATTCGCTGAATAATGAATGTAGATCGCCGGAAGCGATTTCCCGAATTGAATTGTCACGGAAAACAGAAGAGAGACAGATGTTTGAAATCGAACTGAAATTTCGCGTCGCCAATGTTAGCGAACTGCGAGAACGATTGGCGGAGAATGACGCGGTGTTGGTCTCGGAAAATGAGAACCAAGACACGTATTACAACCATCCGTCACGTGACTTCGCCGAGTCCGGGGAAGCGTTGCGGGTTCGCCGAATTGATGGAACGCCGCTGGTGACTTACAAGGGATCCAAACGGCCGGGGGCGGTGAAGGCACGCGAAGAATTGGAATGGCGTTTGGATCCCGGCGATCCAACTGGCGAGTCGATGGAGACGTTGTTTGATCGACTCGGTTTTCGCAAGGTCGCGACGGTTACCAAGCAGCGAGAAACGTTTCACTTGGGATCTTCAAACCCGATGACGGTCACGATCGACCGTGTCGAAGGGTTGGGCGAATTTGCAGAGATCGAACGTGTGCTGCATGAACGTACGCCGAGCGATGAAGCCGTTGAAAAGGCTCGCGGGGAAGTCATGGACTTGGCTTCGGAGCTAGGTTTGAAATCGCCCGAGTCGCGAAGCTATCTGCGGATGCAACTCGAGTTAGCGAGTGGCTGATTTGATCGAGCTGAGTCCGCCGTCAACCGCGATGTCTTGCCCGGTGATCCAAGAGTTCTCAGGAGCCAGGAGCCACGCGATCATCGATGCGATGTCCTCTGGTTTTCCAAGTCGACCCATCGGATGCATGGCTCGACTGGCATCGGCGGAACGTTCGTTTTGCCAAATTCGGGAGGTCAGGTCGGTTTCGACCAAGCCCGGTGCAACCGTGTTGATACGAACGTTGCTGGCTCCGTAGGTTGCCGCAGCGGCGCGTGCCATGGCGGCAACGCCCGCCTTCGCCGCGGCGATGGCTTCGTGGCTGGTCAGTCCGATCGCGGCACCGCCGCTGGACATCAAAACGATCGAACCGCCGCCTTGTTTTTTCAATCGAGGTGCGATCGTGCGAACCAATCCAAATGCGGTGATCAGATTGGCTTCGATCACGGACTGCAATTCGTCTTTGCTGGTCAAGTGAGCTGGTTTCAATAGGATCGATCCGGCCAAGTTGACCGCGCCGTCGAGTCCGCCGAATTGTTCGAGCGTGTAGTCCGCGACTCCGGCCA
Organism: Rhodopirellula sp. UBA1907; assembly: GCF_002337565.1. Classification (NCBI taxonomy): domain Bacteria; kingdom Pseudomonadati; phylum Planctomycetota; class Planctomycetia; order Pirellulales; family Pirellulaceae; genus Rhodopirellula; species Rhodopirellula sp. UBA1907. Next base: position 83,515 of record NZ_DDGH01000066.1, on the reverse strand, counting down.
GTCCGTCCCAATCTGTCGCGTCGCAGACCTGAAATGGTTGCTGGAGTTCGTTGGCGAGTGCTTGCAGCTTTGCTTCGTTCCTACCAACCAGCATCACCTGATGACCAGCCGCGACGAGTTGTTTGCAGAGTGCGGTACCGATGCCGCCACCGGCACCGACGACGATGTATTTGCAGTTAGCCATGGTGGGAAGTCGCGTCTGGCGTTGAGTGTCTTGGAAACAGTCCACAGTAGGACGATGGCAAATTGTGATCGTCCCAAGGCTTTGCGAGTGTTGCCGGTGGTCGGGATCGGCGATCGGCTGATGGAATCAAATGCGACGATTGTTCGGAGGGGGCGCGTTCGACCGGTCACGCACGTCAAAGCGGCGATTCCATGTGCATCGGGCAATCACCAGTTCTTTGGGTTTGCATGATCGATGGTCGATAAGAGTTTCATGGCACCGATGAAATCAGCTTCGCGGCGGTGACCTCCCAATTTTCGCCGCCATCGGATTGATTTGCTTTCACCTCTCCAACGGAATGATTCCGCCATGACCAAAAAAGATACTTTTCGCGTTGTCGCTCGCGGCCGAGATGGTTCACTTCAAATTCGAGACTACACATCGCTCGATCCTTTGACGGATCATCACGAGCAAGTCGGGATTGATGACTGCAGCACGGACCTCGCTCTTCGAGGGATGCCGGTTTTTCGTGGCCTGATCGGGCCGATGCCGGAAGGCAAGAACATCGTTCGCTACGAAACGCCAGAGGTGTTTGAAATGCTGACGAAGGAATGGGGCATCACAAAGCCGAAGAAGCGTCGCCGTCGTGCGAGTGAAAAGAAGGCCGCCGAAGCTTCCACGGATTCCGCCGAATTGGTTTCTTGAGGCCGGTGATTGCCGGTTCGTCGACCGAGCTCTGCAGTACTGAACCGACTTCGCTGTTTTGAACAGTGACGTCGTGGTGTTGTCGTTGATTGCTATACCGCAGACGGCGAAGTCTTGCTCGCGGGATCGATGAACCTATGGGATCGATCTCCAGCACTCCGCTCATTAAGCGGATGTGTTTGGCGGTGAATCATGATAGGCGGCCGACGTAACGATGATCGGCATGCTCTCTGCGTTGTATGCCGGCACCGCCTGAAACATCTGACAACAGCTGCGAGCAGTCGCTCTAGTTGAGCGAGATTGTGTCTCGGTCAGGCTGGCCCGGCTGACTCGCCATGGGTGTCTTTGATTTGCCCAATGGCAGCTGATTGTTGCGACCAAATTGGGCCATCCGGAGGGTTGCGGTTCGGTCCAGAATACGATTTGATTCCAGTCGACTCGATCGCGTTGGCAGTCGAAGGCCACGAGTCCTTGAATTTGACGCCAGACCGGGACTCGTGGCCTCGTCCACTGCTCTAAAAGTAAGTTGTGACAGCCCCCGCGCAATGCCGCGTTGCCTTTTTAGCTCGAGTCGGATCATCTCTGAAAAAACGGTCGCCGGAGCCGTTGAGAAGGTCGCCACCGAGCAGAATTGGCCTAAATGGTCGGCAAGTGAATGGGCGTGCACCTTTCGGGGGGCCGAAAACTTTCGGATCTCGCTATCGAAGTGCGATAATGCGCACTTTGTTGCGGGATAAGCATCCGTTACGCACTCCTAGCGAGGTGCTAGCCTTGACAGGTCACCATCACCACCGACTTGAAAGTGGTGAGGGTTCGACTTCTGGCGTTTTTCAAGGCTTGGATGATCCCATCATTGGGAAGGGGCTGACCGTGATTGATTCTGCGAACGAGAGTGCAGCAGTTTTCTTATTGACTCGACAAACAAACGGAGAGACCGCACCGATCGACCTGAAGTCGTTGATCGAAACGGGATCCGATTGGTCGGTCATACCGTGTTCTTCGAGTGATCAACTGTTGGAATGGATCTCGGAAGGTCGATTGGAACGTCCTGGTTGTTTGGTCGTGGACGTTGAATTGATCGGAGACGGTTTTCAACGAGTGCAGAAGGCTCTTTCCGAAGCGAGTTGCAGTGCGCCGCTCATCCTGGTCGCTGGCGAATTGCCAATCGAAACCGTTGTTCATGCGTTTGAAAATGGTGCGTGGACGGTCGTGTTGAAATCAGCGGACAACGCAAAGAAGTTCAGCGGTTCGCTACGTGATCACATTCGCCAAGCGATTGACTGGGATCGTTTCCAAGTGGGAATGGAAAAGGCACATCGCAAACGCAATCGAATCATCGATGGTCTGACCGAACGCCAACGCAAAGTGCTCAACTGCGTGATGGAAGGGATGCCGACCAAAGCGATTGCGGCCAACTACAACGTCTCGAAACGTTTGATCGAATTTGAACGAAGCCATCTGCTTTCTGCTTTTGGCGTCGGTGGGACCGCTGAACTGACCGCAGTGGTGGGCGAGCATCGCATTGTCGAGAAACTCTTGGATCGCTATCACCGATTCGACTCAGCGGAAGTCGGACGTGCCTTCCAACGCCCAATGGCGCTGCGTGGTTCCGTATCAAGATCAACTGCTCAAGTTGACGAGTAACCAAATATCCTTCCAAGGCTCGATCAGAATTATCCGGGGCAGATCGAAGAGAATTTCTCGACGATTGGACAGTTTGGTCGAGTCTTGGAAGGATTGTTCTGTAGGCGTGCGAGGTGATGTCTCGCTCGCGTTAGCGGCGAACTTCTAATTCAACTCAACGATCACCCTGTCAGCCAATTCTATCGGTTGACGTTTCCGCCATCCGCGGTGGTGGACCGGACCATTCCGGGGAACCAATCTTCCATCGTCTGCGTGATCCCACTGAGCGATTTTCTGCGGATCGTGGGAGCTTCGATTGGCCCGTCAACCTCGATCGTCCACAGCGTGTAGCGATTGTCTCGCAGCGGGTTGATGACTTTGCTGAACAAGTTCTGCGGACTCACTCGAGTGTTGAATGACATGTCGAGGTGTTCGCGACGACTTAGCGTGCCGCCGCCTTCGAGTGCCACCAGATCGCCCCAGAGCACCAAGCGGTTGAAGTTCAGGTCTTCGCCAAAGATCGAAAATTCGGTCTCCCCATTCGTGAAGGCGACGTCTTCGGTGGCTTTGATGCGAAGCAAGTTCAACACCTGAACAAGGTATGGCAACTGGTACAAGTTCGCGCCGCTGACACTGCCGCGACCGTTGCCCTTCAGCAAATCCAGATCACCCAAGCGGCCCTCCAAATGAGAGTCGCCATCGAAGCGTCCGGTGATGCCGGTGCGATGCTGACCGATCTCGGCGAGGCAAGTCGCGATTTGTGCGTTGGCCAAAGCGGCATCGATTTCGAAGTCACCTGAAGAAAGCAACACGCCTCCGCTAAGACTGATCTTGCCTCCGAACAAAGCACCGACGATCGGCACACCACTGCCGTTAGGGTCGGGATTTGGAGAAGGCAACCGTGCGTTTTCACCCAGGCGAAGTTGTTCGTTGGTGATCGAGAACGGGCCACGCAACGAAGTGATCTGCAATCCATACGCATGCATGGAATCCAAAGCGATGTTCCCGACCGCCTGCAGCACTTCTGCATCGCGGACGCCCTGCACTTGGATCTCGCCTCGTAATGAATGGACCGGGCCAACGTCCGCGATTCGGTTGCCTTCCAGTTGAAGCAGCAGGTCCCAATCGATCACGGGTGTCGATGTGTCATCGTTCGCCATCAGCAGATTTGTTTTGCCGCGGAGGCTGATCGGACCACGCAAATCGAGAGCACGCATCGCGCGGCCGACTTGTTCCGGCATTGCTGCGATCAATTCCTCGTCGGGGACCAAGCGACAACCACTGTGCAGATCCATCGCCAACAACCAACGACCTGATGGATGTTGAATGCATGTGCCGTCGGCAACCATTCTTGAACCGTCATGTCGGCCGCGAAGGTTGCTGATACGGACTTCGTTGTCCCGGTACTCGACATGACCACCGACGATATCGATGCGGTAAGGGACCGCCACGGGACGAAGGCTGAGCGAGTCCGGGGTGACTTGACCGGAATCGTTTTGATCGGCAACCAACGTCAAGTCCAGCGGATTGGTGCCGGACTGATGGATGTGGACATCCAATTGGTCGAGAGTTCCGCCTGGTGAGAGTGAATCCCAAATGTGTCGGGTTGATTCGGGCAGTGACACGCGGAGCGATTGGTCCATCGACAAATCCGCGATCTGGAAACGAAGGTTCAATTCCGAATCCGCATTGGTCGCTGCGGTTGGATTTGGAATCCGGTACAGGCCATTGCAATCGACCTTTGCCGAACCAGCGTTGTTGGCGGTGAAACCAATCATTCGCACCAGATCGTCTTTGATCTGCACTCGGCCTTCGACGTTGTAGAGAGGATAGGGGAACTTGTCGTAGCGAAGCGTTCCACCAGAGACACGAAAATCAAACTGACGGGATGAGTTTCCGTTGGCGTCAGTTTCCAGTGTTGCTGTGGCCCACTCGATCACGCCGCGTGGACGCAACGAACGAACAAACTGCTCAACCTTGGATACCGAACGGGACGTGCTAGTTTCGATCAACTCACTTGTGGTCGCGGATACGCTGCCTTGGTCGCTCGATTGGGCTTCGCGAGGTGTCAGCGATGTGATCAGGGCATCGTCGATCAGGACCGATCCTTCCGTTTGGATCGTGACTTGTTTGGTATGAACTTTGGGAGCGTCGGGATCGAGTCGAACTGGAACGCGAAAGCCGCAATTGACTCGTTGTCCGCCGGCGCGTCCGGTGAGTTGTTCGGCAGTGGCGAACCCGTTGTCGATTCGGATCGTGCCAACGAGTTGTTCGACCGGGTAAGGAAACTTGTCGAACTGCACATCGATTCCACGGATGTCGACTTCTGATTGCAAAGTCCATGCTTTGGATCGAAGTGGAGCAGGATTGGTCGCGTGGGCACGCAGGTTCAATCGTCCGTGAGCTTGGAATTTCTGCCAAAGGTCATGCAGCTTTTCGGGCATTGCTTCCGCGAAGGGGCGATCAAGTGTCAGGCCTTCTCCTGTGAAGTGGAAGTTCGTCGGTCCAAGGTCAAAGCTGGTGCGAGATTGACGAACCAGGGCCGCGGTGCCGCGGAGCGTGCAATGGGCGTCGCCAAAATTGGCTTGCGTTGGAAAGAGTTTGATTTGTTCAGGCGTGATTTGAATTCGTCCGCGAGCTTGGCGAATTTTGGATGGCAAGCGAGGGTCGTCTAAGTTGCCATCGTGCAAAACCAAGTCGAGTTCGAATTGGTCCGTCTCGTTTTGTTTGGTGTATTCGGCGGAGAGGTCACCATGCAAGCGAACGCGTGCTTTCGCCGGCAGCCATTTGGAGATTCGCGAACGGACTCGCGCGATGATCGCATCATCGATGTGGCAGTCCTTGATCGTCGTCTTCAGTCGCAGTTGTTCGTTGGTTCCATCCAGCAACTTGTCGTACGCCAATTCGATTGGGCCGCTGAAGTTGCTGTCGCCGCGCGCGAACACCATTTTGCGTTCGCGAGATGTTCCTGCAATCAGTGCCGCATCGTCGTTTGTTGTTTCGGTTGAGATGGCGATGTCCGACCATCGAAGTTGGATCGGCTGCATTGCCGCCGAAGTGCTTCCCGGTTCTGCGTTGCCGTCTGAGGATCCGCGAGAAGCGGCTGCTTCGAAAGTCACGTTTGTTACCACGCCATACAGATCGATCTGCGGGCAGGCCGGTCCCATTTGCGGTAACGGGTAGAGGGTCTCCAACGAGATCGCATTGTCCTGGGCAACTTGCACGTTCGCGACGACACCCTCAATCGCGATGCGACGTGTGGAAAGAGGGCTGTCTCCTGACATCCACTTTTGCGGATCCAGGTCAGCGAAAACGGTGAGGCGTTCGATCTTGACCGCGGGCTGTTGCGACCACCATTTCGAAACCAAGTTGGCTCGACTGGTTTTGGGGCTGATCTCGATCGACTCAAAGATCAATCCAGTTCCGGCTTGGAACGTTCCCCGCTGGATCGTTACATCCCAATCCGCGTAGTGTTCGGCGAGCGACTTCTCGAAGTAACGCCGGGCTTGTTCACCGACGGTTTGAGGCAGCAATGATTGAATCAGGAAACCCGTCAGGGCGCACGTGATCACCAGTACCACTGCCGTTTTGAAACGGCCGGCTTTGCGGCGAGGCGGATTTTCCTGACCCGGTTCGGTCAAAGGCCTGTCTCCTCCTTGAGACACGGATGAGCGTTGGGCTCGATCCTACCGGGTCATTTCGTCGCCCAACCACCCCAAAAAGCTCGCAAAACGGTAGATCCAGGGGCTCTGCCAGGGGGAGGACAGGCTGGTCGAAACCGAAAATGCACTGGCGGCCAGCAGCACGAGCGTGAAATACCGGCCTTGGATCTTTTCACTCAGCGAACTCAGCTCCGGAACCAGACTGTAGAGCCATAGGGGAGCAAACCAGAGCATCCAGCGGAAGCAAACACTGACCCCACCATAGTTTCGGTCGATTTCGGGACGTGCAACGTAAAACAGCAGGCACACGACGCTCGCCAGTGCGATCGCAGCGGAAAGTCGACGCATATAGCCGGGCCCGTGACGGCATCCCGCGACCATGCCAACGGGAACGAGGAACCAAAGCGGTGTGATGGAGAAAATACCGTAGTAACCGAGAGTCGCGTGAAACAGGTACGCGATCCGGCTGGGTTCACCCAAATCGACCCCGCGACGTTTGTCTGTCCGCCAGTAACTTCCGGGGTAGTCGTACCAGTCGTCCCAAACGAACAAGGACCATCCGGAACCGGATCGAGCCAGTTTGTATTGGGTCTGGACTGGATTCCCTTTCGTGTCTTTCTGCTCAGCGATGACCTCGTAACCGCCTTCGTTGAGTTCGCGGAGGTCGATTTGAGTCGCGGTCCGAAGCGTTTCGCTGTGCGACGACGACACATCGATTTGATTGATCGACGGTGTGGAGGGAAGTTCGATCACCTCGATCTGTTCGCCTGCACTTCGGTGGGCGTATGGTGTACGCAGGCTGCCGTGAGCCCACATGTTGGTTGCGAAAATTCCGATCAAGACAACGCTGGCACCCAAAGCAAAACCCGGAATCGATCGAGGATTCATCCAGCCAAACAACACCGCCCAAAGAGCCAACATGGAAAGGGCGGGCAGTTCGCAGGCAACCGCAAATGCGGCTGAGGCTCCCGCGACAACCCAAGGGGCGAGCTTGGGGTGGTAGGTGATTCCAGAGAACGAATCGCTCATCTTGTCGGCAGCTCGGAGGTACAACCAAAGCGTCAACGAAGTCGCCGCTGCGGCGAACAAATGATTGTTCAACGAGATTGCAAAGGGAACCATCATCGTGCCAAAGCAGGCGGCAGCAACTCCCATTCGTCTCGCATAGTCCGACGCGCCGATCAGTTCGACGATCAACGCCATCGTCACCAAGAATATCGCGAGCACTGGCAGGTTGATCAGCATCAAAAGCAACCGAGGCACATAGATCGGTTGCTCGGTCATCGTCAGACCGGTCGTGTGGTGCACCACGCCATAGACGCCCGCAACCATCGTGACCAACAAAGTTGGCTTGCTGCTGTAGTAATGCAGTTGGCCGTCGGAGCCGACATGGCGCACCTTGTCGATCGTGTTCCAAGGTCGACGTTTGCCGTCTTCGGATCGAATCGAAATGGGGCCATCAATCGCGAATGTGTGTTCTTCCACCAACGAAGCAACCGTGCACCAACGGCTGCGATCGTTTGCACTCAGGAACGCCGTGTCGCCTTCTTTGCTGGAGACGACGGCGATACGTCCGGCAACAATCGCAAGCGTCGCGACGATCATGATCGCGTAGGTGTTGCGACGATGTTGTCGCGGTATCTCGTGTTTACGCATCGTGAGTTGGCCCCGTCGAATCCACATCACTCGACGAAGTCGACTGATGGTTGGGTTCGCCTAAGCCGGCCCAATCCGAAACGCTGTATCCCGATGCATTGGGGAGAAGACGAGAACTATCGTCAGTGTTCAATATGGAATTTGTTTGAGCGTCGCTCATGTTCATCATTTCTCTGCGGTCGCGAGCCGCGGCGACGGAAATCACCAGCTCGGCCAGCAATCCAGCCAGTACGCATTGGGCACCAAGCAGGACGGCCAGGATGCAGTAGTAGAAGATTGCGGTTGAATGAAGGTGCAGGACTTCGCCCTCGCCCATGCGGGACCAAACCCATTTGATGCTAAGGTAGGTGATTCCCACCGAGCCCACCGCGAAGCACAGCAAACCAGCGGTGCCAATCAGGTGAAGCGGTCGACGACCGTATCCGGTCACGAGGTGGATGCTGAGCAAATCCAAAAATCCTTTGACTAGTCGCGAAACGCCGTATTTCGACACGCCGTGTTGTCGAGCGTGATGCTGAACAACAATCTCGCCCACTCGAAAACCACGGGCGGATGCGAGCACTGGGATGAACCGATGACGTTCGCCGTACAGATCGACTTCGGCCAAGACTTCTCGGCGATAGGCTTTGAAGCCGCAATTGTGATCGTGCAACCGAACACCAGTCAGCGAACTGACCAGCGCGTTGAAGACTCGGCTGGGCAGTACTTTGTGCCAAGGATCATGGCGAGTTTGCTTCCAACCGCTGACGACATCGAGTCCGCCTTGGATCTTTTCTAAGAAGCGAGGAATCTCGGTTGGGTCGTCCTGCAGATCCGCATCCATCGTGAAGACGATCGACCCGCGAGCGACGGAGAAGCCGGCACTCAAGGCAGCCGCCTTTCCAAAGTTGCGACGCAAGCGCAACGCACTGGTTGAATGGGATTGGTCCGATTCGGTGCCGCAAAGCGAGACCATCTTCTGCCATGTTTTGTCGGTCGATCCGTCATCAACGAAGACGATTTGAACGCGAACGTTTTGTTCCGCACAAACATCGACAATGCGCCCGTGAAGTTCGGCCAATGACGCCTCTTCGTTCATCGCAGGTATCACCACCGAAATTTCTTCGAGGCGGTCGGGACCGGAGGCCGGCCGGCTCGGTTGCGGTTCAGGTGTCTGAATTCCAGCCGACAAACCTGGCGTGACCGGCGCTGGCGAGCCAAGCGGAGACGAGATCGGAGAGGATGAAGTGTTCATTCGCGTATAATACTCAGGTTGAAGCCCCTTGCCACCTCTGGGGGGATTGATCTTCGTTTTCTGGAGTTTCAATCCGCCAGTTCGCTTCGTTGCGAATTGTTGGTTGGCTGCCTATTGTTTCGATCGATGTCACCAAGATCGTCTTTCTCGATGGTGACATTCTAAGTTTGTTTCGATCACGATGAATCAATTCCGCATTGGAGGCTGTCGCCATGTCAAAACCTGAAATCCTGTTGCGTGGTAGTCGTTTTGACGTCATTGCTTTGGACTTACCGGGGCGGGATGGTCAGTCACACCGACGCGAATTCATTCAGCATCCCGGCGCCGTGGTGTTGCTGCCTTTGGTCGACGAAGACACCGTGGTGATGATCGAGAATGAACGTCCGGCGGTGGGCGAAACTTTGCTGGAATTGCCTGCGGGAACACGCGATCCCGGTGAAGAGGTGCTGGTGACAGCGGCCCGCGAATTGACGGAAGAAACCGGCTATCAAGCTGGTGATTTGAGCGTCGCCTGCGAGTTCTATTCGGCACCCGGGTTGGGCAACGAGCTGATGCATTTGGTCGTTGCCAAAGACCTCACCGCGGGGGAACAACAGCTTGAGACGACCGAGCGGATTGAGACCAAATTGATGCACCGAGAAGAGCTCTTAAAGCTCGTGCAGACGTGTCAAATTCGCGACGCAAAGACGCTGATTGGATTGCAGGCGTTCCTGTTCCAGAAAATCTAAATACCGACGAGAGCCAACCGGTTGACGGGATTCGCCCAAATTTTCAGGCGGCCGAAATTGCGTTTTCCTTCAGTCGGACGTCGGCTCACCAAGCCAGAAAACGTTTGATCAATTCGATGCCCGGCTCGGTCAAAAAACTTTCTGGATGAAACTGCCAACCTTCCAATTTATGTTGGCGGTGTCGGACTCCCATGATTTGCCGATTTCCTCCCGTGTCCGTCCACGCTCCGACGATTAAGTCATCGGGAACGGTATCGGGATCAATCACAAGCGAATGATATCGCGTCGCGGTGAATGGATTCGTCAGCCCCGCAAACAAGCCCCCATCGTCGTGATGAATGCCGTCCGTTTTGCCATGCATCAACTCGGGAGCCCGAATGATTGTCGCACCAAAGGCTTCGCCAATTGATTGATGCCCGAGGCAAACTCCCAAAATCGGAAACTTGCCCGCGAAGCGTCGCACGCATTCGACGCTGACCCCGGCTTCGGTGGGAGTGCACGGTCCCGGAGAGATGAGTAACCGTTCAGGGGATAGGGATTCAATTTCGTCTGGAGACAGATCGTCATTGCGATGGACTCGGATTTCCGCCGACGGATCAATTTCACCCATTCGCTGAACTAGGTTGTAGGTGAATGAGTCGTAGTTATCGATGACCAAAATCATGGCGGCAAATCCGAGTGGCAACCGATTGGGTTGCGGAAGTGGTGGCAAGGCGGATTCTGTCGGAGCGACAAATCAGGCGGAACGGCAATGTCAAGATGAATTCGTGACATTCAAAAGGAAAGGATATTCTTGCCGAGTCAAGACGTAAACGCTCTTTAGAAGGTTTAGCCGGACAGCGTATAATGGGTGACTGACCGCGACGCGAAGGCATCTTCGCGACGAGATAGATACGAACTCTTCTTTGGACTCTTCATCGTGCTTTCGGTTCGCCCAAAAGTTGCTGAACTTGCGTTTCACTTGTTCAGTCGATCGCTGCACCCGGAACTTCTCGTTGTGCATCAAACGCGAAGGATCGAACGAGATGGCTACGATGCCAAGATCGAGGTGACCAACTGCGGTCACGTGGTCACGTTCAATTCAGCATCCAACGCTGAGTCCGCGGCGACCACGCTTTGTGAGGTTGCCACCAGCGCTCATCAGCCCTTGCCATCGCGTCGTTGTTTGATTCGGCAATCGCTGAAGGGAAGCCGAACGGAAGAAGCGACTTGCCGATCCGGATTGTCTTACCGGTCACACTTCCAGCTCGAAACGGTCGATCCCAAAATGTTCTGGATGGTTGGCCAGCAATTGGGAACCGGGCCGACCGAAGGTTTGCTGCACCGTTTTGATTCGAGCGGTCGGATGGCACTCGGAGCAATCAGTTACGTCAACATCGAAACACGCCGACGTTCCATGCTGATTCAGGCGATCCATACTTTTCCTGATGACTACGCGATCGTCAAAGTGGAATCGCTGTTCACTCTGCCAGAAGCCGACGCAACTTCGGCTTGAGCACGACGCGAGCTTTTCTTTCTCAGCAACTGCACCGGCAGTGGAAGTCGGTCCTCGATCGCTTGATCGGCGTCATCGATCTCATGGATGGCATCGCGGTGCACGGCATCGCGGGAAATCGTTCGCAGTACCAACCAATCGGTGAACTGTCCGACAACGAATGTTCGTTGCTGCATTGGTATCGATCGATTGGGATTCGACGTTTCTATGTCGCGGATCTGAACGGCTTGATGGGATCAGGCCGCCAGCGAAACGCGTTGCTCACCTTGGCGAGAGAAGTTCGTCGCGATGAAATCCTTTGGATCGACTGTGGATGGGCCGGTTCGGTTTCGCAAGTCGACCAGGATTGGTTGAAGCAAATGAACCGCTCGATCGCGAATGGTGCGAGTTTGCGTTGGATCATCGCCACCGAAACAGCGGACTCGATCGACGTGATGAACCGAATGTTGGAGTTTATTGACGCTTCCAATCTGACTCTCAGTTTGGATTTTCGAGCCGGGCTGTTTGTCGGTCCCAAAACTGCCGCCGATTGGGCCGTGGCCGCTCGAGAAAGAAATATTCGGGAAGGAATTCTGTTGGATGTCGCCTCGGTTGGCAGCGAATCCGGCCCAGGAAATGGCGACGTGTTTTCTGACATCGTTTCGCGGTTTGGCGACATGAGTTGGATCACCGGTGGCGGGATTCGCGATATGAAGGACGTTCGCGGACTCGTTTCAGAAGGCTATTCGGCGTTTCTGATCGCTTCCGCGTTGCTGCCGGGAATGGGTGCTGGTCGCACCTCGGAAAGCTCGTGAGACCGGGCGAAATCGTGTTTTGCAGCGGCTTCGCTTGCCCATAGGCAAACTGCTATCATTAGAACGCCTGCCGTCATCAAACTCTTGATGGAACGTCAGGTTTTTGAATTGACTCACCAAGTGAAAACAACATGGCGATGATTGATCTGACTCACGATTGGCGGTTGCTTGCCCAAAATCCACCGGGCGGATTGAATTCCAGTTCGTTGCTGCTGCTCGTCGGCGTTTTTTTGGCACTGTTCTTCGCCGCGGTGTTGGGATTCTTTTTCCTTCGCTACGGGAAGCTTTGGTTTCAGGCATTCATGTCGGATGCCGATGTGCAATTGCTGAATTTGATTCGCATGCACTTCACCAAGGTCAATCCAAACGTGATCGTGCAAGCGAAGGTGATGGTCGCGCAAGCCGGATTGAACATCGGGCGCCGCGATGGAATCAGCACGCATCGGTTGGAGGCTCACTATCTGGCCGGTGGCAATGTGATGAATGTTATTCATGCGATCATCGCTGCTCATCGAGCTCAGATTCCTTTGGAGTTCGATCAGGCGGCGGCGATCGATTTGGCTGGTCGCGATGTGTTGGACGCGGTTCAAACCAGTGTGTATCCAAAGGTGATCGATTGCCCCGATCCAAAACGCAGTGGAAAAACGACACTGAGCGCGATCACCAAGAACGGTGTCGAACTGCGGGTTCGCACTCGCGTCACGGTTCGAACGAACATCGAGCAATTGATTGGTGGGGCAACCGAAGACACTGTGATCGCTCGCGTGGGTGAAGCGATCATTAGCTCGATCGGATCCGCTGAGACGCATTTCAAGGTTCTGGAAAACCCAGACATGATCACCCGCGTGGTTCTCTCGCGTGGGCTCGACGCTCAAACCGCGTTCGAAATTGTTTCGATTGATATTGCTGACATTGATGTAGGAGAAAACATCGGTGCTCGTTTGCAGAACGATCAAGCGGAAGCGGATACTCGAGTCGCTCGTGCTCAGGCAGAACGTCGCCGAGCAGAGGCCATTGCTGCTGAGCAACAAATGAACGCTCGCGTGTCCGAAAACCGTTCGCGTTTGGTACTGGCGGAAGCCGATGTTCCGCGTGCACTCGCCGAAGCATTCAAAGCCGGCCGTATCGGAAACGTAGTCAACGGTGCGGCGGCGGAAGGCTCGGCGTGAGTTCGGACATTCGATCTTTGGCCGGTGAACCGGTTGAGGGACCTTTTGAACGTTATTCTTATCGAGTGCGTTTCAGTGGCGGCAACGGTTTTGAGTTGGCAGGAATTGTCGATCGACCTCGGGAGCGATCGACGAGCGAATTGCTCGCGGATGCTCCCGTGGCCGTGTTCAGTCATTGCTTCACCTGCAGCAAAGATCTTAAGGCCATCGCACGAATTTCGCGACGTTTGGCGGAACTGGGCGTCAGCGTTCTGCGATTTGACATGACTGGATTGGGCGGAAGTGACGGCGATTTTTCACGCACGCATTTCACATCGAACCAAGCTGATTTGAGGGCTGCGATTCAGTTTGCCGGAACCGAGTTGGGTGCGGTGACGGGGCTCATTGGACACAGTTTTGGTGGTGCCGCGTCGCTGGCGGTTGCTTCGGATGAATCGGCTCGACCGGAAACGTTGAAAGCCGTCGTTGCCATCGCGGCACCCAGTGACACGGTTCATTTGGCCAATTTGCTGGACCGAATGAATCCAAAGATTCAGGAAGAAGGACTGGGTGAAGTTGAGATCGGCGGTCGTCGCTGGACGATACGCCGCGAGATGCTGGATGATTTCCGAACCCATCAACTCGCCGACCAATTGCCGAAGGTGCGTGCTCAGGTCATCGCGTTTCATTCACCCGCTGACGAGACCGTTGGATACGATCACGCTTTGCGGATCTCGAGTTTGATCAGCAGCGAAAACGGTCAACCCGGATGCAGCGTGGTCACGCTCTCCGGGGCTGATCATCTTTTGATCCGGCATCCCGGGGACGCGATCTTGGTGGCTGATACAGCAGCGGCCTTTTTAAATCGTCACCGTTAGAAAACGAAGACGAATTCGTTCCAGTTCATTACGCTCAGTGCGTACAACGCGTTGGCTCGCTCCGGGCCGACTTCGTACTTGGCAATCAGCTCATCGATCAGTTCGACACCTTCTTCAATTTCGATGTCGAGTGCCGGACGCATGAGGACTTGTTCGATCACCGCCGAAACGAATGCCGTTGAGTCCGCGTCGGCAGGCAACCGCGAGCGGACTGATTTAGCCAGCTTGTCGGCTTCTTCGTGGATGAAGTCGCTGTTCAAAAGCGACATGGCTTGACCTGGTTGAAGCGTCGCAAAACGAGCCTCGCAGGTTGTGTCAGGTTCTGGGAAGTCGAACGCGGACAACAGTGGAGTCAGCAACGATCGTTTGACGTGAATGTAAACGCTGCGTCGGTTGCGTTCCGCTTCACTGGAGTTGCCCCAGCCTTGACCGGGTTTGGATTGGCCGGCCAGGACTTCGGCCGAAAGACTTGGATAAAAACTCGGTCCATAACTTTCGCGATTGAGCGATTCGTTGACGGCCAAGATTGAATCGCGAACTTCTTCGGCACTCAATCTGCGGGAATCGAATCTCCAGAGCAAATCGTTCGCCGGATCGATCGAGCTGGATGACTCGTTGATCTCGGAAGACATTTGGTACGCCTTGCTGGTGCAGATCAAGCGATGCAGATCCTTCAATTTCCAGCCTCCGTCCGCCAAACGATTGGCAAGGTAGTCGAGCAATTCTGGATGGGTCGGAGGAACGCCAAGTCCGCCGAAGTTGTTTGGCGATCGGACAATGCCTCGCCCGAAGTGGTGCTGCCAAACTCGGTTCGCCATCACTCGTGAGGACAACCGGTTGTCGGAACTAGTCACCCAGTCGGCGAAGACGCGGCGGCGTTCGTCTGGCGTCATTTCAGGTGGAGTCTCTTTGAAGATCTCCGGGAACCGAGGTGTGACGGGATCGGTCGGTGAATGAGGGTTTCCGCGGAACAGCACAAACGTTTCTTCGATCGGACGCAGCTTACCGAGTCCGAGGACTTGGGCGCGATCAGGAAGATCGTTGTGCTTTTCTGCGACGAGTTTGAG
This sequence comes from Rhodopirellula sp. UBA1907, assembly GCF_002337565.1. Lineage (NCBI taxonomy): Bacteria > Pseudomonadati > Planctomycetota > Planctomycetia > Pirellulales > Pirellulaceae > Rhodopirellula > Rhodopirellula sp. UBA1907. The sequence goes on along the minus strand of NZ_DDGH01000066.1, from coordinate 68,362 downwards.
TGCCGCTTTGATTTCGTCGTATCGTTTGCGTTGTTCCTTTGAGAGCAACGGACGCAGTTTCTTTTTCAAGATGCGTTCGCGTTGTCGCTTGGGGCCTTCGGTTGCGCGTTGATCGGGAGCCGACATTTTGGTGATGCCGTCCTGCTCGATCTTTGTCGCTTCTTCTTCGAGCTCGCGTCGCTCGGCATCGAGTTTCGCGTAGGCTTCGTTCAGCCCAGGTTCGGAGACATCAATTTGGTTGTTCGATGTTTGGTCGCCTCGGGTTCCGTAACGACTGACGTCGGCGAAGAATGCCAGCATGCCGTAGTAGTCTGTCTGCGGAATTGGATCGATCTTGTGATCGTGACAGCGAGCGCAGTTGATCGTCAGACCGAGGAACGTCTGACCTGTTACCGCGACCAAATCGTCCAGCTCGTCGTAGCGAGCTTGCAACGGATCGGCGGGCTCATCGTCCCAGATACCGAGTCGGTAGTAGCCGGTTGCGGTGAGCGATTCGGTGGTGACTTCATCAAGCAAGTCACCTGCTAGTTGCTCTCGAACAAATTGATCGTACGGTTTGTCTTCATTGAATGACCGAATGACGTAGTCGCGATACTTCCATGCATTGGGTTTGGGGTTATCGCGTTCGAACGAATTGGTTTCGGCATAGCGGACCAAGTCCAACCAGTGACGTCCCCAGCGTTCACCGTAGTGAGGTGACTGCAGCAAGCGTTCGATCAGATTCTCGTAGGCGTCGGGGGCGGTGTCGCTGAGGAAGTCGGCGACCTCTTCTGGTGTTGGTGGCAATCCAGTCAGGTCGAGTGTCACCCGGCGAATCAATGTTCGGCGATCTGCGGGTGCGTTTGGTGTCAGTCCCGCGGCGAGTAGCGAGTCCAGTAGAAACGCATCGACGGGATGGCCAGACTTTTTCCAGTCCTGAACCACGGGACTAATTTTCGCCGGTTCGTCATTTGATTTGGCTTGGGCCACGATGTGCTTTTGGATTGCATCGGACATGTCTGGCGGCGACACATCCTGCACTGGCTCATACGCCCAGTGCTTGGTGAACGTGGCACCTTCTTCAATCCAACGTCGAATGAGTTCGACTTCTGCTTCGTCGAGCGGTTCGCCCTCCGGTGGCATCAATTCGTAGTCATCATTGGCAACAATGCGTTCCAGCAAGTGGCTGGCATCTGCGTCGCCTGGCACTATCAGCCGCTCGCCCGAGTCGCCTTCGATGATGGCTGTTTCAGCGTTGTGGAGCCCCAAGCCGCTTTCAGCCTGATCGGGTCCGTGGCAGGAATAGCATCGCTTTGCCAGCAACGGTTTGATCTCCGTCGCGTAGTCGACTTCCGCTCGAGCAGTTGTGCTGAAACAGAAGCAGCATGCTACGACGACGGCGAATCGCAGAATCCGTTTTGCCGCCTGGGCTTTGTTCAGGTTTTGCAGGTGAACTGGCATCGGTTTGGTGAGCATGAGGGTGGGACCGCAAATCGCGTTCATGCGTGACTCGTGAGGGCGAGATAGGTGGGAAAACAGGCGGTGACGCTATTTCTTAGAGTTTTAGGTGTCTTCGGAGAGCCAGTATAGCCTATCGACTCGCATTTGCGAAACGAAAGATCTGAATCGGAACTCTCAAATGGGGATGGCAAAAAAACTGGTTCGTCTATACTTTGCGCGCTTTCGAAGCCAGCCGATCGGGCGTTTTCCCGATCAGCCCACCAAGACGACGCTGCGTGCGGCGGATTGTGGACCAGCAGGAGTCCCTGTGATCGGTCCCCAACCCCTCTGACGCCCGTCGTTTGAGGGCTGTTTTCAATGTGCTGGCTTTTCCACGACATTTGAGAGACAGAAGTAGTGTCCCAAGCAGAAACGACAAAATTGCCTTACAAGGTCAAAGACATTTCGCTGGCCGATTACGGTCGCAAAGAAATCGAGTTGGCTGAGAACGAGATGCCAGGTTTGATGGCACTTCGCAGCAAGTACGGAGCGGAGAAGCCTTTGAAAGGGGCTCGAATCGCTGGTTGCTTGCACATGACCATCCAAACCGCCGTTTTGATTGAAACGTTGGTTGAGCTTGGTGCCGAAGTGACTTGGAGTAGCTGCAATATCTTCAGCACCCAAGACCACGCGGCGGCTGCCATCGCAGCGGCTGGGATTCCCGTTTATGCCTGGAAGGGCATGACCGAGGAAGAATTCGATTGGTGCATCGAGCAAACGCTGGATTTCCCATCGGGCGAAAAACTCAACATGATTTTGGACGATGGTGGTGACTTGACCGCCATGGTTCACGATCGATTCCCTGAATTGCTGGACAACATCTACGGCATCAGTGAAGAAACCACCGCTGGCGTTCACCGTTTGGAAGTGTTGAACAAATCGGGCAAGTTGCGTGTTCCTTCGATCAACGTCAACGACTCGGCCACCAAGAGCAAGTTCGACAACCTGTATGGTTGCCGCGAATCTTTGGCGGACGGTGTCAAGCGAGCGACCGACGTCATGTTGGCCGGTAAAGTAGCCGTCGTTTGCGGTTACGGCGACGTTGGAAAGGGCTGTGCACACAGCCTGAAAAGCTATGGCTGCCGCGTTTTGGTTACCGAGATCGACCCCATCAACGCGCTTCAAGCTGCGATGGAAGGCTTCGAAGTCACTACGATGGAAGAAGCTTGCAAAGAAGGTCGTTTGTACGTCACCACGACGGGCAACAAAGACATCATCTTGGGCGAGCACATGAAGCAAATGCCCAACGATGCAATTCTTTGCAACATCGGGCACTTCGACACCGAAATCGACATCGCATGGGCCGAGCAACAAGTTGCTGATGGCAAAGCGACCGTCAGTGAGATCAAACCATCGGACATCGGTGCGGTGGATCGTTTCACTTTCAGTGACACCGGCCGAAGCATCATCATTTTGGCCAAGGGCCGTTTGGTGAACCTCGGATGTGCAACCGGGCACCCAAGCTTTGTCATGAGCAGCTCGTTCACCAACCAGGTGCTCGCTCAAATGGAGCTGTACCAGAACCGTGACAATGACAAGTACGGCGTTCAGGTTTACTTGTTGCCAAAAGAATTGGACGAAGAAGTTGCTCGTCTGCACTTGGAAGCAATCGGCGTGAAGCTGACCAAGCTGACTCAAGAGCAAGCCGATTACATCGGTGTGCCAGTCGAAGGCCCATACAAGCCAGACCACTACCGCTACTAGGCCGCTGCTGCGGACGACGTGGGCTCTCGCAAGAAAGCTACGTTTGCCAGAACGTGGGCCACCATCCGATGAGTGCGCCCACGGCTGAAGCAGGCAGGCAAAAAGCCACAAAGATTTGTGGCTCTATCACATAAAAACAGCCGGCCGGGAAAATCCCGGTCGGCTGTTTTCGTAGGTTGGCGCCGTGTGTCGCAAGCGGGTTTACATTTCCGCCGCTTCGATTGCCAATTTTACGTCTTCGTTGCCGTAGATGATGGACAGGAATGCGGGTACGTAACGATCGACCATGGCTCCACCGACATAGAGGATGTGATCCAGGACATCGTCGTCTGGGAAGTCATCGCCCAGAGGAATGGAGGTTTGGTAACGCAGTTCGCCGTCTTCCATGTCGAGTTCGAAGCTTCCGACCTTCAGCCCGTAGTTGGCGCGGCAAACCGCTTCGGCGATCGACCGTCGGCTGTTTTCGGGAATTTTGTTGGCCGGGTGAGAGAAGACTTGGATGAGAGAGTCTTCGACCACGATCAAAACGCGAATGTCACCGTGTTTTCCGTCGAACATCATCCGGAAGAAGCTGTTTTCGCTGTCTTGTTCGTATTTGATCTCTCCACGGTCCAAATAAGCAGAAAACTGGTCGACTTGGGCAGACATCCCGGCGGCTCCTCGGTGGATGTGGTTCTGGCAATAAACGGGCGAGATTGGCCTGGCCCCAATCTTTCGACGTCGATCTTCCGTGGATGGTTCGCGGCCAGGACGGCTTCGCCACTGTTTCATCATGACTGCCAACGGTGGTCGAGTCGACCCGCATCGGCCAGCTGGGCCCCTCTGAGGAACTGGGCGCCCCTGGGGAAGCATCGCGAGGGAGATCCGAGGGATTTCCCGTAGGGCAGCCTGCCTGATCGGCAAGAATTGCCTGAGCGTCCAGATCAATTGGAACCAATTTGCGACGGAAAACGTCGTATTGAGGACGTGAAAGTCCCCCTTTTCAATAGAGCGTGTCGTCATTGCTGCGGCAGGCGTGCGCTCGGCAAGCCTCAAAATCGAAACATTCCACACGGGTTTGGCTGAGAAATTGGTTGAAGTGCTGGTTGGGTTTGGATCCTCCTGCGTGCCGGCTTTAACCTGAAACGGTGCGTTAAACCGTACCGATTAGCTTGACCGGCGCGGCTGTGCCGAAAAAGCTTGTCACAACGACTCCGCGTCGTCGAATAACCACCGATATCCCCCGGATTTTGGGCCCTGAGCTTTCAGGGGCAGCGACCAAAACTGGAACTCCTTCAGCTGAAGAAAATTCCGCCGATGAACTTCGACAATTCTTCCCGCCGTCCATCTGCTTCCAAACGCTCGTTCCAAGGTCAGGTTCGACGACGTTTGATGTCTTGGATCCAAGGAACGTCCGCTGCACCGTCTGGTGAACCAGTCCAGCGAGGGCGTTTGCAGCTGGAGTCATTGGAAAAACGTCAGATGATGGCTGGCGACGTGGATCTTTTCGCGACGGAAGGCTTCTTTGGTTCAGCTGGCGAATCTTCGGCGGCGGTGGAAAGTTCTTCGACCGATCGTGGAACGTCTGACCGCGCTGCGGAAGGCGAACCCGGCCAGGATCTGGTGCAGTTCGCGAAAGATTTGGATGCGGCTGGCGTGACGTTTTATGGTGCCCACTGGTGCCCGGCTTGTACTCAGCAAAAACAATTGTTCGAGGATGGTGGCGATGATCTTCCGTTCGTCGAAGTCACGTTGCCGGATCGGACGCAGGATCCGCAGTTTTCTTCGTTGAATATCAGCGAGTATCCAACTTGGGTCTTCCCTGATGGAACTCGATTGACCGGGGTTCAGTCGCTCCAAACCCTGAGCACTCGAAGCGGCGTTGCGATTCCAACTTCGGATGGTGAGAACCCATCGTTTGAAACGCTTGATGCACAAACGGTTGAGCTTGGCTCACCACTGCACATTCCGATCGACGGATACGATGCGGAAGGCGGTCCGCTGACCGTGACCGTCTCGGTCGCCAACCCGAACTTGGTCGAAGCGACGGTTTTGAGTGGCAACCGTTCGCTCCGTTTGGACATGGATGGTTTTGGCGACATGGTGTTCGAGTTGTTCGAGCAGCGTGCTGAGCGTCCGACCGAACGAGTCATCGACTTGGCCAACAGCGGCTTTTACGACGGTCTGATTTTTCACCGAGTCGTCAACGGATTCGTGATTCAAGGTGGTGACCCCACCGGCACCGGAACTGGCGGATCAACTCTGGGTGACTTCGACGACGAATTTCATCCTGATCTGCAGCACAACCGAACGGGTGTCCTGTCATTCGCGAAATCTTCGGATGACACGAATGATTCGCAGTTCTTCATCACGGAAGTCGAAACGGACTTCCTCGATTTCAACCACTCGGTGTTTGGCCAGTTGGTTGAAGGAGAAGACGTGCGTGAAGCGATCAGCAACATGCAGGTCAACAACAGCACGTCGAACAAGCCGACCACGGACATCGTGATCAACAACGCGACGATCTTTGACGACACCGAGAACTCGGTGATCATGCTGAAAGGATTGGGCGGCACGGGTAGCACGACGGTGACGGTGACGATCACGGATTCGGACGGCAATTCGTTCGATCAGGTGGTTCCAGTAACCATCACGGATCCTCCGTCCGATCGACGCAATGCTCAGCCTTACCTGGAAGACATCAACGTTCCGGCCTCGTCGCCCAAAACGACTCCGGTTGAACTGCAACTGGAAAGCTTTGACCTGGAAGGCGACGCGGTGCAGTACTTCGTCAGCGGTGGCGTGACCGGTGGTACCGCCACGGTCAATGCATCGACCGGTTTGTTGCAAGTGACGCCGGCCGCGAATGTTTCGGGGACGCAAACCGTTTCGCTGACCGTTGGAGTCGCTGCTGCATCCAATGCAGGGTCGAATTCGGACTTGCAAAGCCTGGTCTTCACGTTCACCGATAGCAACACACAAACGCCTGCCGCACCATCGTCGTTGGATCTGCGTTCCTCGTCTGACACGGGCAACAGAAGCGGCGACAACCTGACCAACGCAGCGTCGTTGACGTTTGATGTTTCCGGTGTCACGACGGGAGCAACGGTTCAAATCATCAACACAGCGGACAACACGGTTGTCGGTGTTGGAACGGCGACGGGCGGATCGATCGCGATCACGACCAGCAACCTCGCCGCGATCGGCGATGGCACCTACAGCTTGGCTGCTCGCCAGATTGTTAACGGTGTCACCAGTGGTACATCGACGGCTTTGTCCGTTGCATTGGATCGAACCGATCCTTCATTCACATTGCCTGCCAACTCCACCACGGGCAACGTTGGTGCTGCTTACCAAGCCAACCTGTCTAGTAGTGAAGAAGGCAGTGGTGCAACTTACAGCCTGACTGTTTTCCCCGCCGGAGCCACGATTGGCTCATCGACAGGGATCATCAATTGGACGCCCACTGAGGCTCAACTTGGATCGAACGACTTCACGGTCGAGATCAGCGACCTGGCTGGCAACACTTACACGGAATCGTTCTCCGTGACGGTCGCTGAAGAAGCCTTGGCCCGCTTGGAAGTGCGTCTGACGGACTTGGACGGCAACGTGATCGACTCGGTCGACGTCGGCCAGGAGTTTTTCCTGCAGTTGATTGGCGTCGACGCTCGAGACCTGAGCGAGCGTGGCGGGATCTACTCCGCGTACGCTGACATCGAATTTGATTCTTCGATCGCTGATTTTGTCCCCGGAACTTCAATCGAGTACGACAGCGATTTCGACTTCTTGCCCCGCGGAACTTTGACCAGCGGTCTGTTCAATGAGATTGGTGCGGCGAGCAGCCGATTCTCGCCAACCAATTTGCAAGATTCTGTGATGGCAACGGTTCGCATGCGTGCGATCTCCGACGGTTCGTTGACCTTCACCACCAACCCCGCTGACGTCAGTGCAAACGAGACCTTGTTGTTCTTCAACAATGATCGCTTGCCCGCCGGTTCGGTCAACTATGGCAGCACCACGCTCACCGTTGGCAATGTCACCACGAACAATCCACCGGTTGGTGTCGATGACACGTTCACGGTGATTTCGGGTTCGGGCCAGAACACGTTGGATGTCTTGGCCAATGAAGCGTCCACTGCCGATCCTGGTGAAACGCTGACGGTCACGGCCGTTGGTACGGCCAGCAACGGAGGCACGTTGAGCATTGCGTCCAACGGTTTGTCGATCAATTACACGCCTCCGGCCAACTTCGTCGGGACGGATACCTTCCAGTACACCGTCAGCGATGGAACCAGCACTGACACGGTGCAAGTGACCGTTAACATCCAAAGCGATGACAACGCACCGACTGCGGTGAATGATTCGTTCCCCGCATCGGGAACGATCTTGGAAGACTCCGACGCGGCAACCTACGACGTTCTCGCGAATGACACGGCGGACGCGGACAACGAATCGTTCACGATCACCGGCGTTGGATCTGCATCCAACGGAGGCCAGGTATCGATCGTTAACAGCGGAACGGGAATCTCTTACAAGCCGGCTGCCAACTTCAACGGCACCGAGACGGTGACCTACACCATCCGGGATACCGGCGGTGGGTTGTCGACGGCGACAGTGACCTTCACCGTCACTGCGGTGAACGATGCTCCTCTCAGCGAGAACGTGACGGTCGACACCGTTCGCGGTACGAGCAACGAAGCGGTGATGACGCGAGACGATCTTCCTGCGAACGTCGACGCGGGCGAAGTGTTGCAGTTTGTTAATCTCAGCACGCCGTCGGCGGGCGGGACCGTGACGGTTAGCTCAGACGGTTCGAGCATCCTGTACACGCCGCCGAGCAGCACTTTCACCGGCACCGACACATTCACTTACCAAGTGCAAGACGCGGGCGGATTGTCGAGCTCAACCGCTACCATCACGGTGAACATTGCGGATTATCTCGCTCGAGCCTTCAACTTCGAATTTGATTCGATCGGTGCTTTGTCGAGCAGCTTCTACGACGCGGCGATCTTGACTGGTACCAACGCACGTGGCGAATCGGTTTCGATTCCGTTGTCGGATTCTTCCGTTGTGGTTTCAGGCGGCACGATCAGTGTTCCGGACATGTTGCCCGGTTCTTACAAACTGACTATCCCGGCGGTTCCGTTCTTTGAAGGTGGCGAGGAAGCTCGCGAAATTGACATCGAAAGCGATCCCGATGAATCGGACGAAAACCTTTCGTTGAGCTTCGGCCGATTGTTGCCTCAGTACATTCGCGTGAATGATTGGTTCGGTTCCGCACCGGCTCGCCGAGTGGTCGCTGCGGTTTTGCCGGGCAGCAATGCTTTCTACATGCAGTCCAGCGACGCTGCGGATTCGCGTTTGAGTGACGTGGAATTGTCGCTCAATGCGGCCGGCACCAGCATCACCGTTAACGCCACGGAATCGACCACGGCTGACGGCGCAACCACCACGGCTCAGGTCAGTGGTACCGCTAGCTTGGCCGACGGAAGTGCACTGGAAGTACGGGGACAAGTTGGCGACTTCCGCTTGTTGATTCTCAACTTCGATGAGACCGGGATCGAGCTGGAAACACCAGCCTCGAGCTCGACTGCCAGCACGGAATCATCCTCGACCCAAGCTTCTGGTGAACCACTTGCTTCTGCCGTGACGATGGCCGACGCAACGGTTCCGGTCAGCGAGCTGGGAACCTCTCGAATTCAGAGCAGCGTGGAGCCAACCGGTGAGCCAATCGAGGTCCTCTCAGGGGACTCAGAGAAGGTCGTGGCGGGGTCGGATGACACCAGTCAGATTGACGCTGCGATGCCTGATGTCACCGGCAGTTTGACCCGAATTTCGGACGCCGAAGACGTGGTTGCGAGCGGCGTGACCGGCCAGCCTCAATTGCTCGGCGAAGCCGTGGATGAGGTCTTGACAGGCGTTTCTGGGTCGAACTGACCCGAATTCGACCCTCGAATTCCGGAAAAGGCTGAAAAACACGGGGTTTTTGGCCTTTGGAAGGGTTGCGGAGCGACCACGCGGGACATAACACTTGTGCCGCATCGGAGGGGAATCCCAACGTTCTAACTCCTACTCACTATTTAGTTCTCCCATTTTTGCAGGTGCCGCTCATGGCCAAAGTACCGCCCAAACCACCGACGAAGACTCAAATCATCGCCAACATCGCAGAAGAGACCGAACTGACCAAGAAAGACGTTGCTGCAGTCCTCGACTCGTTGGCCGCTGAGATCGAAAAGTCGCTGCAAAAGGGTGGCCCCGGACAATTCGCAATCCCAGGTCTTTGCAAGATCGTGTTGAAGGACGTTCCCGCCAAGCCAAAGCGCAAAGGCCGCAACCCTGCCAACGGCGAAGAAATCTGGTTGGCTCCTAAGCCCGCCAGCAAGAAGCTGACCATCCGCCCACTGAAGGGCCTGAAGGAAATGATCTGATCAGTTGATCAGCTTCCTTCGAAGTTCGAATTGGCTGCCCTGCATCGCGTTCTGCGTTGCGGGGCAGTTTTCGTTTGTGGGCGGAACGATTGCGCCATGAGGCACCGTTCCGGTAAGCGATCGTTGAATCGGGATGCCAGCGAGAGGCAATGCCGCTATACTTCACCCGCTTTTCATCCATGATCTTTTCTCGGCGGCAACATGATCGAAACATCCTCGAACGTCACCGCCACTGACTTGGCCGCGAAATCTGTGAACGAAGAATCCTCCGCTGAATCGACTGCTGTTCCAACCGAAGCTGCTTCGACAGTGATGCCCGGCGATGCGACGACCCGCGGCCGGATGGGAAATTTGAAAGGGGTTCGCATTGCAGGCACGGGATCGTATGTTCCCGAACGCATCGTCACGAATGAAGACTTGGCCGCGCTGGGTTGCGACAGCGACTGGATCGTTCGCCGAACCGGTATCCTGCAACGTCGGCACGCGGAGCCTGGTCAAGCGACCAGCGATCTTTGCTATGAGGCCGCCCTTCGTTGTCTTGAGAACGCGAGTGTTTCGGTCGACGAAATTGACTTGATTCTGGTTGCCACGATCACACCCGATCACCCTACCCCATCGACCGCTTGTCACTTGCAACGCCGTCTCGGTGCGGTTGCACCCGCGATGGACATTGGCGCCGCATGTGCCGGGTTCATGTACGCGTTGGTCACTGGTGCCCAATTTGTTTCCAACGGAAACGCTCGCAACGTGTTGGTCATTGGTGCTGACTTGATGAGTCGCACGGTTGATCCTGAGGACAAGAAAACCTATCCGTTGTTTGGTGATGCCGCCGGTGCTGCTCTGTTGGTTCCATCGACCAAAGACGAATGCCAGTCATCTGATTGCAATGGGGCAGCGGCTGATTCGACGGTCCAGTCCGATGGACTGTTGGCTTATCAGTTGGGCAGTGAAGGATGCGGTGGTGAAATGCTGTGCATACCCGCCGGTGGATCCCGATCGCCGATCACCACCGATGGCGAAGACTCTGTCAGTCGCTATCTGCAGATGGATGGCCGTGGTGTCTTCAAGTGGGCTGTACGAGTCTTCGACGAGAGTGCCAAGGACGTTTTGCGAGCGGCCAACGTTTCATCGGATCAACTGAGCTTGGTTGTTTTGCACCAAGCGAACCAGCGAATCATTGATTCAGCGGTTTCCGATCTGAACGTGCCGCCTGAAAAGGTGTTCGTCAATCTCGACAAGTACGGCAACACATCCGGAGCCAGCATTCCGCTCGCATTGGACGAAGCCGCACGTGCCGGCCGCTTGAAAGAAGGCGACCTGTTGTTGCTTTGCGGCTTTGGTGCGGGCTTGGCCTGGGGCACCGCTTTGTTGCGTTGGTAGCGAACTCAGGGACGCTCACGCTCGCGGGTGAAAGTCCCGGTGCACGCGTTGCAGGCGAGAGTGTTCGACGTGCGTGTAGATCTGGGTCGTCTGAATGCTGGCGTGTCCAAGCATCTCTTGAACCTGCCGAAGGTCAGCTCCGCCGGCCAGCAAGTGAGTTGCGAAACTGTGCCGCAAACTGTGTGGGCTGATCTCGTCAGAGATCCCCGCTCTCTTGGCATAGCGTTTTACGAGACGCCACAACTGAATTCGGTCGAGTGCTTTGCCGCCTCGGGATAGAAACAGCTCGTCGATCTGCCCCGGATTTCGATCGGCCAGAAGGTGGCGGCTTTCTTCAAGGTAGAGCTGAATCGCCTGGATCGCTCGACCGCCGATCGGGACCATCCGCTGCTTGTCGCCTTTGCCGTGGCAGCGAAGCGTCTTCTCATCGAGTGTCAGGTCGCGAACGCGAAGGGTGCAAACTTCCGAAGCTCGACATCCGGTGGCGTAGAGCACTTCCAGAAGGGCACGATCTCGTTGCCAAAACGAATCGGACTTTTTGACCGCTGAAAGAAAGGCCTCGACTTCGTTGGGCGACAGGACGCCCGGCATTCGTTGCCAAGCCTTCTGGGTTGCCAGCAGTTCGGCCGGATTGTCGACCGTGATGCCTTCGAGCTGCAGGTATTTGAAGAACGTCCGGATCGCGACAATTGCTCGCGAGATGGACGCCGGGGCCAGGCCTTCGCCGTGAAGTGATGCGACGAAATCAGACAATTCAGTGATTGTCAGGTCCGCGGGGCGGCGCCCGTCCATCCAGGTAACGAAACGCTTCATGTCGCGTCCGTAGGCGGCAACGGTGTTGTCGGCGAGATGACATTCGCGTTTCAGATAAACCAAAAATTCATCACAAACCGCTTGACCGGCCGAAGGAGCCACGGATTCTGTCTGTCCGGACTTCAATTGCTGCAGTTTTGTGAGTCGTTTAGCCACTCTGGTGTGCTCGACGGCGTTCAAGGACGCACAACGTATGTGCTCTTCATTGGATCGATTCCAATGAGTTATCGTCTTGGAGGCTCGTCGCCGCCAATGTCAATTCTTCTCGAACCATCTCCTTCTCAAGATTCTTCCATGAAAGTTTTCGTCGTCGGTGGTGCCGGATACATCGGATCACACGCGGTCGCCTTGTTGCTTGATGCCGGTCACGAAGTCGTCGTGTTCGACAATCTGTCTCGCGGGCATGCTAAATCGGTTCCGGAGGGTTTGCTGGTCGAGGGCGACCTGAACGATCAGGCGAAACTGACATCGTTGTTGAAAGAGCACTCGATCGATGCGGTGATGCACTTCGCCGCATTTGCGGAAGTCGGTGAGTCCGTTCGAGACCCCGCGATCTACTACCAAAACAATGTTGTCGCGACTTTGTCGTTGCTGGAAGCGATGCGTGCGGCGGACGTCAAGAAGATTGTTTTCAGCAGCACCACCGCGACGTACGGCCAACCGGATACCGTGCCAATTCCCGAGACCACTCCACAGAATCCGATCAATCCCTACGGATTCTCTAAGTTGGTCATCGAGAAGGCGTTGGCGGATTATGCCCATGCATACGGTTTCGCCTACGCGGCACTGCGATACTTCAATGCAGCCGGTGCTCGTCCCGATGGAACGATTGGCGAGCATCATGATCCTGAGTCACATCTGATCCCAATCGTGTTGCAGGTCGCGTTGGGGCAGCGTGAATCGATCTCGATCTTCGGCGACGATTACCCGACGCCGGACGGAACTTGCATTCGTGATTACATTCACGTCGACGATTTAGGCGACGCTCACTTGCGAGCCCTCGATCGACTGAAACCGGGGGAAGGCATCCAGGTCAATCTTGGCACCGGCAGAGGAACGAGCGTCCGCGAGATTGTCGATGCGTGCCGGACTGTGACTGGACATCCCATCCCTGAAGTCATGGGCCAGCGACGCCCTGGCGATCCTGCTGAGTTGATTGCTGATGCGACGTTGGCGGGAGAAGTCCTGGGGTGGAAGCCTCGATACACGGACATCCAAGACATCGTGAAGACGGCTTGGAACTGGCATCAAACGCACCCCCAGGGTTACGACACCGTTTGAGCGGCCGTTTCCGCCATCGAGCTGAGGTCAGAATCGAGTTCACCGGGCGATCCTAATTCGTCACAATACGTACCAATCGGTGGGGTTGGGTTGCCCCGTGATCTCCTCCGACTGGTTGTCGTTGTCGAATTGAATCATGATGATAGAGGTCACGGCGGGTTCGGTTCGCCAAGTTCAGTTTCATTGCTAAGTCGTTGGCGTCGAATCGTTCATGTTTCCATTGCGACGTTCCTCAAAAGACTCGTCGGTGGATTGGCCGGCGTTGCTGTCTTTGTTGGAAGACGATGATCGACGGGCAGCGGTTTCGCGTATTGCGCCGAGTGAAGGACGCGAAAGCTATTTGACTGCGTTGCGGCGGATTGAAACCGCACAATCTCAGGCCACCTTGGCAGCGGGGCGACGGCTTCACACCGCCTCCAAACTGATTGATCGACCCACGATCGCTGTTTCAGGAATGCTGAACAGCGGCAAGACGAGTCTGGTCAGTTCGTTTCTATCGGAAGCTGGCCAACGCCGAACGCTGCGGGGAACGAGCAATCGGCACGGGACCCATCGTTTTGTTTTGTGGTTGCCACAGAGTTGGCGATCCGATGTCGAGCTTTGGAGTTTGCTGATCACGCGAATTGGTGACTCTCTGGGCAACGCTCCTGAGGAACTGTCGCTTGATCCGGAGATCGCGGCCGAACAATACAACAATCGGGACGGTGATGCGTCGTTGCTGTCCGTGCCTTTGTTGGGCACCGATCCCGGGCTCGACGAAGTTGGTGTCGGTTTGCTGGATTGTCCTGACATCGTTTCGGACGAAGAGTTCGGGCTGGGATCTCCCGAACAACGTCGCGAATTGTTGGGGCGCGCGGCGACGTTGTGTTCCGCGTTCTTGATCGTGACCGGCGCTGAATCATCGCGCGACACGACGCTGGCGGATTTGCTTCGCATCGCATCCGACTTGATGCCCGGTGTGCCGCGAATGTTGGCGGTCAACAAGGTGCGTCCGCGACAAACACCGGATCAAGTCCACGAAACGTTTGCACCGTTGGTTCAGAAGTACGGTGTGGGAACGCTGTACGCCGCTTATGACTTTGACGTTCCTTCGAGCCGTCCATTTATTCCGGTGTTTGGCGATCAGCATCCGCAACACGATGCGATCTCCGCGTCAGAATCTGATCTGCAAGGAGAAGACGATCCCGATCCCTTGCCGGTGTTCTTTTCCGTCAGTGAAGATCCCGATAGTAATCCACCCGCAGCGATCGACGAGGATCGATTGTTGCAGGCGTTGCCATCCAAGCTCGATCGCGGCGTTTTGTTTTCGCAACTGCATCAAGCCCTTCGAATCAACTTAGAAGATGCGGTTTGGAACCAAGGCTTGGAGTCCATACGACGGGATGCAGATCAGTCGTTTGAAAAAACGCGTCAGTGCCAACAGGTGTTGTTGGACTCGGCGTTGGAATATTTTGCTCATCGAAAGATTGGCGGTGAAGTGATCGAGCTGCGTTTGCATCAAAGCGAACGAATCATTCGCCAGCTCAGCGAATCGTTTGCGGCCACCGCACCTTGGTATGCTCGCTGGGGAGTACGCCTGAATGCGACGCTTCGGCGCGTGGTCGGAGGAGCCGGGGACTTTATCCGCAATCTGACACCGACAGCCGTGTCACGTCGCGCTGCTGATGACATCAAAGGTCGATTCCGAAGCGGCGAATATGGTGGGCTGATCGAGCCAACCGGTTTGATCAACGAGATTGAACGTCATGGTGGAACGTCGGTTTTGTCACATCTTGCCGCGGCTTCGGACGGCGGTTCAGCGTCGGAAGACGGTGTCTCTGCGTTTCGTGAACCGGTCGAGCGAGCGGTCTTGCGGTTTGAACAAGACGACTTCACGACGTTGGACCCGCGACGTTTGGATACCGCGGTTCGACAGATGTGGTCGGAAGTTCCCATGCACCGAAAAATCGCGACGGGACTGACTCCACTCGCGGCACTGTTTGCGACCTTTGGTGCGGTGTTGATGATCCCGGTTGATCTAGGTGCCAATGCGATCCTGGCCGCGTCGATTCCAGAGATGCTGGCGGCCGGCGGTCTGACAATCATGTCGACGATGTGGGCGGCCAATCGGGGAACACAAGACGTCAGCCAACAAGCCGCACGTCAGCAACTTGCCGACTTCCTCGCCGTGTTGTGTGATGAGCTCGGTGTGGCTCGACCAGATCCGCCGATGGATGTGCGGGTTGGCAACGCTGACGTCACCTTACCGCCGTCGCGAATCGCCAGTGGTGAACCTCCCGAAAGAATGGTGTCGCTGTATCGGCTTCGGGATGAGTTCATTGCTGAGCTGAAGCGATTGTTGCCTCGGCCAAACGCAGCGAGCAAACGCGCCACTGGCTCGCCCGCTGAATCAGGAGTCACGCGATGAACGCAATTGTGATGGATGACTCGGGCGATCGTTTCTTGCAACGTGTTCACCGCGCGGCGGACCGTGTGCTGGGCAACAGCCAAACCGGGCGAGAGATTGGCGAGCTATGCCGCGATCATGCGGAAGCTCGCGAAATGATCTTGACCGATCGAGCATCCAATTCGGTTGTCGTTGCAGTCGTGGGAGCAACCGGACAAGGCAAGTCTTGGTTGGTTCGCCAAATGATTCGAGGCGGTCCGGTGGACGCCATTCGAAGCGGCAACTCGCTTGACGAGGCGACTGAAAAACTGACTTGGATCGGACCAAAGCCTCCCGCTGATTTGGATGCTCGCCACGAACGTTTTCTGGCATGCGATGCAGCCAAAATGCGATCGATCGGGTCACCTTATTTGCTGGTCGACGCTCCGGGGGCAACCGATGACCGACGCGCGATCGCGGGAGTCGCCGAGCGAGCGTTGTCGACCGCATCGGTATTGGTAATGGTCATTCGCCGCGATCAATTGCGCAGTCAGCGCGTATCAGGATTGGCGGCCGCCTCCGAAGGCACTGTCGTCATTCCCGTCGTGAACATGGCCGACGTCAATGATGATTCGTTGGATGCCGACGTGGAGGCTTTGGTCGCACGTTTGCGATCGACGGCACCACAAAGCCAGATCGCTCCCGCGGTGATCGTCAGCGATTTTGAAATTGATGAGCGTGGTGAAGACGAGATCGGTATTCGACTGGCTGAAACTTTGGGACGTCGAATTGAAGAAGCCATTAGTGAATCGGGCGGAGGTGACCAGCGGCGGAGCACTCGGCTGTCAGCGTTGGACGCACGATTCTCCGCAGCGGTAGCATCTGTCTTGCAGACTCAGTTGCCGGAATTGACCAATGCCGTCGATCGATTGAATGCGGAAGCAACGCGTTTGCCATCTGAGGTGGCGGGAACGTTGCTCGGTGGAACAACACCGCTGCGAGCCGCGATTCGCAGTCGGCTTCGCCTTTCGCTGATGGCCGACACTGCCGCGATTTGGTTTCCCTATCGAACACTGCTGTCCTTGTTGAATTTGACTCACGGCGCATGGGATCGTGTGTTGTTGTCATTGTCGGGATCACTGCCTTCGCTGATTGGTGCTGTCTACGCGGGGGCTCGAAACATGAGTGATCAACGAGCCGCTGACATGGACTTGCGAACCGGATTGCGACAACGAACTGCGGCCTCGGTGGCGGATCGGTTGGGGCCGATGGCAAGGCGTTTTCGAGCCGAGTTGAATAAGCTTCGTCACGGAACGATCGAAACGGAGATCGAGTCATCGCCCGATGCACCTGTCGCGTCGTTGGCGGGTATCGAGACGTTGCAAGAGTCATCGCAGAAGTCATTCGATACCGCGATCAGCCAAGGTTCCGCGACGACTTGGTTCGCCAATGTTGCGGGACTGGCTGGAACGCTGCTGTTTTGGCTGTTGATGACCGGGCCGCTGGTGGCACTGTACCGGGGCTACTTCGACGCCAGTTATTCGACGATGCGAGATGTGTTGCAAGCCGAAGGCGTGGCGGGTGATCTGGGCAAGTTTCCTCGGCCAGATGTATCGATGATGTTGACCAGCTTGCTCTTGTCCGTTTTGCCGGTGGCCATCTTTTCGATGTTGGTGCTATCGTGGGTGCAAGCGAAGGGGCGAGTTGATCGCATCGAGAATCGGTTGCGAGAAGAACACGAGCAATTGATTCAGAGATTGCAGCGGGACGGTGTGCTGCGTTTGGCATGGAGCGATCCGTTGCTCGACGATGCGGAGTTTTTGTTGTCGGTTGGTCGAGCGGTGGATGGAGAATGATGATTGCAACCATGCTGCAAGACCTGGCGAGCAACATGCTATGGACGCAAATGCTCTCGCAGACAGAAGTACCAGCCGGAAAGCCGGAGTCGATTTGGTCGATCGTGACCAGCGGTGGGATCCCCGGTTTGATGATCCTGTTTGTTCTGTTGTCGTTCAGTGTCGCGGCCGTCTACTTGGTGGTGGACCAATCTTTGGCCTTGCGCCGTCAGGATGTGGTTCCTGAGAAACTGAGTGAAGACGTGGCGGCTGCGTTGCAGTCTTCTCGTGTCACGGAAGCTGAGACGTTGCTGCGTCAGAAGCCCAGCGTATTGGCGGGGATCATCGCAGTTGGATTGAATCATCGCGAGTATGGATGGCCAGAAGTTGAAAAGTCGGTCGAAGATGCATTGGTTGACCAATCCTCTCGAATGCTTCGGCGGATCGACTACTTGGCGATGATCGCGAATTTGGCGCCGATGGTCGGTTTGCTCGGAACGGTGACCGGAATGATTTTCGCTTTTCGTCAGGTCGCGGCCACACGCGGAGCCGCCGGTGCCGGGGATCTCGCGGAGGGTATCTATCAAGCGTTGGTCACGACGGTCGGTGGACTGCTGGTTGCGATTCCCGCTCTCGCCGCATCCGGTGTTTTGCGAAACCGAGTGGATGCGTTGTTGTCAGACGTCACAATGCACGCGGATCGAGCTTTAGCTCCTCTTCGCCGAAGAGCAGCCGCAACGTCTCGATTGGTTTCGGCGAGCACGCCCGGCGGTGGACGAATCGTTGCTGTGCCGCCGGCTCAAATGCCAGGCCGTAAAGCACCGCGTCCCGAACAAGATGGAACCCGATGACACTCCCAACGGATGGACCCATGGATCACTCTGCGAAGAAAAGTCGTTGGTTTGGTGGCCGGATGACTCCCGCCGTGATGTTGATGTCGATTGCCACGGCGGCAATCGCTCAGCCGCCAACGGACGATTGGAAAGAAGCTGAGTTGCCGACGGTGAAGACGCCCAGCGGTGCACCTCCCGACAAAGCGGCAGAAAAGATTCAGCAAGCACTTGATGGTGATCCGCTCAATTCAACCGGTGATGGCATGTTGGACGACGTGCTGAGCGTCATCAAAAGACGTGGCAGCGTGCTGGATGGATCCGTCTTGGACTCTCAAATCGATCCTCTCGGCGATGTCGCTGGCGAGAATTCGACCAGTCCAGAATCGGGCGAATCTGTCTCCAAACGATCGTCCGGGCCAATCGAGACGTTCCGTTTGGCTGAACAATTGTTGGCGACCGCACGAAGATTGGAGAAAGCGAGTCAGTTTTCGAAAACAAATCGCGCCCCGCGAATCGTTAGCGGCGATGATCTTGCGAAACCTCGAGCGGACATGCTTCCGGTCGAGACGCTTGTTTATCAGATGCGGTTGCGTGCGGTTCAACTGATGCAGAGTGGCCTGAACGCCTCCAGAGAGTAAACTCGAGGATCCCGCCTCGCCTTGGACCGGATCGCTATCGGTCGTGATCCGTCCTCCCCTCCCTTCCCCGTCTTCTCTTCATGCTTCTCGCCCTTCGAAATCAACTCAAGCGACCGTTGACGCTGGTCTTCGTCTCTCTGGTCGTGTTGATCACGGGCGTCGTTGCAGCGGACTATTTCACCGGTCTGCCGAAATCCGCGGTTGCCACTTATGTCGGGCGAGATGCATGCGTCGAATGCCATCAAACCGAATCGTTGGCATTCAAAGGTTCTCACCATGATTTGGCCATGGATGTGGCAACCGACGAAAGCGTGATCGGCGATTTCAACGATGTCGTCTTCGAGCATGACGGATTGCAGAACCGGCTGTTTCGAGACGGTGACCGGTTCATGGTTCATACCGAGGGACCCGATGGCGAGATGCAAGACTTCGAGGTGAAGTACGTCTTCGGAGTGGATCCACTGCAGCAATACATGGTGGAGTTCGATCGCGACCCCGAATCGAGCGATGACGAGATTGGACGATTGCAAGTCTTGAGGATCAGTTGGGACACCCATCGCAAAGAATGGTTCTATCTGCGTCCGCCGGATGTGCCCGAGAAGCTTGAGCCCGACGATCCATTGCACTGGACCGGTGTTGCTCAGCGTTGGCAAACCATGTGCGCGGATTGTCACTCGACCAATTTGAAGACAAACCACGATGTTGAAACACTGACCTATCACACAACGTTTTCAGAGATCGACGTCAGTTGCGAAGCGTGCCACGGCCCCGCGAGTTTGCACATCGAGATGGCCCGTGGGAACTCGCTCTTCTGGGATCGACACCACGGTTACGGGCTGGCTCAGTTGAAAGGCGAAGACGCCACGGGACAATTGGAAGCGTGCGCGCCGTGTCACAGTCGCAGGAGCCTGATGGATGCGGATTACCAAGCGGGCGATCCGTTCTGCAGCCACTTCAACTTGGAACTGCTTCGCGGCGACACGTACCACGACGACGGACAAATCAAAGACGAAGTTTACGTGTATGGATCGTTTGTGCAGAGCAAGATGTTTCATAAAGGCATCCGCTGCACTGACTGCCACGACCCGCATTCGCTGGAACTGAAGCATCCGGGCAACGAAACCTGCACGTCTTGCCATCAGCATGCCGCAGGAAAGTACGACGTTCCATCGCACCATCACCATGCGGTTGGTTCCGAGGGTGCGAAGTGCGTCAATTGTCACATGCCCCACACGACATACATGGAAGTCGATCCACGCCGCGATCACAGCTTGCGTGTGCCGCGACCGGACTTGTCGGTTTCGATTGGAACTCCGAATGCATGTAGCAGTTGCCATGTGAAAGATCAGCTTGAGAACATCTCGGCAGACAAGCGTGAGTCGCTGGACTTGTACCAAGATTGGTTGTTGGCAGCTTCGGAAGGCGACGAAGAGGTTGCGGAGGCGATTTCGAAAACCGACCAATGGTGCGACGAAGCGTGTGATCGATGGTACGGCGA
>NZ_DDGH01000066.1:38606-47971 GCF_002337565.1 Rhodopirellula sp. UBA1907 | reverse complement strand
TGTGATCGATGGTACGGCGACGACCGGCAAACACCGGCTCACTACGGCGAAATTTTGCACGGCTTGCGAAGCGGTGATTCAGGCTCGATCGCGAAAGCACTTCGATACGTGATGGAGCCGCCGGAGATAGCTCCTGTATTGGCTCGTGCCACCACGCTCGACGAGTTGCTGCAAAGCGGTCGAGGACGTGAGGCGATTTCCGCGGCAAAAGCAGTGCTCAAAGATTCGAATGAACATCCAATCCTTCGTGCGACTGCGGCACGCGTGATGGGCGCCAGCGGACCGTCGGACGCGGTAAAAACGTTGATGCCGTTGTTAGCGGACCCGTCCCGTTTGGTTCGCAGTGAAGCGACGAAGGCATTGGTGTCGTCAGGTGGCTATCAGACGCTTTCTGGTACGCGACAAAAGCAAGCCGACCTGGCGATCGATGCGATCGAAGACGAATTGATGTTGGCCTCTGACCGTGCCGGCGCTCACATGGCGTGGGCGTCACTTAGCGAGCAACGCGGCGATTATCTGGAAGCTGCAGAAGCCTACCAGAATGCAATCCGGGTCCAGCCGAGTATGTCCGGGCCTCGGACCAATTATGCGTCGATGCTGGATCAATTGGTCTCCGCCGCGGCTCAGTCTCGCGAAGCACAGTCAGCGATTGTTCAGTTGTTCGGCGGCAGTGGGGCTCTGAACGAATTGATGAATCAAGCTTCCGAGAAAGCGGCTCAGCTTCGACGCGATGAATTACCGTTGTTGGGACGCGATGCGAAGTTGGCGTCCAACAACGCCGACGTTCAATACCGGTATGGATTGGCGTTGTATTTGTCTGGTGATTTGCTTGCTGCGGAAAAGCAATTACAACGGGCGGCAGAGCTCGCTCCCGACGTTGAGATTTTCTCCACCGCATTGCAATTGTTGCGTGAGCGGATCAATCAATCGGAAAAATAGCCGCAGAATTCTTTTCTCCATTCGACTCGACTTTCAACACGGATTCGATTCATGCTTCACGCAATCATCATGGCAGGTGGCAGCGGAACTCGCTTTTGGCCCGCTTCTAGGAAGGCCAAGCCAAAGCAGTTGCTCTCGCTCGCCGGCGAACGCACGATGATTCAGGCCACGCGAGATCGGCTTAGTTCGGTGATTCCGGCTGAGCGAACACACGTGTTGACTTCGGTCGCATTGGTTGAGCCTATCGCGGAGCAGTTGCCCGAGCTTCGTCGCGAAACGATTGTTGGCGAACCATGTCGACGCGACACCGCACCATGCGTCGGTTTGGCCGCGGCCTTGGTGGCTCACGAAGATCCCGATGCGGTGATGTTGGTTTGCCCCTCCGATCACGTGATTTTGCATCATGACAAATTCGCTGAGGGTGTCCGTCGTGGCGAAGCGATCTTGGACGAGCACCCCAATGCGATTGTGACCTTTGGGATCAAGCCTTCCTATCCGGCGGAATCGTTTGGCTACATCCAACGCGGCGACGTGATTGAGGGGCATGAGGCGTACAAAGTCAAAACGTTCCGAGAGAAACCTGATTCGGAGACTGCGAAGAAGTATCTGGACGAGGGAACGTTTTCGTGGAACAGCGGCATCTTCCTTTGGAAGGCCCAAACGATTTTGGATGCGCTCAAGCAACACGAACCTGAAATGTATTCGCACATCGAAGCGATCTCGGATGCGATTGGCACCGACGAATACGATGAGGTGCTGCAAAAAGAA
Source organism: Rhodopirellula sp. UBA1907 (assembly GCF_002337565.1). Taxonomy (NCBI): domain Bacteria; kingdom Pseudomonadati; phylum Planctomycetota; class Planctomycetia; order Pirellulales; family Pirellulaceae; genus Rhodopirellula; species Rhodopirellula sp. UBA1907. Next base: position 46,264 of record NZ_DDGH01000066.1, on the reverse strand, counting down.
TTTGCCGCCATCGAAGGCAAGTCGATCGACTACGCCGTGATGGAACGACACTCACCGGTCGTCGTCATCGAGGCACCGTTCGACTGGGACGATGTTGGAAGCTGGCAAGCCGTTTCTCGTCTTCACCCGGCCGATGAATTCGGCAATGCCGTCGTCGGATCGCATGTGAATGTTGATTCGAGTGGTTGCATCATTCATGGGAACCCCGGGCACACGATCGCGACGATTGACGTTCACGATCTGATTGTCGTGCAAACCGCGGACGCGACTTTGGTGGCGCCCAAGACTTCCGAGGAACGGGTTCGCGAAGTCGTCGCGGCCCTCCAAGCGAGCGGATCCGAAGACCGGATCTGACGAGAATGTTAGGACGCTCACGCCGAAGTTCGATGCTCTCCTCCGTGCGAGATTCGCGTCGGCTAGTGGCCTGAGTGGTTGGTCGAGCCTCAGTGGTGGGCCAAACCTGGGAAATTCGCCCGGGCGTTTGAAATCGGCGGCTCAGTGGTGCTTCGCGAATGATTGATCTTGTCGCGGAGGGCGGAATCTAGCTATCGATCGGTGTGATGCCCTGGTTTGAGGTGCATCGCCGTCTCATCAGGCTGGTCTGGGGACGGCACCATCCGGTTTTCCGCGCCATACGCAGTGTTTTGATGAACGAACACACCGCCAACCCTTCGCTGCACGCGGGGATGTTGTCATCCCTCGCTCTGAAATTCGTTTTGGGCGGTCTAGCCTTTGTTGCGACCGTCGCTGGTTCTGCGAATGGCCAAGACAATTCCGCCAACACGGTCAGCCAGCCCTACCTGGTGTTTGTATCCGATGAAGGAGCCCATCTTCGGTGTGGGCCATCGGGCGAATACTACAAAACCGAAGCGGTTCGACACGGACAGGAACTCGAGGTCTACGTCGAAACAGGTGATGGATGGTTGGGCGTGCGTCCCGTCGAGCAAAGCTTTTGCTGGGTTGCTGCCGATGCAGTCGAACTCAGCCAACAAGCCCAGCCAAAGCGACAAAGCGGTGGTGATGTCCTGGGATCTGCCACGGTGACGGAAGACAAAACGGTTGCGTGGATCGGAACCAATCTCGGCCGTGCGCGTCGCTACCGCTGGCAGGTTCAGTTGGCGAAAGGCGAAGAAGTCACGATCGTTGGAAGCAGCGAACGGGAAGGACCCGATGGGCCACAAACCTGGTACCGAGTCGTGCCACCTTCCGGTGAGTTTCGCTGGATTCATCGCGACCAAACCGCTGCGACCGCGGAAGCTTTGGTTGCGAGTTTGAAGCGACCCGAACCCGCTCAGCACATGTTTTTGCCGGATGGAAATACAGAGCCCACTCCTGCTGCCAAACAACCTCGCGTGGCGATGTCGCAGTTTGAAGCTGACGTGGCAAACGAAGATTGGGACTTGGACACCGACACGCATCTCAGCGAAACAGATGCCGAACGATCGCATCCTCGTCGCGAATTGGCCGAACGTGTTGCTCGTTTGAGTCGCAGCGAAGAACAAGCTCATCCCGGAGCGGAGATCGAAGAGAAAGAGGATCACCACCCACGAAGTTTGTCCGATCGAATTGCTCGAGGCCTGGAATCGTTGGTTGGCGGCGGTTTGAAAGAGGCAGCTGATCTCGAACCTATCACGCGGTCGAGTCGTCGTATTCCCGATTTGGTGCCGATCGAAGACCATCGCGTTGCACGTACGGAAACGATCAGCAACGACGTCGCCACGGTGGCGCATGAAGAAGCGATGCCCGCTACACCGAGAGTTGCTGTTCCTGCCGCCGCGCCGGTCGTTGGCAGTGGTGTGTTGCCAATCGGTTCGAGTGTGGCATCGACAACTGCTTCACCCACGACGGTTCCAACATCACAGGCACCGCAAGATTCAACCATGACGATCACGTCGCGTCCGCGAATGGTGGACGGGAACGGGAGCGTCGCAACGATGGGCGGTTCGATCAATCCAGGTCAGCCTTCGGGCATCCAGCAGGTCTCGGCCGTCTTTCCTCCCGCGACACCTAAGTTGCGAACCATCGCGGCGGCTCAAATCGAACAAGTGCAGCGTGACGTTGCCCAATCCGATGTGGCGACGCTGCCAGTATTGTTTTCTAAGTTGATGGCTCGTGGAGCATCCGCACCCGAGATCGGTTTGGTCGCGGAAGCGGCTGAACGCTTGCAACTTCACGCCTTGGCGACTCGTTGCCGCGAATATCAGGTTGTCGCTCAACGAAGAGATGGCGAAACGGTTGTCCAGACGTTGGGATTGCCCACGCCGATTACGCCTGTTCCCACCATTCACTCCAATGTCGCGCCGATTTCGTCGGTTGTCACAACGGGTTCGCAAATCAACTACGGTTCGCAATCGTCGTCCATGAATCAGGCTCCGGCGAACTTGCCAGTTCAAAACACGGCGACCGTCGCTCACGAAGTTCCGGCACCGGCGGCATTGCCCGTTCATGAGGGCACTTTGGTGGAGGTTTATTCAGCCGATCCAACTCGACCGCCCTATGCGATCACCGATCGTGGCGGACGAACGCTCGCATACATCACTCCCGCGCCCGGTGTCGATGTGCACTCGCACTTGGGAGCCACCATTCGGGTGACCGGCGAGAGTGGGTATCTGAAAGGAATCGATACGCCGCATGTGATGGCGACATCCGCTGCTCGCATCGTTCGCTAAAAAGCAGCGACATGGCGATACAACGTTCAGCAAAAAAGGCTCGGTGATTTCACCGAGCCTTTTTCGATTCATGCGGTCATGTTTGCCGCGATTGGGCATCGTCCGAAAAGGATTTGACCTTTCGGAGGGCAATGTCTAGCTGAGCCAGCTTGGCAATTGGCCAGCACCGGGCATGTCGATGACTTGGCACTCCGTGATCGCATCAATGGCGAGCAAGTCGTCCAGTGCAGCTTGGGGGACGTCGCCATCGAGGCTGAGGACGCCGATGGCTGCACCGCCGGGAGCATCGCCTTCGCGGCCGACCGCCATTTGAGCGATGTTGACGCCGTGGCTGCCGAACGTTGTTCCGACACGACCAATGATTCCTGGCACGTCCTTGTGGACAAAGACCAACAGTTTGCCGTCCAAGAACGATTCCAAACGATAGCCGTTGACCAAAATCAATCGTGGCATTTCGTGGCCGAGGATTGCGGCACCGGCTTGAACCGTTTTGCCGTTGCCACTGACCTCAGCGGTGATGCTGCTGGTGAAAGCACCTTTGTCGCCAACGCGTTCGCAGGTGAGTTCGATGCCACGTTCACGAAGCAGCATTTCGGAGTTGATCACATTGGCGTCTTCGACCACACGTTCCAGCAGTCCGGCGCAGAACGCGTTATTGAGAACCCGTGTGTCTTTGCCGGAGACTTCGCCGCGGAAAGTCAGGCGAGCGTGGTCGATGCCACCACCATGTAGTTGGCTGAGGAACAATCCCAGTCGGTGAGCCACGTTGAGGTGACCACGAAGTTCGGCCAGGGTTTTAGGATCAAGCGACGCGACGTTGACGCTGTGACGAATTTCGCCGGTTCGCAAGTAGCTCAGCAGCAAGTGGATGCCTTCGACGGCGACTTGCGTTTGTGCCTCTTCGGTGCTGGCACCCAAGTGAGGCGTGCAGACGACGCCAGGCATTCCGAACAGCGGGCTGTCTGTGCAAGGTTCATTCTCGTAAACGTCGAGTGCGACACCGCCGAGTTTGCCAGACTTCAGACCTTCGACCATCGCTTCGGCGTCGTAGATTCCACCACGAGCGACGTTGATGATCCGCAGGCCGGGTTTGACCTTCTCGAGTTGCTCCATGCCGATCAGACCGCGAGTTTCTGGGGTCAGCGGCGTATGGACGGTCAAGTAATCGATTTGCGGAAGCATCTCGTCGACCGTTGCCACTCGGCGGACCTTAAGCGATTCAGCTTGGTCGTCGGTCAGGAACGGATCAAACGCGACCACGTCCATGTCGAACGCTTGAGCACGCGAGGCGACTTCGCGACCGATGCGGCCCATGCCGACGATGCCCAAGGTCTTGCCGGCGACTTGGGTGCCCATGAATTTCTTCCGGTCCCAGCGGCCTTCGACCAAGCTTTGGTTGGCCGCGGCGATGTTGCGGCTCATCGCGAGCAGCATTGCGAACGTGTGTTCTGCGGTGCTGACCGTGTTGCCGGCGGGAGTGTTCATCACAACGATTCCGCGACGCGTGGCGGCGGGTTTGTCGATGTTGTCGGTTCCCACGCCGGCGCGAACCAAGGCTCGCAAACGGGTGTTGCCTTCCAAGGACTCGGGCGTGATGGTCACGCCACTGCGAAGGATCGCCGCGTCGAACTCGTTGAGTGATTGGCGAAGTTCTTCGCCTTTGAGTTTGGTGCGAACTTCGTATTCGATGCCTTCGGAGGCTTCGAGTAGGTCGATGCCTTCTTGGGCGATGTCATCCAGAACGAGAATGCGATGCATGTTGGGGACTGAGATTGAAGGGGGATGGATGGTTTGTGGGATGCCGTCTAGCTGTTCTTGCTGGCGAAGTCGTTCATGAACGACGCCAATGCGTTGACGCCTTCGCGAGGCATCGCGTTGTAGATACTCGCTCGGATGCCGCCGACACTGCGGTGACCCTTGAGGGCGGCGAGTTTATGCTCAGCAGCTTCCGCGATGAATTTGGCGGTCAGTTCGTCGCTGGGCAGATTGAACGTCACGTTCATCAGGCTGCGGCAATCGGTTTTCGCGTGACCACGGTAAAAACCGTTGCTGGAATCGATTGCGGAATACAACTGCTGCGATTTTTCGCGGTTGATGGATTCCATCTTTTCCAGTCCACCCATGTCATCGCGAAGCCAACGAGCGACTTTGCCGAGCACGTAGATGGCGAACGTCGGTGGAGTGTTCCATTCCGATTCGTTGTCGTGATGGTTCTTGAAGTGCAAGTAGCCGGGGATGTTCGGATCGGCTTGCTCGAGCAAGTCCTTCCGCATGATTACCACCGACACGCCAGCGGGACCAGCGTTCTTTTGAGCACAGGCGTAGAGCAGACCGTATTTGTCGATCGGAAGTGGGCGGCAAAGGAAATCGCTGGACGCGTCGCTGACCAACGGCACCGAGTCAGGGCAGTTTGGTTCCGTTGGAAACTGAACGCCCTGGATGGTTTCGTTGCTGCAGTAATACATGTAGGCAGCATCGTCGGGGCAAGCCAAATCAGACGCCGACGGAATGTGGTCGTAGTTGGATTCTGCCGCGTCGAAGAGGACATCCACGTCGCCCTCTTTCTTGGCTTCCTTGATCGCTTTTTTGCCCCAGGATCCAGTCAGCACGTACTGGGCTCGTTTGCCGCTGCCGCGAAGCAGGTTGGCTGGGATCGCGGAGAATTGCAGTGTTGCTCCGCCTTGCATGAACATGACCGAGTAATCGTCGCTGACGTTCAGCAATTCGCGAATGGTGGATTCGGCGTCATGAAGCACGTCGACAAACAATTTGTCGCGGTGGCTGATTTCCATGATCGACGCGCCCGCGCCGGGGTAGCACAGCATCTCATCTTGAACTTCCCGCAGCACCGATTCGGGCATGGTGGCTGGTCCCGCCGAAAAATTGAACACCCGCTCGGGGTGGCTCGCGGAGGATTGGGCGGAAGTGGTTTGCACACCTTGGGCTGATGCAGTCATTCGAGGCGGCTCGGTTGCATAGGGGTGATGGGGAGGATGTCCCGGGGGTAAAGGCCTGATTCCGGAACAAGTTTTGGCGAATTCTAAACGTCCATGCCCAGATGCGGAAGGCAACCCGAACGCGGGCGGGAGGCTGATTTGACGCAGGCCGATTGATGAACCGATTGCACGGTTTGGGGCGTGAGACGGTTGAGAACGGACGTTCTCGAAACACCAAGGACAACGTCGCGTTAACCGATTCGGCGGCCACGCGAGCAGTCTGGTCCGGAAATCGGGCCAAATCGGCGGGAAATCAGCGCCACCAAGGATCGGAATCAAAACACGCCTTCGAAAAAACGCCGGCCCAATTAAGCTGGAGGGCGATCGCCGTTTGATCTCCGCTAGCTTTTTCTAAGTCGATTCCACTTCGCCATGCTGCAACTCGCCCAGCAATTCCGAACGGCATGGAACGAATCTTCGCTGCTGGCGGTCACGACGTGGTGCTTGGTTGCTCTATCGACCTTCTTTGGGCCGCTCGATATCTCGTCGGACGCTGAGACCATGACGGTTGGGCTGGACGGGCAAGTCGCGTGCAAGTTGCTGATTGCAGGGATGGCTTTCGCCGTCGGCGCATACGGCGTGCTGACTTCCGCGAGCGTTCGTCAAACGATGACGACTTTGCCGCCGGTGATGTTGTTGACGATCCTCTTTTTGGTTTTGCTGGCCACGCCGATCGCAATCAGCGGAGCCTCGATGGCGGTGGCATTGATCAATGTCGCCTACGTCGCGTTCATCATCGTCGCGTTGTTCACGTTGGGTTTGCGAGGCACGGTCACAGCGATCTTGGTGGGGGTCACCGCGACGATGACGTTGGCATTGTTCTTCTACGTGTTTGTTCCGAAGTACGGTTTGTTTCCCGAGTTGTTGGCCGATGGTTTGGTGGTCAACCGGATGTCCGGAACGGCTCACCCCAACGCGGTCGGACGAGCGATGGTGTTGGGTGGGCTTGCGACGTTGTACTTAGTTCGCAAAGGCACTCTGCAGTTGAACGTCGCGATTCCTTTGGCGGCTTGCTTTGCCCTGGCGGCCTATTTGGCTTGGAGTCGTACCGCTTTGGTCGCTGGTGCGTTTGGAATGTGCATTCTGTTCTTGGATCGATTGACCAGTCGGCTGGGTGTCGCTGCGATTGCCTTGGTGGCACTAATGGGTGTGGTCGGAGTCACGTCGATTTACGCCACCGGTCAAGAAGATCATTTCGTTGGCAAGATTCTGGCAAAGGTTTCTAAGTCGGGAGACGCGGAGGAAATCACCAGTGGAACGGGGCGATCTGAAATTTGGGCCAAGGGAATTAGTTTGATCGCGAATCGGCCAATCATCGGTCACGGTTTCAACGCGGCTCCGATTTTGATGTTGGAGTTTTCGCAGGCGACCCACAATGCGGTCCTTCACGCGACGCTTGCCGGTGGAGTGATCGCAGGTGCGCTGATGGCGTGTTTGCTGCTTTGGAATGTGTTCCTGATCTTTGGTAGCGAGCACCTTTTGCTTCGCGCCTTTTCTGCATTCACTGTGCTGTCGTGCCTGACCGAAGACACCGTTTTGGAAACCTTTCCCGGGCCCTGCACAATTGTTTGGTTGATGTGCATCTTCTATCCGGTCTTGGTGGATGCGACGCAAATCGACATGATCGAAGCGGAACGTTCGCAACGCGATCAAGCAGAAGCCACCCAGGCCGAATCAGGCTTTTTCGGTCGACCAGGAATATCGGGCACAACGTGAAACGAGCTTCGTCGGCCACCGTCGTCTATCTGCTGAATTTCTTTGCACCCGATGTGATCGCGATTGCTCAAGCGTGGAATCAGCGCGTTGGCAAACTGATCGTGCTGCTGTCCGTGGCCATGGAGGGCAATCGATCATGGAAGGCCGAGGACGGTGGGTTGGATGTGCGTCAGCAAAGAACATGGACTCGCACACGAACCGATCATCATCCGAGTGGTTACACGGACGTGAACTATGTGCACTTTCCCATCGATACGCTCAAACAGTTGCGGCGGGC
>NZ_DDGH01000066.1:11538-38389 GCF_002337565.1 Rhodopirellula sp. UBA1907 | reverse complement strand
GGCGGGCTCGCGCCGATGTGGTGGTCTCGGCCGAACTCGGTGCCCGATCGATGTTGGCGGCGTTGTACTGCGGTCGCTCGGGCTGGTTTGGTCTTCGCCAGCGTCGGTGCCAATTGGTCATCGCCGTCAGCACTTCGCCGTGGATCGAGGCCAGTCGATCGGGATGGTTGCGGAAAAAACAGCGGTCGTTGTTGCTCGCTCGAGCGGACCGGGTGACGTACCACGGTCCGGAGTGCAAGCAATGGTTGCTTGAGCTCGGCGTCCCGGAACATCGATTGGCTCCGTTTCATTACTCGGCGGATCCAACCAAGATTTACAAAGGCGATCTGCAAAGCCAGTCAGCCGATCGCGTTCGCGTGTTGACCGTTGGCCAATTGATTGATCGCAAAGGTGTCCGCGAAGGACTGGCGAACATGATTGATGTGGCGCGTCAATCTCCCGGATTGCTGATTGAATGGACGCTGATCGGTGGCGGCCCACTGCTGGCCGAACTGAAAGAGGTGGCGACGCCGGACAACTTGAAGATCGATTGGCGAGACAATTGCGACGCCGAACAAATTCGTGATGCCTATCGTGATCACGAGATCATGTTCTTCCCGACCCGTGGCGATGAATGGGGATTGGTCGTCGACGAGGCTCTTCACAGCGGGTTGGTCGTGATTGGGAATGAGCGAGCCCAAGCAGTGGCGGCCTTGATCCGCAACGAATTCAACGGTTGGATCGTCGAAATTGATCGAGCGGACTCGTTGGCTCATGCCATCAGCGCCTACGCCAAGCTCGACGCGGCGCAAAGAATGAAGATGCGTCAGCAGGCGAGAGAATCGGTTGTCGATCGAACCCCTGAAAACTCGGCGGATCAGATCACGAGTCTGATCGATCAGATGTTGGCGGAGCCTCAAAGCGGCGATTCCAGCCACCGTTGACGTTGATGTTTTGGCCGCTGACGAAACTGTTCTCCGGTGCGGCCAAGTAAGCGACCGCCTCGGCGATGTCCTGCGGCCGACCCCAGCGGTGCATTAGCGATTGATGCTTCGCTCGGTCGTCCCAGTAACCCGACGTGGTTTGTCCCCAAGCCGTTTGCGTCCAACCCGGTGAGACCGTATTGACTCGCACGTGCGGTGCCAGCGTTTGGGCGAGCGAAGCTGAGAACGCCATCACCGCAGCTTTGACTGGACCAAACATCATTCCCGCATCGCCTTCCATTCCAAGTGGAGCTTGGTCCCATCCGATGAAAGTCATCGACGGTACGATCGAGTCATTCCGTCTTTGGGTGGAGACTTGCTGCTTCAGCCGTTCGCCGACCAATCGCGAAAGTTTGATGGTGCCTTGGACGTCGACGGCTAGCAGTCTTTGAAGCTTTTCGTCAAACGACCATTCTGCCGCGGCACCGGTCAGCACATCCAGGCCCGCGTTGTTCACCCAGGTTTGGATGCCGCCGGGAAGCTCGAATGCTTCCTCAGCCAATCGCCGCACGTCGTTCGAGTCAGCTAGGTCTGCGGCGATGATATCAGCTTCTTGATCTTGTTCTCGGATCGCTGTCGCGGTCGATTCGGCCCCCTCTCGATTTCGACGGTAGTGAATGAGGAATCGAGAGTGTCTGCCCGCAGAATGCTCGGATTCTGCCAGCCGGATCGCAATTGCCTGGCCGATGCCGCTGGAGGCACCGGTGACGACGATGCCGGATGGGATCGGTTTTGCAGGCATGACAAAGCTCGAGCGGCAAGGAGCGGTTGGCCAGGATGCGATTGGCCGTTGAACCATGGGAACGACGTGATGAAGCTTACCAATCCCGGCGGAGCGAGGAACCGGTCGGTGCCGATGCGGAGGGACGCGAGCGTCCGGCCCAACGTCGATTCGATAGAATCAGTGGGCGGTTACACGACTTGCGTGTGCTGTATTATGACCACGCCCGAGCTCCGGTTCCTTTTCACTGAATTCGACTTCCATGCTTCTGCTAGTTTATCTCGTCGCGGCCATCGGCTTCTCTTTTTACTGCAGTGTTGCCGAAGCGGTGTTGCTGTCGATCACGCCCTCGTTCGTCGCAACGCTGGAAAAGACCAAGCCTCTCGCGGCGAAACGATTGAGCCGGTTGAAGGCCAATATCGATCGCCCGCTGGCTGCAATTTTGAGTTTGAACACGATCGCCCACACGATTGGTGCGGCGGGCGTGGGGGCAGAAGCGTCTAAGTTGTATGGTGACACGGCCTACGGTGGTCACGCGGTTGGTATCGCCAGTGCGTTGATGACGCTTTTGGTGTTGGTTTTTAGTGAGATCATTCCGAAAACCATTGGTGCGTTGCACTGGCGAACACTCGGCCCGATGGTGGCAGCCTCGGTTGGCTATTTAATTGTCTTGTTGTATCCGTTGGTCTGGATGAGCGAGCAGTTGACCAAGGTTTTGTCAGGCGGCAAGAGTCACCACACACTGACTCGAGATGAGCTGTCCGCGATGGCCGAAATCGGAGCCCAACAAGGTGTGTTGGACGATCACGAATCGCGAGTGTTCCAGTCGTTGATGCGACTGCCCGATTTGACCGCTCAAGACATCATGACTCCGCGGGTCGTCATTATTGCTTATCCCGAAACGATGACCGTGGGAGAATTGCTCGAGAAAGCGTCGCCCAATCAGTCGGCCGAACGCGAATCGAATAGCGACGGTTCGGGCAACACGGAGCCATCGACTCTCAGCGGCGAGGTGGCGGATCTGCCGGTCTCACGTATTCCGATTTACGATCAGCAACTCGATCGCATCACCGGGTTCGTATTGAAGGTCGACTTGCTGCTCGCTCATACACGCGGCCAATCGGACCGTCAGCTAAAAGAATTCCTGCGTCCCGTCGCTGTGGTTCGGCACAATCGGCCGTTGCCCAAGTTGTTGGAAATCCTTCTCGAAGGACGCCACCATTTGGCGATGGTCAGCGATGATTATGGCAGCATCGTCGGCTTGGTAACGTTGGAAGACCTGGTTGAAACGCTGCTCGGACTGGAAATTGTTGACGAGTCGGACAAACAAGTCGATTTGCAGCAATACGCTCGAAAACGTTGGGAAGAACGAGCCGCTCGGATCGGCATTCAGCCTCTTGATGAGCCGCCTGGAGACGTCGAAGTCGTCGAGACCGGCGATGAACCGCAGCATTGAATCAACCATGGTCGGAGCTCCGCTGCAAGGAAGAATGAGCCGCAGATGACCAGGACGCCGCCGACGTTGAGGGAGTCGACCGCGTTCTGAACCGCCTCGATGGGACGCTCGAATGAGGTGATGTGATCGGGGGACAATCCAGCTCGCAGTGCCGTGCGATGCAAATCGTCGACTGGAACGAACCGTGGATTGCCTTCGTACCGGGTGAGGGTCCATCGGTCGAAGTGTGGCTGCATTCTCTGCAGCATCGCCAGCACATTCTTATCGGCGCTGGTGCCGAACAAGCACGATCGTTGTCGTTCCGGCATACGTTGATTCAACACGTTCAGCATCGCTTCGATCGAGTCGGCATTGTGAGCCGTGTCCAGCAACACCACTCGATCGTCCGGCAAATCGAATCGTTCCAGTCGAGCTTCCATTTGTAGTGACGACAGACACTGATGGATGCGTTGTTCGGGACGAAGCTTTCGTGTGACATCGGGCAACGCATCCACCAACGCCAACGCGATCGCCGCGTTGCGAACTTGGTGGGCTCCTTCGAGCTTCAAATCCACGACCGTGTCTGCTGGCAACCAATCGCCGAGCCCGCTGATTTGGAAGCTGCTGCCCCAGCATTTTTGGGATGCCGTGTCGGGTGTGATTTGGATATCGTCACCGAGGTGCGTCAGCGGTGCGCCAATCTGGTCGGCAATTCGAACGATCACGTCTCGTACTGGACCGCTGGGAACGCCGTTGATAGCCGGCGTGTCTCGTTTGAAAATTCCCGCTTTCTCGACTGCGATCAACTCCGCCGTATCGCCCAAAACGTGTTGGTGGTCCAGCCCGATGCTGGTGATCGCAGTAGCGTGACTTTGGAAAACATTCGTGCTGTCGAGCCGTCCACCCAACCCGGTTTCCAAAACCCAGATGTCACATTGTCGTCGGTGAAAGTGTTCAATCGCCATCGCCGTGGTCAGTTCAAAGAACGACGGGCCACCGATGGGAGCGGCCGTCATCGCCTCGACGATCGGTCGCATGGAATCGATCAGTCCGATCATTTCCTCGGGAGTCGCGTTCTCGCCATCGACTCGAAACCGTTCTTCCAGGTGCACCAGGTGCGGCGACGTGTAAAGACCGACACGGTATCCGGCCTGGTGAAGCAGTGCAGCGACCATGGTGGCGGCGCTGCCTTTTCCTTTTGTGCCCGCCAGGTGAACGATTTGAACACCGGTCGATTCGCCGGGCTGGATGATGGAGTCTGGTTTCGCCGGTCCATCCGCGGCGGAATTCGTTTCACTGGATGGGGGGCTTTGGGCGAGTTCATTGGAATCGACCGTGAGATGCTGACCATGCCCTAGCCGCTGGATCAGATCCCGCATTCGATCCAGTGTAAAACGATAACGCGAACCGGATGATGCCAGCTTTTCGTAGTCAATTCGGTCGACCAACCAACCCAGTGCGGCTTGATAGGCATCACTTTTTCGCGAGATCACGGTCGATCTGCTTTCGATCTCTGAATCATCGTGATCGGGGTGAAATGGTCGGTGACGCCGGGACATGGATCGCCCGCGCGGCGTTAGCATGCGGGAATCGAACAGTCGCAGTGATAAAAATAGAAACCATGGCTGACAACCCCGAACCGTCTGGGAGAATGCCTCGTAGCGTAGGGGACTTCTCCGTAGGCTCGGATTTTTGATGAGTCTCCTTCATCCATTTTATTCGTCTTTTCTCTTTGAGTCGGGATCCTTCATCCGTGAGTACCGAACCCAATGCGGCTTTGGCTGACGCGCCACAAACCGCGACACCGGATTCTGCCGACGCCTCCAGCTCGGTCGTCATCGAGACCCGCAACCTGAGCAAGATTTACCGTGACTTTTGGGGCCGGAAAAAGGTTCACGCGTTGAAGTCCTTGGACATCGAAGTCCGCCCGGGAGAAATCTTCGGCTTGCTGGGCCCCAACGGAAGCGGCAAATCCACCACCATCAAGCTGATCCTCGGGCTGCTGTTTCCAACCAGTGGACGTGTTTTGGTGTTTGACCAAGACGCCAGCGAAACTCGCAAGAACGAGCGAATCGGGTATCTGCCCGAAGAATCGTACCTGTACAAATTTCTGACCGCGGACGAAACACTCGACTTTTATGGCCGACTGTTCGACTTGTCCGCCTCCGAGCGGCGTGACCGTGTGTCGCAATTGATCGAAATGGTCGGTCTTCAAGGTGCCAAGCACCGCCAGTTGAAGGAATACAGTAAGGGAATGACCCGCCGAGTCGGTTTGGCTCAGGCGTTGATCAACGACCCCGACCTGATCCTGTTGGACGAACCGACCACCGGTTTGGACCCGATTGGTACTCGCGAAATGAAGGACTTGATCCTCGGCCTTCGCGACCAAGGCAAAACCGTCTTGTTGTGCAGCCACCAGCTCGCCGACGTCCAAGACGTTTGTGACCGGGTCGCAATTCTGCACCAAGGTGAACTGAAAGAGCTTGGCCGAGTCAGCGACCTGTTGAAGGTTCAAGACGTGACCGAAGTTCACGCGACGGGATTGTCCGACGCGGCCAAAACCGAAATCGCAGACGTCATTGCTCGACACGGTGGCACGGTTCAGTCAATCGACAACCCAACCGCAACGATGGAAGACTTGTTCCTCAACATCGTTCGCGAGAGCGAGGCTCGACCGGGGGCTCGCCGAGTTTCCCAAGGTTCCGACGCGGCTTCCGCCAATGATGGCAGCAGCGACAGCGACGGAGGACAGGCATGAACCTACAACCGGAAGATTTCTGGTCGTATTCAGAATGGTTCTTTCGAGACGGTGCGTTTCTAGAAAGTGCCGCGTTGAAGGGGATCGTGTTGTTGGTCTTGGCCATCGTGCTGGGATTGATCGCGGGATACGTGATCTCGTCGTCCCGTTATGGTTCAGGCGAAGGCTTCTTTGCCGTCGCTCGAGCTGTTCGTGACTTCTTTCGATTCGACCTGCCTGGAACCAGCCTGCGACGCATCTTTGCTCTCGCGAGGCTCTCGTTCAAAGAAGCTCTTCGACGAAAAGTCCTTTACATCGTCGGCTTGTTTGTCGTGTTGTTGTTGCTGGCAGGTTGGTATCTCAACCCGCAAAGCGATGACCCCGCTCGACTTTACGTCAGCTTCGTGCTGACGATGACAAACTACTTGGTCTTGGCGTTGGCACTATTCATCAGTGCGTTCTCCTTGCCCGAAGACATCAAAAACAAAACGATCTACACCATTGTCACCAAACCCGTCCGAGCGACTGAAATCATCGCTGGTCGAATGCTGGGTTTTGTTGGCGTCGGCACGATGATCCTCGTCCCGATGGGTTTACTCAGTTGGTTGTTTGTGGTCCGTGGTTTGGATCACACCCACCAAGAAGTCGTCGAAGTTCGCGAATTGCCAGGTGGTGGATACGAAGGCGAGACGGACTACGTCCAGTTCCACTCCCACACGTTTAAGTTGGACGAAACCGGCGAAGGGCTCACGAACATTGTCCGTGGTCACCGTCACATCGTTCGTCGCAGCGAAGACGGAACATTCCAGATCGGGCCGCCCCAAGGTGCACTGCGAGCTCGGATCCCATCTTATGGTTCGATTCGTTTCCGAGACCGATCGGGTAACTTGCAAGAGGAAGGCATCGACGTCGGGAATGAGCGTTTGGCCGGTGGATACAGCAGCACGGGCATTGCACGTCTGATCGGTGTCGCCAAAGGCAACCGCAAGATCGAGCACGGCTACGTTGAAGGCGGCTCACTCGGTACCGCCGAGTTCACGTTTGATAACGTGACGCAAGAACGCTACCCCGATGGCATTCCGGTTGACCTCTCGTTGCGAGCTTATCGTTCCTACAAGGGCGACATTGAAACTGGCATCCGTGGTTCGGTCACGATGAAGCACCCCGACAAAGCCATCGAAAGCAATCCGGTTGCTTTTATCGTCGACGAGTACGAAGTCGACGAAAAGATTTTGCCGCTCGAGATCGAGGGCACTGACGGCAGCGAAACCCGCATGCTCAACGTGTTTGAAGATTTGGTCAACGAAAAAGGCCAAATTATGATCATCGTTCGCTGCCTCGATCGCGCTCAGTACTTGGGTGTGACAAAGAGCGGTGTTTACCTGCACCCTGCCGACAATTCGTTTGGTTGGAACCTCACCAAAGCTTACGGATCTATTTGGTTGCAGATGACGATGGTGATCGCTTTCGGCGTCATGTTCAGTACGTTTTTGACTGGACCCGTCGCGATGATCTCGACCTTCGTCTGCGTGCTACTTGGTTTCTCTGCGGAACAAGTGTTCGATACCCGTCACTACATCGACAGTGGTATCGAGCGTGGAGGCGGACCAATTGAATCGATGGTTCGTCTGCTTCGACAAGACGCCATGACGACTCAGTTGGACGTCGACACGGTCGCGGCAAAGGTGATCAAAACGGTCGACGCGGCTATTGTCTACGGCCTCGACGCGATCGCTACGGCACTGCCCAACCTTCCCAAAATGGTCGAGACGGCGGAGTACGCCGCATCGGGCTTTGATATTTTCGGTGCGTTGCTCGCGCGGCACGCCACGGCAACGTTCGGGTATGTCCTGCTTGCCTTTATTGTTAGTTATTTCATCCTGAAATCGCGTGAGATCGCGGCATGAATCGCACTACTGTTCTGCGACGTAAATTGGTCTATCTGATGATCCTCGTGGTCATGCTGATTCCCTTGTACCTGTTGGGGCAACCCAGCGGTGGTGGCGGGGAAGGCGGCGGCCGCTTGGCTCAGTTGCGAGGCAAGTATGACATTGCCGAGAGCGATCTCGGTGAAATCAGCCCTGCCAGTGAAACAATGAAGCTCGCTTCATTGGGGCTTCGTGGGGTGGCGGCATCGCTGCTCTGGAAGAAGTCGCACGATTATCGTGTTCTGCACGAGTGGGACCGTTTGAAAGCAACGCTCAACAACATCGCATTGTTGCAGCCTCACTTTGACAAGGTCTGGGAATTCCAGGCTCACAACTTGGCGTACAACGTTTCGACCGAGTTCGACGATTATCGTCAACGATACGAAATGGTCCGCGAGGGGACTGAGTTCCTGACCAAAGGTGTGAACCAAAACCGCAAAGCACCACGCTTGGTTTGGTACACCGGTTGGTTCTATGGCCAGAAGATGGGCATGTCGGATGAGAAAGAGCAGTTTCGTCGACTGTTCTCCGAAGACGACAAGCTTCACGAAGACCTCTTGGAAGAAGACATCGCCGTCGACAGCCCAGAAGCTCGTGGTCCGACAAACAAACCGGACAATTGGTTGGTCGGTCGATTGTGGCTCAACCGAGGTTACGACTTGGTCGAATCCGGTGTCCAGATTCGTCGTCAGACACCACTGAACTTCTACGAAACCGGACCAAAATGGCGTCTGAAACATGCCGAAGCGATCGAATCAGAAGGCATCTTGGACGAGCGAGCTCAAAATGCTTGGCAGTTGGCGTCAACTGATTGGAAAGCCTTTGGCAATCGATCGGTTCCCACCACGGCTGCTTTCACAATCAAGCTCGGTCAGTTGGATGAATTGATTCGCCAGCGAGAAGACAAAATCAATCTGCTGGAAGAAGTCGCTGGTGATGCTTACCTCGATGCTCGAGCGGAGGCGATCGAGAAGCTTGCTCCAGTTCAACGTGATGCTTTGTCGACTCCCGAAGAGGAGCGAACGAAGTCTCAGCAGTCGATCGCAAAAGCAGCTGAAGAATCAGTCAAAGTTGACTACGACGCCGTCGCTCGAGCGACTCAGCAGTCGAAGCAGCTTCAGGCTCTTCAGTTGGTCGAAGACATCAAGGATCTCGACGAACGAGTTCTGAAGACTGAAGGCTACCGCAAACAGATCAACTATCCCTACTGGGACACGTTGGCTCTCGCGGAACAAGAAGAACGGACCGTTCGAGCTCGCCGATTGATCTACGAAGCCGAGAAGGCGAACGCGGACGCTGAGCTTGAGAAAGCAATCGGACTGTACGAAGAAGCCTTCGAGGTTTGGGCCAAGATCTTCGACGATTACCCAATCCTCGTGATTGATGATACAGCTCAGGATTTGTACGAGTCCTTGCGTCGTTATCGTATCGCGATCGATTCCGATGAAATGCCGGACGACTTCCCGCTGAAAGCATTCGTTGAGTTGATGGGTGAGTACGGGCAAGTCGATCAAGACATGTACGAACAAGTTCGTCAAACTCAAAAGGACTTGGCAGAGAAACGACAGGCTGAATTGGAAGCCGAAGAGCGTCGTTTGGAAGAAGAAGCTGCCAAAGCGGAAGCTGAGAAGAAAGCCGCCGCAGAGGAGGAAGCCTCAGCTGAGGAAGAAACCGCTGCGGAGCCAGAAGGCGAAATGGAAGCCGAGAAGACGGACGGTGAAGAAGTTGCCGAGACGGAATCGGCTGAAGCAGAAGCCGAAGCTGAGGCAGAAAACGCCGATGATGCGGAGATGAAAGAAGAGGCCGGCGACACGGATTCGGCCGAGGCGGAATCGAATGATTCGGCAGGCGAGAGCGAAGGTGACACATCCGATGCGGAGCCTTCGGTCGAGGAAGAGACAACTGCCGATGAAGTCGTGGAAGAGGCCCCTGCCGAAACGGAAGACTGATTTCTGCAGCTTCACAGAACTGAATTTTGACGAAGCCCGTCGTGTCTGAATGGATGCGGCGGGCTTCTCAATTTGAGCGAAAGGTTCTATGTCGGTGAAATGAAAATCTAGCTAAACTGCGGCCCTGCTTGCCGGTTTTGGCAGACTCACGTCTCGGCCCTTCGCTCGCTAGTTGCCATGATCGACACCATCGGAACCCTTTTGTTAGGTGCTGCTGACGCAAGCGCCGTCGCGAGCGAATCGCACTCAAGTTCCGTTGAGATGGTGCACATCGCGACCACCTTGGGAATGCTTTTGACCGCCAGTTTGTTGGCGGGGCTGGCCAGCGAATTCTTGCGATTGCCGAAGGTGACCGCCTACCTGATTGCTGGACTGCTTCTTGGCCCCAGCTTTGGCGATGTGATTCCGCACGAGCATCATTTGGTGCTGGAACCGCTCACGAAACTCGCGATGGCCTTGGTGTTGTTCTACCTCGGCACGCTGTTTCCATTTGATCAAATCCGGCGAATCTCGCGTCGAGCGATTCCGCTTTCGTTTGGCGAGTTGGTGTTCACCGTCATTCTGGTGACCGTTGGCACCTATTTGTTGGGCATGTCGGCGGCACAAGCTGCCTTGCTCGGGACCTTGGCCATTGCGACTGCACCGGCGACGACGATGTTCGTGCTGCGGGAAACCAATGCGGAAGGTCCCGTGACCAGTCTCACTGGAACGCTGGTGACACTGAACAACCTTGTCGCGGTGATCGCTTTTGAATTGGTTTGGTTGGCGATCGAAGTGGCTGGCGGCGACGCATCAAGCTCGATCGGCCAAACCGTGTTGCTATTGGTGCGGTCTCTCGGCGGAGCTTTCTTGCTTGGGTTGGTTGGCGGGTTGGTGATCAGCTACGCCTGCGAAATCATGCACACTCGGCGATGGTTGGTGCTGCTGGTTGGTGCTTCGGCGTTGATGCTCGGCCTCAGCGAATCGTGGGAACTGCCATACATGTTGGTGTTTCTGGTCGTCGGTTTGGTCGTGGTGAATTCCTCCAGCGGAACGCAAAAGATCACCGCCCAAATGGACTCGATCGGTGGTCTTCTCACCGTGGTTTTCTTTTCGGTCCACGGAAGCGAGCTGGACCTGAACCTGCTGATGGATGTCGGCATGATCGGGGCTGGCTACGTGGTGCTGCGCAGTGTTGGCAAGGTCGCGGGCATTTGGTTCATGGCGTCACGAACGGGTGCCCCGGTGGAAGTCCGAACGTGGTTGGGCCCCGCGATGTTGGCTCAGGCGGGTGTCGCTATTTCGTTGGCCGCGACTGCGACTTCGCGAAATCCTGAGATGGCCGGCGAAGTGCAGACAATCATCCTCGGAACCGTGGTTGTTTTTGAAATTTTAGGACCGTTGTTGACTCGAGCGGCGGTGCTGAAGAGCGGTGAGATGCCGATTGCAAACTCCATCCACCACACGTTCGGGACGCCACTTGGTGCGTTGCGAAACGTGTTCACTCGGTTGGCGGGTTCGGCTGGTTTGCTGAGCAAGAAACAAGCGTTGTCAGAACGCATGCGAGTCGAACAGGTGATGCGTCGCAGCGTCGTGGGCATTGCCGAGAGCGCGGACTTCAACGAAGTCGTTCACTTCGTGGAGCATTCGCACGACAACACATTCCCGGTTCTTGATGAAGACCGATGCGTTGTCGGCTTGATTCGGTTTGATTTGCTAAATCAAGCGTTTTTCGATCCCCATTCTGATCACCTGGTTCGCGCCGGTGACCTGGCGACTCCGCCAGAGGTTCTGCTGCATCCCGCGCAGCCCGTACGAGATGCGGTGGAGTTGTTCCGGCATACAACGGATGACTGTGTGCCTGTTGTCACCGATGAGCCACCGCATCGGTTGGTTGCCACTGTCCGTCGGAGCGATCTGACATCGCTTCTCATCCGTGATCGAAAAGCCGGTTTGTCGTGAACGATTTGGTTGAGCAGATCCGAGAGACTGCTCTGTCAGAAGGTTTCGCAGCAATGGGGATCGCACCTGCGATTACCAGCGAAGGGTTCCATCAATTGGTCGATTGGATTGAATCTGGTTACGCCGGTTCGATGGACTACATCGAACGTCGGCTGGATGCCTACCGCCATCCCGGCGGAGTGCTCGAAGGAACCAAGTCAATCATTGTTTTGGCAATGAACTACGACGCCTCGGACCGCGGAGCGGCCCCTTCAGATGAAGGATTGGCATTTGGCAAGACCGCTCGCTACACATGGTCGGGTGTCGACTATCACGATGTAATCCATCCAAAATTGAAACGGATCGTTCGATTGATTCGCGATCAGATCCCAGAAGCGAACGCTCGGGGAATTGTCGACACCGCGCCATTGATGGAACGCGAAGTCGCGGTGCTCGCCGGTTTGGGATGGAGAGGCAAAAACACCTTGCTGCTGAACAAGCAATTGGGCAGCTACTTCTTTCTCGCGTGTGTTTTAGTGGACATCGATTTGCCAATCGATCAACCTCATGATTCCAGCCACTGCGGAACCTGCACGGCATGTTTGGATGCCTGTCCTACGGATGCATTTCCCAGTGCTGGCGTATTAGATGCGTCCAAATGCATCAGCTACCTGACAATTGAGAATTCTGATCTGCCTGAGTTATCGCTCCGCAGTGGCATTGGTGAGTGGGCGTTTGGATGCGATGTTTGCCAGGAGGTTTGTCCTTGGAACCGGCGTCCTTCGCGACAGAAAAACGAGACGAACGGTTTGCGAGGGCATCGTGAGCCAACATCTGCGTCGAGTGACCATGATGGTTGGCTGGAGCTGACTTCGCTTTTCTCGATGACCGACGATCAGTTTCGAAGTCAGTTCCGGCGGACGCCGTTTTGGCGAACAAAGCGGAGAGGAATGTTGCGAAACGCGATCGTTGTTTTGGGGAACCAAAAGCGTCGCGACGCGATCGAACTGTTGTTCACAACCTTGGATGATCCCGATCCTGAATTGCGAGCCATCGCGGTTTGGGCGATTTGCCAGATGGAAGATCACGATGCGTTGGATCGGCTGCGGGGATACCGACAATCGGAAGATGATCCGATCGTTTTGGTTGAATTTCCAGGATAATTCCTGCGAAGGGCCGCTAACGGGTGGCTGTTTCTAATGGCGTCCCAATCCCGCTTATTGGTCGCCGTGTGGTCGCAAACTCTGCTCAGTGAGCGTTTGTATCAATTGGTCCGGCAAAATGTTTGGTTTGAGCCGACTTTATCGGATAAAACAGTGAAGAGACTGTGAACGAAACCCGCCGAGACTGCTTATTTTAACGTAGTCTTGACTCTCCCTCCCTTTTTCGAACGAACCATTGGAAGCATTGGGTATGAATCGAATCTGCCGTGTCGTGGCCACGATTGCCGCCATAGCGGTGACAACTGTTGGAAGCGCGTTGACCAGTTCCGCCGCCGACTTGCCACCATTCTCAAAAATCTCTGAAGGCTACAAGCAGCTTCCAGTTTCCGATCAGCAAGCCAAGAAAGGCTTGTTCAACGTCTGGCAACATGAAAAAGAAGCCTCGGTGATCGCCGAGTTGCCCAAGAATTTCGCGGGCAAAAAGTTCTTCGTTGCTTTGACCCTTAGTAGCGGTGATCGCTACGCCGGATTGCAATCCGGTGACTGGGTCGTTCAGTGGCGTCGCTACAACAATCGCCTCGCGTTGATCGCCCCAAACTTGGATATCCGGGCCACTGGCGATGCGGAATCAAAAGCATCGGTCAAACGATTGTTCACCGACCGTGTCTTGCTCGACGTGCCAATTTTGGCGATGGGCCCCAGCGGCGGTCCTGTCGTCGACATGGACAGCTTGTTGATCGGCAACGCGACCACCTTCTTTGGTTCGTCGGTTCGATTGGCCAACAGCCGATTGTTCACGGTCGAAGCAGCCAAGGTATTTCCCGAAAACGTCGAACTGGCGTTTGAAGTTGTTGGCCGTGGCGGCCGCTTGCAAACACTTCACTATTCATTCAGCGAAGTGCCAAGCAGTTCGAGTGGATTCAAACCGCGGGAAGCCGATGAGCGAGTGGGGTTCTTTGTGACCTCCTTCTCGGATTTGAGCCAATACCAAGACGATGAAACGAAAGTTCGCTACATCAATCGATGGAAGCTCGAAAAGCGTGATCCAAAGCTGAAGTTGAGCCCACCCAAAGAGCCAATCCGCTTTTATGTGGAGCACACTGCTCCCGTTCGCTATCGTCGCTGGATCAAGCAGGGCGTCGACTACTGGAACAAGGCGTTCGAGAAAGTCGGAATCGTTGACGCAATCGTGATCGAGTATCAAGACGCGGTCAGCAAGATCCACATGGAAAAGGATCCGGAAGATGTTCGATACAACTTCATCCGATGGTTGAACAACGACGTTGGAACTGCGATCGGCCCAAGTCGAGTGCACCCTGAAACCGGACAGATTTTGGATGCCGATATCATCCTGACCGATGGTTGGATTCGTCACTTCAATTTCAACTACAACGACTTGATGCCCCAATTGGCAATGGAAGGCGTGAGCGCCGAAACATTGGCATGGCTGGGAAGTCACCCCAATTGGGACCCGCGTGTCCGAATGGGAGCCAAGGAATCAGCCAACGCTCTGCGAGCAAAGTATGCCATGGAAGCACAGCAGCCGATGGCTGGTTTCGCGATGGCACAGGCTGACCCGGCGTTGCTGGGCGATGACGAATACGACGGGCTGATGGGACAAGTCAGTCAGAAGAATGGTCTGTGCATGGCGGCCTCTGGACGAAGCATGGATTTGGCATTCGCTCGCATGAATTGGGGCTTGGCCCTGATGGCCGACGAGGAAGCCGAAAAGAAGAAAGAAGAAGACGCGAAAAAGAAGGCTGAAGCCGAAAAGGCTGACAAAGAAGAGAAGAAAGACGACGACTCGGAATCCGAAGAAGGCGAAGAAGAAGAGAAGGATGAAGAAGCCGAGGACGACGAGAAGTCTGACGATGATGAGAAAGAAGTCGCCAAGAAGGAAGAGGAAAAAGAAAAGGATGAACTGCTGGACGGAATTCCAGAATGGTTCGTCGGTCCCTTGTTGGCAGACTTGGTCGCACACGAAGTCGGCCACACACTCGGGTTGCGTCACAACTTCAAGGCTTCGGCTTTGTACACGATCGACGAGATCAACAGCGAAGAACTGAAGGGCAAGAAAACGTTCACCGCATCGGTGATGGATTACTGCCCCATCAACTACCGCTATGAAGCTGGTGAAACCCAAGGCGACTATGCCATGATCGACATCGGTCCCTATGATTTCTGGGCGATCGAATATGGTTACACATTCGAAGACTCGAAGTTGAAGGAGATCCTCAAGCGATGCTCCGAGCCTGAATTGCAATTCTGCACGGACGAAGACACGAGCGGCCCAGACCCATACGCTCGTCGCTACGACTTCGGCAAAGATCCTCTGACCTATGCCGAAGAGCAAATGCGTTTGGCTCAGCTTTATCGCGATCGTTTGCTTGAGAAGTTTGTCAAAGACGGTGACAGTTGGGCGAAAGCTCGACGTGGATACGAGCTGACTTTGGCGATTCAAACCAAAGCGGTCAGCATGATGTCCAACTGGATTGGCGGTGCATTTGTTAACCGGGACAAGAAGGGCGATCCAGGAAATCGGGTTCCCGTCGAAGTCGTGCCTGCTGCCGATCAACGTGCCGCGTTGCAGTTCGTGATCAAGACCAGCTTCCGAGACGAGTCCTACGGTCTGACCACCGAAATTTTGGAACGTTTGGGCATCGACAAATGGCTCGACAACGGTCGTGGCGGAATGTCAAACGAAGCAACTTGGCCGATTCACGACCGAGTGTTGGGAATGCAAGCCAGCACGCTGACATTGATTATGAACCCAACGACTTTGCGTCGGGTTTATGACAACGAACTTCGTCTTCCGGCTGAAACGGATGCTTTGACGCTTCCCGAGGTGCTGAACACTGTCAGCGATGCAGTTTGGGAAGAATTGGATCAACCTTGTCCTGATGATCGAAACGATCGCAAGCCGATGATCACTTCGCTGCGTCGAAATCTGCAACGCGAACACATTCAGCGTTTGGTGGATTTGGTCCTGGAAGAAGGTCAAGACACTGCGGCGTACCATCCGATCAGCAACTTGGCTCGCATGCAATTGCGAACCTTGTCCAGTCGCATGGGTTCGACCATCGAGAAATGTGGCAACAAGATGGATGCCTACAGCTTGGCACACTTGACCGAGTGCAAAGAACGCGTCGAACGTGCGTTGGAAGCGGGTTACACCTACGGTGGTGCAAAACAAGGCGCTCCAATGCTGATGATGTTGATGGGCAACGAAGCCAAATCGCCTTCGAACGAAGACTGATCTTCATCATCAATCGAAAGCCAAACAGCCTTCTCATTCTTGTGAGAAGGCTGTTTTCGTTTGATGGCGGCCGTTTATCGGTAGCTCATTTCCCGAGGTAATGGACATCGAGGCGAGCCGCGATTTCTCGGTCGAATGAACCCAGGCTTGGTGAACGGGTGATCGTGGTCATCAATGCCGTGAATCGTTCAACCATCGGTAGCAGATACTCTTCCAGGATGGGAGAGATGGACTGGTTCAGTTGGTTGGCAGGACTGCCGGAATAGATCGACGGTTCTGGAACTTGGTCGATTTCAGCAAAGACTTCGTCCATCCAACCATCAATCGCGATTGCGGATACACCCAGCGACACGAGTTTGATGCAGTCATCAACGGTCGCCACACGTTGCTGGTCCCAGCGGGGCGGAGAAAGCCAGAGTGGCGGAACGTCCGGTTGGCGAATCAACTGGTTCAGCAGTTCGGCGAACTGGATCCCTGACACGGAAATTTGACCGGACCGGATTAGCAATGCGTCCGCCGGAGTCGCTGCGAGTGTTTCGCGATTTTCCCAAAGCCATTCTGGGGTAACGCTCACCAAAACCGCCGCTTGAGGTGCGAGTCGCCTTAGCTGATGGATTTTGTTTGGGAGGCTATCCAAATCCACAATGTCCGGCGGAAGCGTGAACGCGGATACCCAGCCACCACCCGACAATGGTTGTTCCTCCGGTGTGGCTTCCCAGCGTCGGATCTGCTCGGCGCTGTAGGCGAAACGTCCCGACGCATCTCGAAGTGGTGATAAACGAACGTCGATCACGGTGGCAGTGTCAAAGTCGTCCGCACTCAAACCGTATCGCTCACTCCGGTAGGGGAGCATCTGCAGTGGATGCGCGGCCTCCGGTTCAGTTTGTTCTTGGTCCTCATCGGAGTCATCCCGACCACCGAGTTCACTGTGCAAGTACGACGTCAGGATGCCGTGCTGCTGCAGTTGTTCCGCAAAAGCCTGCGCAACCTTGGGAGACCAACGATGCCAGGGGGCTTCGTCCAGGAACAATCGCGTGGGAAGTTCGACCGTCGAACCGCCTGCTCGCTGAACCTGAAACGAAGGAGGCGTCGGTGGGACACCTCGTCGTCCAGAACCGAATCGAGGTGGCAACAAGCACAACGCATCAAGCGAACTGTCAAACATGTCGGCCTAGGGGACGATGGATCGGGGATCGAGTCACGATCACGCGAATTCCAAGATCTCGGCAACTTCCCTCGAGTGAATCGGATGTGATTCGGTTGAAGAGAAAAGCGAATGGCTGATGCGATGAATCGGCGTGACACGCATACTTCTTGCCCGATTGTATCCGCTGGAGCCCACTTGAGTGGCGGCTCCTCAATTTGATCAGCGTTCTTCCATCTCTTGGATGTAGAGCCGTAGACGCGAAAGCTCATCGGTCGTGCCTTTGAGCTTCAGCATGTTCTCGACCCGTTTGGTCAACTCAATTCGGTTGACGGGTTTGCTCAAGAAATCATCCGTGCCCGCTTGAACGCCACGCTCGATGTCACCCAGCTCGCTGAGAGCCGTGACCATCAGGATCATGATGTTGCTGGTTGCTGAATCGGCTTTCAGTTTTTCGCAAACTTCGAATCCGCTCAGCTTCGGCATCATCACATCCAACAGGATCAAATCCGGTTGGAACGATGCGACCTTGGCCAGCGTGTCTTCCCCGTCCACCGCCGTTTCCAATTCGCAATCGATGTTGACCAAGTAGGCCTCCAGCAGTTCGCGGTTGGCAGTGTTGTCGTCAGCAATCAGGATCCGATGCATCCGAGGCGGCTTTCAAGGAAGGGGGACAGGAAGTTTTCGAAGGGGACCAAACCAGCGGAACCGGATCAGGCAACGGTGGCGGGAGATTCAGCGGCGGCGGGGACGGGGAACGCCTGCACCATTTCGCGAATTTCGGTACGGATGGATTCGTGCAACGATGTGTTGTCGGAATCGGACAACGCGTTGTAGATCCATTGCCCGATTCGTTTCATCTCATCACCGCCCATTCCGCGGGTGGTCAGTGCCGGCGTTCCGATTCGGATACCGGATGGATCCATCGGTTTTCGCTGGTCAAACGGGATCATATTCATGTTGACGGTGATGCCGCAAGCATCGAGGACCGCTTCGGCTTTTTTGCCGCCCAAGTCCACTGCGGTGACGTCGACCAGCATGAGGTGGTTGTCGGTTCCGCCACTGACCAATCGCAATCCGCAGCTCATCAGGGTGTCGGCCAGTGTTTTCGCGTTGTCCACCACGGCTTGACCGTAGGCAGCGTATTCTTCGGTCATCGCTTCGGCAAAGCAAATTGCTTTGGCAGCTACCACGTGCATCAACGGGCCCCCTTGAGTGCCGGGGAACACGTTGCGGTTGACCAATTTCAAGTGCTCGTCTTTGCACATGATCAAACCACTGCGAGGCCCACGAAGGGTCTTGTGGGTCGTCGTGGTGACGTAGTCCGCGTAGGGCACAGGACTGTTGTGGATTTTCGCGGCGACCAATCCGGCGTAGTGGGCCATGTCGACCATCAGCTTCGCACCGACCTCATCCGCGATTTCTTTGAATCGATCGTGAGGAATTTCGCGTGGGTAGGCACTCGCACCGGCGACGATCAGTTTCGGTTTGTGCTCGCGAGCCAATTTGACGATTTGGTCAAAGTCCAAGCGATGGTTGACTTCATCGACACCGTAGTTGACGAAGTTGTAAAGTCGGCCGCTCATGTTCAGCTTCATGCCGTGGGTCAGGTGACCGCCTTGGGCCAAATCCAATCCCAGCACGGTGTCGCCGACTTCGAGGCAACTCAGGTAAACCGCCGCGTTGGCTTGCGAGCCGCTGTGAGGCTGGACGTTGGCGGCTTCCGCACCAAACAGCTCCTTGGCCCGGTCAATCGCGATGGATTCCACCACGTCGACGTGCTCGCAGCCGCCGTAGTAGCGGCGTCCGGGATAGCCCTCGGCGTATTTGTTGGTCAGGACGCTGCCGGTCGCTTCCATGATCGCGGGGCTGGTGTAGTTCTCGCTGGCGATCAATTCCAAACCGTCTTGCTGACGAGTCGTTTCGGCTTGGATTGCATCCCAAATGGCGGGGTCTTGTGACTGAATGAAGCTCATGGCAGGTCAATTCGAAGCGTGTGGGGAAGAGGGCTCGTGGAAGCATTGTCGATTCCGATTAAAAAACCGTCAATGACTGAAAAAAGTCACCGGACGCGGTGAATTGACCGGTTTTCGTATCTTGGCGTCAGATCGCGAAACAATCCTCCGCCAGTCCGATGTTTTACAATCACAATCAGTGATTCATCACGAAAGAGGCGGGGTATCCAGGAGTGTGCCTCCGCCCGCAGAATTCTGTCTCTAAATTTCAACGCAAACCATTTGTACAAGGACAGTCTTGCAATCCACGCCCGTTAACCGAGGAACACTGTTTTGCGGGCTGATGCTCAGCCTTGTATGGGCCGGATGCACGGCGAAAACTCCTCCAGCGGATATCGAGGCTCCTGCGGATCGAGCGACCAACGATTCGAATCCGACGAAGCGAGATTCCGGCCCGGTAGCTTTGACGGAAGCAGAACCCGCAAAATCGGAAACGGCACCCGCCGAAGAGACCCCGGCGGTAATGACGCCGAGCGATGATCGTGGCACGGCGATGTTGCGAGACGCGGTCGGGTCGCAAGCCTGTGTCGCCTGTCATCCCAATCGTGCCGAATCATTTTTCGAGACCACTCACGCGGATTCGTTGCGGTTAGTGGACGCGAAAGTCGAACCAGAGTTGAAGTCGTTCTTCCACCAGCCCAGTTCCCAGCGGATGAAGGTCGTCCGGGAAGGAGAACAGATCCGCCATCAGTCGTGGCAGGAATTGCCGCAAACCGATTATGTGATGCCGCTGAGCGACTATCCGGTCGATCTGGTGATGGGCAGCGGCACGTTTGCGAAGTCGTACTTGGTCCGTGACGGCGAGGCTCTGTTGCAGGCTCCCTTGTCGCACTACACCGAACGAGGCGAGTACGACATGTCGCCCGGGTACGACTCGCCGAATCATTTCGGTTTCTCTCGTCAGGTCACCGACGATTGTTTGTTCTGTCACGCGGGTTCTTTGTCACGCGTGGAAGGGAATCGAAACGTTTCTGTTCTGCATGAGTTGGCGATCGGATGCGAGCGTTGTCATGGCGGCGGACAGCAACATGTTGATCTTGCAAATCAATTGGCAACAAACACGATTGATCTCGATGAGACGCATGATTGGGAAATTGTTCATCCAGAGAAACTTGAACGGGACGCCCTCGAATCGCTTTGTGCGCAATGTCACTTGCAAGGCGACGTCCAGATGTTTGTTCGCGGCGCCGATTCATGGTCGTTTCATCCTGGCCAGGATCTGGCAGGAACACGGTTGGTTTACAACGTGGGGCCGCCGGAAAAGGAAGCGGGGACAACGACGTTCGTGGGGCACTTTGGCCAGATGCACGCCAGCGAGTGCTACTTGGGCTCCGAGAGTCTCACGTGTGTCACGTGCCACGATCCGCATCAGCGAGTCGATGATTCCAATCGTGAAATGATTCACAGGAATCATTGCTTGTCCTGCCACGACAACATGGATTGTGGCGAAGAGTTGACCGTGCGTTTGGAAACGAACGAGAACTCGTGTCACCAATGCCACATGCCTCGATCCGAGACTGAGGTTCCTCACGTGTCGATCACCGATCACCGGATTGCCGTTCCAAGGCAGCGGACCGCAACGGATGCATCAGGCGAAGAGGTCGACGGTGAGCAAGTGACTGAGTTGCCGACGGCAGTCGCGTTGCTCGATCGATCCCCAGCGGGTAGTTGGCAACGAGAACTGAACGAAGCCACCGCGGTTGCGCAGTGGCTTTGGATGGGATCGGACTCCCGTTTCAACAACGCCGTCGTTTTTGAGCTCGCGGCTAATCGATTGCGGTCGGCCATTCAGACAGCCGAAGAATCTGAATTGGACCCAAATTTTGCGCACGTGTCGTTGATCGAAGCCAAAACGCGACTGGCGAGTTTGCTGGATCGAATCCTGTTGTTCCCCGAAAAGGAACGTGCAGAGTTGGATGCGACGCGTTTGGCAACAGAAAGCCAAACGTTGATGGAATGGGTTTTATCGGAAGAAAAGCAGCCCACTCCAGAAGTCCAGGTTGCACTGGAGAGTTTGGCAAACTTGGCGGCGGCGGAAGATCGGCATCTCGAAGCGTATCAACTCTATCAGCGGTTGGTGAAACTACGCCGGAACCCAGCGGATCATTACAACTTGGGGCTGGCGTGCGGGAAATTGCGTCGGTTCGGAGAAGCCGAACAGGCCTTCATGGAATCCATTCGCATTCAACCGACCTATCCCCTGCCCTACGCTTCGCTGGCTCGTCTGTATCAAACGATCGATCCGCGAACGGCATCGAATTACATGCAGCTGTCTCAACGTTTGCGTCTGGTGCAGCAAGGGAGTGCCAATCGCGGAAGTGAAGAAGAGTAGCCAGACCAAATGTTGCTGTTCGTTCACGAAGTCGGCTGAACGGGCAGTTGCTCCACTCGCAGTTTTTTTTCGAGCGAAGCCAAGACCTCGCAAGCCGGATCCACGACCCCGTTCGCGACCCAAGCTCGCAAATCGTCCTCCGGGGAAACCGTGCAGGACTTCAACAACACCACTTCATTCGCATCGCATAACAACCCAACCCACATGGCGATGGAGTCCGTTGTGGTGGACCAATTTTCGGGCAGAGGTGCATTCGATGCTGAGTGGTAAACCACGTCGGGCCGCAAAAATTTGATTGGCGCGGACGCTGGCGTTTTCGAATCACTTAGCGGCGCCGAGTAACGCAGCCAGGCGGCTTCCGAATCAAGGATCTCCACCGGAGAAAGTCGAGCGTCAGCTTGAAACGCCTTCGCTAGATGACGCATCGAGTGTTCCAGCATCGCGACGCACAGCCAGTGAACCGCTCGCGGATCGCCCGGTCGCAATCGATCCCATTCACGCACCGCATCGATCATTTGCCCGCCACCAACGATTAAGCAGTCATCGGCGGGCGGTTGGTGGCTGTGCCAATGGTAAAAGTCATCCAGCAAATGAGGGCGAGTCAGCAGGCTGCCACCCAGTTTGATCACGCGTCGTTTCATCGGACCTCTCGGTGGTTGTCCAACCACAAACGAGCGACCGCGAATGCGGGGGCCGACCGCGAAACTTCGGGCGTCAAGCGATCACGCAAGTCAATTGTGTTGCACGGGCTGGTTCGAGTGATCAAATCCTGGCCGTGTCCGCTGAGCAACAGCGTGATGTTTTCGTCCGCCTGTCCGCTGATCCGTTCGATCCAGCGTTGCAGGCTTTGGTCGATCTGAATTTGAGCGGAGGCGATGATTTGCTGAGACAATGAATCAGCTTGCTCGCTGGAAAGTTCATCCGCGTCCCAGCCAACCATCTTTGCCAGTCGCCGATGAGCTGATTGTCTGTCACGAGGTCTTTCGTCGGCGGAGTCCAGGTCTTCGGAGGACTCAGGTTGCTGTCGCAGAATCAGTCTCGCGTCATCGATCGTCGCGAAAAATTCGTTCATGATCGGAACGTCAATGCCATCGATGCGGAGGCTGTCTACGAGCGAACACACCGGCGTTCTTCGACATCCAATGTAGACCAGAGATCCATCACGAAGTCTTTCGTGGTCGGTTTTGGCATCGGTTGCAACGCGTCCACTCTGAAGCGGAATGATATCGGTTGTGGTGGAACCCACATCGATCAAAATTCCATCGGAAGCCACATGGTTCGCCGCCCAGGAAGCCAACGCGTGCCAGTTGGAAGCCGCCAACGCGTCGACCTGCGAAGGGACTGCATCGACGCCAATGAATTTTCCGGCGGTGGAGTAGAACGCGAGCTCGGCACGACGACTGAACTGTTTCGTCGCCGACTGAACATGTTCAGCAATGTGCGTCACGCCGTGTTGGCGGTCGGTGAAGCAATCAGCCAGCTCGCCCGTCATCGTGACCGCGATGCCATCGATCGAATCCGCATCGGTTTGCGAATCCGCCAGCAACGATGCCCAGTCTGATCGCAATTGTTCAGCAAGCGATTCCGGGCGTTTCCACATCGGAAAAAACGATTCCCGGGCGGTCGCTTCCTCCGTTTTCTGGTTGATCAAAACCGACTTCAAGTTGGCACCGCCGACATCGACGCCCAGTACAAACCTGGGGGATGCGTCTGGTGACGGTGAAGTCGGTTTGGTTGTCAAAGATTCTTCCATCGGTAGGCGGTCAAAGAATTCAAAGCCCGAATCAAGATCAACGGCTGGTCTGCTTCGCTAGAGACCGCCAGGTGAGCCCAACTGTCTTCAGCGAGTTGTTGAGTGTCGAGCACCTTGAATTCATCGGGATTCGCGTCGATCAAGCGTAGTTTGCCGTCGGCACTGAGTGACAAAATACGATTTTTGTTGCGGATCATCGACCAGTACTTGCCCACGGGAGAAGAGGTCCACTGAATCGAACCATCGTCGACCGACAAGCAAGTGAAACGTTCATTCTTGAGATGCAAGTAAACGTGGTCGTCCACCACGACAGGTGAAGACATGTAGCCTTGCGTCTTCTGATTCCAACGCTCGTTCGCTGCCCAGGCTTTTGTCGAGTCGCCACGTTGAATATCAAACAGTTGGCTCTTTCCGCTGTGGGCTGCCGTGAACACGGAGTCGCCAATGGCGAGCGGTGTCAGAATGTTCATGCCGCGAAAGGCTTCGATGGTTTCTCGCCAGAGGACATCGCCGGACTCGAGTGACACGCCGCAAAGTTCTTCGCGAGTCTGAACCAGCAATTGCTCTTGGCCCGCGAGCTTCGCGATCGAGGGACTGCTGAACGCGCCGCGGGACATCATGTCTTCGCCGCCCGAAAGAACTGTCCAGAGGACTTCGCCGGATTCCAACGACAGCTTTGTTAGTCCCGCGCCGACTTGAACGTAGACCGCACCGTCGTGAATCAGTGGCGAACAGGCCGCACCGAATGGTTGCAAAGCCGAACCGGTCTGTGCTGGGAAATCAATTTTCCAGCGTTCTTCGCCGGTCTCAGTGTCCAGGCAAACCAGGACATCTCGCATGCCCAGCACAACCAAATACCCCGGGACGCACGCCGGTGTGGCTCGAATCCAGTCGCCGTTGGCTGCTGCGAAAAATGGCACGGACATGGAGCCATCCCATTGGTGTTCCCAACGCAACTCGCCGGTCGCGATGTCGTAGGCGGTCACTCGCTCGAATTGTTTGTTCACCGTTTCGGTCGTGAACACCAACCCGTCCACCATCACTGGGCCGCTGTAACTCGGGCCGAGAGCGACCGACCAAGCTTTCTCAATGTTTCCTGTGAGCCGATCCGGCCAAGACGCGTTTTGAGCAAGGGTGCCATCGCGGTTCGGACCTCGCCACTGGTTCCAACTGGTGGAGGACTCGGCAGTCGGTTCAGCCGACATGGCTGGCGTGAACGTCCCTGCGGCAGCAAGACTGAACACAGGAATTGCAAGCAGCAGGCGGGAAGCCAAAGAAAGCCGAGAAACTCGAAGACGCATGAGAGTGTCCAATCAGGAAAGCGGAGGGGTCAGCCAATCCATAATGCAGCGCGGGCAAGTTGCAGCCACGCTTTTCCGGCCGGATCGGACATGTCGTAGTCCTTGATTGGAATGTAGGCCTTTTCGTGATCGACGATGCGAATCGGGATCGAAGAGGTTTTCGCCAGTTGATTCATCCGCGACCGATTGGAGTACTGAAGCACGATGAATCGATTGTTGGTGGTCAGCGAAACCAGTCCCCATGAGGCTGCGTCGAGCCGCAGTTCGCACAATTCCAGCATCCGAACCGCGGGCGGTGGTGGCTCCCCGAAGCGGTCTTCGAGCTCTTCGCGAATGGCCTTCACATCCTCCGCTTTCTCGATCCGAGTCATCCGGCGATACAGATCGATCTTGTGCCGTAGGTTGGGAACATAGTCTTCCGGCAGGTAGGCTTCGATCGGCAAGTCGATGTCCACATCGGCAGACAACTTGGGCGGCAGTTTTTGGGCTTGCCGGACGGCGTCTTCCAGCAGTTGGCAATACATTTCGTAACCCACCGCGGCGATGTGCCCGGATTGTTGACTGCCGAGCAAATTGCCTGCCCCGCGAATTTCGAGGTCACGCATCGAGATCGCGAAACCAGCGCCCATCTGGGAATACTCTTCGATCGCTCGCAGGCGTTTGCTGGCTTCTGGTGTGAGTCGTTTGTTGGGCGACACGAGCAGGTAGCAGTAGGCCTGGTGTTTGTACCGACCCACGCGGCCTCGCAATTGGTGCAGATCGCTCAGCCCGTAGCGATTGCCATCATCGATGAACATGGTATTGGCGTTGGGGATGTCCAGTCCGCTTTCGATGATCGTTGTGGCCAACAGCATATCGAATTTGTGATCGATGAAGTCGACCATGATTTGTTCGAGGGCTCCTTCGACCATCTGCCCGTGGCCGATGCCAATTCGAAGCTCGGGAACGATGGCTTTGATTCGCGCGGCCAAGTCATCCATGTCACCGATGCGGTTGTGGACAAAGTACATTTGACCGCCGCGGTTGAGTTCTCGAACGATGGCGGAACGCAGCATCTTGTCGTCCCAACGAGTCACCTTGGTCTCGACCGCCATTCGTTCGGCGGGTGGCGTTTCCAGGTTGCTGATGTCGCGGACGCCGACCAACGCCATGTGCAGCGTTCGCGGGATGGGCGTCGCCGAAAGCGTCAGCACATCGACGTTGCTGTGCCGAGTTTTCAGGCGTTCTTTGACTGCGACGCCGAACCGTTGTTCTTCATCGATGACGACCAAGCCGAGGTTGTTGAAGTCAACGTCTTTGCTGGCGACACGGTGCGTTCCGATGACGATGTCTGCTTTGCCTCGTCGGATTTCCTTGACCGTTTCGCGTTGTTCGGCCGGTGTGCAGAAACGGCTGAGCTTTCGGATTTCGACCGGGAACTCCGCCATCCGTTCGCGGAAAGATTGATAATGTTGTTCGGCCAACACCGTTGTCGGGACCAATACCGCGACTTGGTAACCGGACGAGACCGCTTTGAAAGCAGCCCGCATGGCGACTTCGGTTTTACCGAATCCGACGTCGCCACAAATCAGCCGGTCCATCGGCCGCGGCGCCTCCATGTCGACTTTCAGTGCTTCGATGGCTGACAACTGATCGGGAGTTTCCAGGTAAGGGAAACTCGCATCGAACTGACGTTGCCATTCATTGTCGGGTGACATCGGGATGCCAAGCCGAGTCGCGCGTTTGGCTTGCAGTTCCAGCAACTCGTCGGCCATGTCGGTGACAGCGGCTTCGGCTGCCTTACGCTGGTTCGTCCAACTGATGCCGCCAATCTTGGCCAGCTTGGGGCGGTTCTTCGTTCCACCGACGTATCGCTGGACCAATTGAATTCGCGAGGCCGGGACGTGGATCTTGGTCCCGCCGTCGAACTCGATGGTCAAGTGTTCTTGGTGTTGGCCGTTCTTTTCGATCGAGTTCAGGCCGCGGTACAACCCAATGCCGTGCGACAGGTGGATCACCAAGTCGCCGGGCGTGAGCTGCGTGAACGAATCGATCGGTTTGCCGCGAGTCCGTGTCTTCGCGCGACGCACTGGGCTGCGGTGGAAAAGCTCGGCGCCGGTGAGCACCAAGATCTCTGCGTCGGTCAAACGGAAACCGCCACTGAGGTCAGCAACCGTCATGTGCAAGCGACCTTGTTTGGCCGCGTCGGTGTCCTCGAGCAACTCGGTCAGTCGTTGTCCATCGGCGGGAGTGTCC
>NZ_DDGH01000066.1:7369-11346 GCF_002337565.1 Rhodopirellula sp. UBA1907 | reverse complement strand
ATCGATGACTTCGTGTCCCGCCGCAACCGAGTCGACTTTCGATTTGGTTTCATCCAGCGACGTTGCAAAGCTATCCGCGCTGGCGGTGTGCAAGTCGACGACGTCTGTCGGGGCTCCTTCGGCCAGCGACGTGCCCGTGACGACTTTGTGGCTCTTCAATTCCGAAAGCAGTTCCTTCATCGAAACGAACCGTTCGGTCTTGGCAACTCGCGCGAGCAAAGCATTCGACGATTGATGACAATCCGATGGATCGATCACCAACACCACGGTGTCTTCCGGCAAGTAGTCGACGATCGTGGCTTCGGCGCCCACGGTGTCATCGACAACGAGGTCCAGCGGTTCGTCGTTATTCTCTTCTTCCGCGAAAGGGCTTTTGACGGGCTGGGTTCCGATCGCGGCAAGTTCGACTTTGCTGAGCGTTTCGCTGCTTCGCTGAGTGGCAGCGTCGAATCGGCGGATGGATTCGATTTCGTCGTCGAACCACTCGATTCGAATCGGCTGAGGTTGATCAGGCGAATAGACGTCGAGCAATCCGCCGCGGCTGGCGAATTCACCTGGTACCTGGACCGCAGTCACGGCCGCGAATCCGGCTTCGGCCAACCAACGGCGGATGTCTTCGGGATCGACGATGTCGCCGACCGACAATTCGCGGGTCGCTTTTTCGAGACTCGAAACCGATGGCACCCGTTGGATGGCGGCTCCGATGTAGGAGGTCACGACCAGCGGTTTGGGCGAATGTTGATCGCGGGCACGAAGTCGCTGCAGCACTTGCAATCGCGCTGCGTAATCGGCGTCGCGGATGGAGCTGCCGGTTCCGTCGCCGGCGGACAGCGGCAACGCGACGACGTCTTCAATCCCGAATGATGAGACATCACCCGCGACAATGTCGGCGTCGACGGCTTGCGGGAGCAGGACCAGCACGTGTGGGTGATGGCGGGTCAGCGTGGCGGCCAGCAAACCTCGGATCCCGCCCCAAACGCCCGAAAACGCCAGCGGAACCGGACCGTCCGACTTCTTTGCCTTTCGTTTGGGAGTCCGCCCCAAGACCTCCCCCAGCCCAACTTTCGCGTCCAGGATGGCCGGGACATCGCGAAGGGAGCGCAGCTTCATCGGGGCAGCGTTTTTCGAAGCGGTGGGCACGGCGATGGAACCTGGATGAAATCGGGGTGCAAAACAGCCTCCGGTGACGAAGGCCGCCATGAAAACGTATCTTGATCGTAGTTTTTCGCCTACCTCAGCGATCCCCACCCTGTTTCCTCGTACAGAAAAGACAAACAACATGAGCATCGGTATTGGCATCGTCGGCGCCGGAATGATCTCCAATTTTCATGCCAAAGCCATCGCGGATTCCACGAATGGACACTTGGTGGGGTGTTACAACCGCAACACCGAGCGAGCCGAAGAGTTCGTGGCCAAACACGGCGGCCGCGTTTTCAAAAAACTCGAGGAAATGCTGGCCGATCCCGAAATCGGTGCTGTTTCGGTTTGCACGCCCAGCGGGGCTCACGCTGAACCAGCGATCCAGGCCGCCGAAGCTGGCAAGCACGTGATGATCGAAAAACCGCTTGAGGTCACTCAGGAACGTTGCGACCAAATCATCGACGCCTGCGAAAAAGCCGGTGTGCAACTGGGCGTTACCTTTCAGAGCCGTTTCCACGAATCTTCGCGGCTGATGAAAAAGGCGGTTGAGGAAGGCCGGTTCGGCAAAATCACGATGGGCGACGCCTACGTGAAGTGGTATCGCAGCCAAGAGTATTACGACAGCGGCGCGTGGCGAGGAACCTGGAAACTCGACGGCGGCGGTGCGTTGATGAACCAGGCCATCCACTCCGTCGATTTGTTGCTGTGGTTGATGGGCGACGTCAGCGAAGTGTCCGCGATGGCATCGACGATGACTCACGAACGCATCGAAGTGGAAGACATCGTCGTCGCAACGTTGAAGTTCAAAAACGGTGCGTTGGGCGTCATCGAAGCCACCACGACGACCTATCCCGGGGCGCTGAAGCGAATCGAGATCGGCGGCAGCGAAGGCAGCGCGATCCTGGAAGAAGAAGACCTGACCCAGTGGGAATTCGCCAACGAAACCGATGAAGACGAAGCCATCCGAAAACGCATGGCGGGGATGACCGAAACGGGCGGCGGTGCCAGCGACCCGTCCGCGATCGGTCACCACGGTCACACTGCCGTCTTCAACGATTTTCTTGATGCGATCACCGAAGGACACAGCCCTCAAATCAATGGCAACGAAGGCCGACGAAGTGTGGCGTTGATCAACGCGATTTACGAAAGTGCACGCACGGGCAAGACGGTGCAGCTATAACGGTAGGGGAGCGTACGACGGACTTTTCGAGTCCGTCGGTGCCAATGACTTTTTGACGGACGTGGAAGTCCGTCGTACGCAAAGTCGATGGCTGAATGATGCACTGGAACATGTTCCGCTTCTCTCCACCCACATCCCACCCTGCCCCACCCCAGCCAAATGAACAAGCTTTTTGTTTGGAGCGTCGTCCTTGCCCCGACGCTGTTTGCCTCTGTGTCCTTTGCTCAGGAGTCATCCGGTCGTCCCAATGTCTTGATGATTTGCATCGACGACTTGAACGACTGGGTGGAACCGCTGGGCGGGCATCCTCAAGTCCAAACGCCGGCGATGCAGGCGTTGGCCGAACGTGGCATGACGTTCACCAACGCTCATTGCCAATCGCCGCTGTGCAATTCTTCGCGAACCAGTTTGATGCTCTCGCTGCGTCCTTCGACGACCGGCATCTACGGCTTGGCACCCTGGTTTCGTAATTTGCCAGAATGGAAAGATCGAGTCGCGTTGCCTCAACACTTCAAAGCTCATGGGTACCGAACGTACTCCGCGGGCAAGGTTTATCACGGTCGCTACGGCCGCGACAAAACCGAATTCGATGAGATTGGTCCGCCCGGAGTCGCCGGTGTGAAGCCGCCCAAGAAGCTGATTCCGATGACACCGGTCGGCGATCATCCGCTGATGGACTGGGGCGTGTTCGAACACCGCGATGAGGACAAAGGCGATTACATTGTGGCTGACTGGGTGACAGAAAAGCTCAGTGCGATGCCCGACGACGAACCGTTCTTCATGAGCTGTGGTTTCTTCCTGCCACACGTTCCCTGTCACGTCACGCCGAAGTGGTGGGAACTTTACGACGATGAAACGTTGCTGTTGCCACCTTATCGAAGCGACGACCGGCTCGATTGTTCTCCGTTCAGTTGGTACCTGCACTGGGAATTGCCCGAGCCTCGCATGAGTTGGTTGGAAGCTCACGACCAACAGAAGAACTTGGTGCATTCCTATTTGGCCTGCATCAGTTTTGTCGACAGCCAAGTCGGCCGCGTACTTGCCGCACTCGAAGAATCGCCTCACCGCGACAACACAATCATCTGTTTGTGGAGCGACCACGGATGGCACTTGGGCGAAAAGAATGTCACCGGAAAAAACACGCTGTGGGAACGGTCGACCCACGTGCCGTTGATCTTCGCGGGACCCGGGATCGCTCATGGACGAACGCAGTCGCCAGCAGAGTTGTTGGACATCTATCCCACGCTTGCGGAACTGACCGG
The DNA here is from genome assembly GCF_002337565.1 of Rhodopirellula sp. UBA1907. Classification (NCBI taxonomy): domain Bacteria; kingdom Pseudomonadati; phylum Planctomycetota; class Planctomycetia; order Pirellulales; family Pirellulaceae; genus Rhodopirellula; species Rhodopirellula sp. UBA1907. The sequence goes on along the minus strand of NZ_DDGH01000066.1, from coordinate 7,764 downwards.
ATTGCCCGCCCCGAAGGATGTCGAAGGCCTGAGTTTGGTCGCGCAGATTCAATCACCCAATCAAATTCGCGAAATGCCTGCGATCACCGATCACAACCCCGGCAACCAAGGCATCAAGGGCGAACGTTATCGTTTGATTCGCTACGCCGATGGCAGCGAAGAACTTTATGACGTCATCAACGATCCAAACGAATTCGAGAACTTGATCGGGCACGCCGAGCATGCGGATGCTGCTCAACGACTGAGACAGTTTGTGCGTTCGGATCCTGCACCTCTGGCGAAGAACAGCCAGCATCGCGTTCTAGAAAAGAAGGCCGATGGATGGTATTGGGAACACAAGAAGATCGACCCCAGCAACCCACCCATGAGCATCGCTCCCAATCAACCGTCCGATT
>NZ_DDGH01000066.1:412-7251 GCF_002337565.1 Rhodopirellula sp. UBA1907 | reverse complement strand
CCCAATCAACCGTCCGATTTGAGTCCATGAGACAAGAGAGGGCGATCCATTCCGTTGATTGTCCAAGACACAAACTCCTTGGCGAAAGGAGTCAATGTTTTCACCGGTTCCTGGGACGTCGTCCCAGGAACCGGTGAAAAAGGCCTTTGGCCATCAATGACACCACCTCGCCTCCCCCATTTCAATCTCAACATCGTCATCAAGAGACCCACCATGCCCCCAACAATCTTGCGAAGCATTGGTTTGCTTGTCGCATTTTCTGTCTTCGCCACAACAACATCAGCCGAAGACAGCTCGCTGCCCAAGTTCCCCGAGTCCGGCCCGTACCAGTACGAGCCCAAACCGGATGATCCTGAGTTCGGCAAGTTCTTCCCGGCCAAGGCTCCTGAAATCGGACCGCTGTTGCTGACCAAGGGCGACCGTTTGGTGATCATTGGAGATTCGATCACCGAGCAGAAAATGTATTCACGGATGATCGAGACTTACTTGACCGCGTGCATGCCGCACCTGGAAATTGAAACACGACAACTTGGATGGAGCGGCGAAACCGCGGCAGGATTCCTCCGCCGAATGGATTCGGATTGCTTGCGTTTCGAGCCCACCATCGCAACGCTCTGCTACGGGATGAACGACGCTCGGTATCGCGCCTACGACGTCAACAACGGACATTGGTACAAGGACAATTACCAACACATCGTTCGGCGGTTGAAAGAAGCCGGCGTCAAAGTCGTTTTGGGATCGCCGGGTTGTGCCGGGAAAATCGCGACCTGGGTCAAGGCTCCTGCGTGCACATTGGACGAACACAACCTGAACCTGTGCACGCTGCGTGACTTGGGGATCGAAATCGCGAAAGAAGAAAACGTCGCATTCGCGGATTTGTTCTGGCCAATGTATGTTGCTCAAATCACCGCGGCCGAAAAATATGGCACCGATGACAAACCCTATCAGGTGACCGGCAACGACGGGATTCATCCGCCCTGGGCTGGCCAAGTCATCATGGCTCATGGCTTTCTTAAATCGATGGGGATCCGTGAGCCCATCGCGAATTTGAAGGTGGACTTGGCAGCGACGTCCGCTGAGGGCGGCGATCATCATTCGCTTGTTGAAATCAAATCCGATGATTCGTCGTACCAAGTGACTTTTCAAAGCGATCGTTATCCGTTCTGTGCGATCGGAAAGGCTGACGATGAAAACAGCATCCGTTCAGGGATGACGTTGGTTCCGTTCAATGAAGATCTGAATCAGTTTTTGCTGACCGTCAGCGGTTTGGAAACCGACAAGGCAAGTGTCCGTTGGGGAGAACACAGCCAAGAGTTCACGAAGGATGAATTGGCCGAAGGAGTGAACTTGGCAGAACACTTCGAAGTCAATCCGTTCAGCCAAGCGTTTCAAGCGATCGACCAAGCGGTGGCCGCCAAACAGGCGTTTGAAACGATTCAGATCAAGAAAATCTTCCATGGCGAAGAAGGCAAAAAGGATCTGGAGGCCGCGGTCAAAAGCACCGAAGCCAAGCGAGCCAAGTTGGTCCAGGCGATTCAAGATGCAATCGTCCCAGTCACTCACACGGTCGTGATCACGCCCGTGAAATAGAAGTTGGGCGAACCAGGTCGGTAGGAATGATTGTGAGCTATCCCATGAGCCGTTTGGGCGTTCGCGTGGACTGCTAAACGTTTGGTGTTGAAACGGAAAATGCGTCGTTGGTTTTTTGTTCTGTCCTATGCCCGAACGCGGCAGCTCTAAGACAGCCCCAGGCATCGCCTGGGGTATCTTTGACACTTTGATACCCCGATGAGTCGATCCATGCTGATGAGCCGACAAACGATTGCGAACTCAATGCGAAACCAGTGGTTGTTCTTCGTTGCTCTTTGGAGTGCGATTGGTTGGGGATGGCTGAACATCGCTGTGTCCCAGGATTCTCCCGCGGGCAATGAGGAAGTTGCCCGTGTGATGCGCGAATTTGAAGGACGCGGCGACCTTGGAGATGGTTCCGATCCCGCGACGCCCGCCGAAACGATTGCTCGTTTGAAGGTTCCCGATGACTTGCAGATGGAACTGGTCGCGGGAGAACCAGACGTGACTCAGCCGATCCACATCAGCTTTGATTTCAAAGGCCGAATGTGGGTGGTGCAGTATCGTCAGTACCCGTTCCCCGCGGGACTGAAGGTGGTCCGCTACGACCAGCACTTGCGAGCCGTGTTCGACAAAATGCCGGTTGCTCCGCCGAACCATGTCGCTGGGGCGGACTGTGTGACGGTGTGGGAAGACACCAACGGCGATGGTTCGTATGACTCGCATCGAGATGTCATCCAAGGCCTCAACATCGCCACCAGTGTCGCGGTCAGCACGTCGGGGATTTGGGTGATGAACCCGCCGTACTTGCTGCACTATCCCGATGCCGATCAAGACGCACAGGTCGATGGCGACCCGACCGTTCATCTGACGGGCTTTGGTTTGGAAGACACCCACGCGGTCGCGAATAGTCTGAGGCTTGGTCCCGATGGTTGGCTGTATGGTGCCAACGGCAGCACCACGACCGCCTCCATTCGTGCTCCCTTGTCGGACCGACCGGACCAAGCGACCTCGTTCCAGGGCCAATGCATTTGGCGGTACCACCCGGAATCGCATCGGTTTGAAATCTTTGCCGAAGGAGGCGGCAACACGTTTGGTTTGGAAATCGAAGAGAGCGGGCTCACGTTTTCAGGAACGAACCACGGCAGCACGCGTGGCATGTTCTATCCACAAGGCAGTTATGGCACCAAGTCGTGGGGCAAGCACGGTCCGCTGACCAACCCGCATGCTTATGGTTTCTTTCAACATATGCGTTCCGAAGGCGATAGCCGGCGGTTCACGCAAGCGTTGGTGGTTTACCAAGACAACGTGCTGCCGCCGCGATATCGTGGTCAATCGATCGCCATCAACCCGTTGCAGCGATGTGTGATCAGCAGTGAATTGACCGAAGACACGTCGACTTTTCGAACAAGTGATTTCGAAACCACTGTCGAGACCGGCGATCGCTGGTTTCGGCCCGTTGCGATCGCGGTTGGGCCCGATGGAGCGGTCTATTTCGCGGATTGGTACGACACTCGTTTGACGCACGTTGACCCGCGAGACAACTGGCACAAAACCAGCGGCCGAATCTATCGGTTGACCGCCAAGGAGCTTTCATCGTCTTCGAAATGGGACGAGTTGCTGCCTTCGCGAACTCGATTTGATTTGTTCGCGATGACGGACGATCAGTTGCTGAATTTGCTGGCACATCCCAGTCGTACGATTCGGTTCCTGACCTTGGAGACCATCGTTGCTCGGATCGAGGAATCCAAGGCTCTACAGGACTCGCTGGCCGGAATCTTAAATGATGAGATGGACGAGCGGCGGTTGCTGGTTCTGTGGGCACTGCAACGCGGAAGTGTTCTCAGCGACGAGGCGTTGACCCATCGCTTGCTGTCATCCGAGCCCGACCCCAACCTTCGCCGCTGGGCCATTCGGTTGCTTGGCGACGAACGGTCCGTGACGGGCGATCAACACAACGCTTTGATCGAACTGGCGAAGCACGAGGACGACGTGCACGTCCGGTCGCAGTTGGCTTCCACCGCGGCGCGTTTGGATGCCGAGCCCGCGTTGCCGATCCTTCGCGAGATGATGCTTCGGGATGCGGACCAAGATGACTTGCATCTGCCGCTTTTAATTTGGTGGGGCCTGGAAGCTCACTGTGAAGAACACGCAGACGCCGTTGCAGCATTGTTTCAAGACGAGCGACTATGGAAGAGCCGGTTGGTCCGTGAGACGATCTTGAATCGATTGATGCGGCGTTTCGCGGCGGAAGGTTCCCCGGAAAGCTATCGGGTCGGTGCGAGGTTGTTGGCCATGGCACCCAATGACGATGCCAAGGCGATCCTGATTCAAGGGTTTGAAGAAGCATTTGTGGGGCGGAAAGTCGAGGTGTTGCCGGAAGCCTTGCGGGAACAGCTCGCTGTCTTCCGCGAGTCACGTCCGGGATCGGATTTGCCGCTGCGTTTGCGTCAGGGCGATGCCGCAGCGATCAAGCAAGCGTTGCAGTTGATCGAGCAGTCCGCGACTCCAATCCGCACCAAGGTCGCCTTGATTGAAACGCTCGGTGAGATCCAAGACGAACAAGCTCTCGCGGTCCTGCGGCGACGACTTCAGGGCGATCGATCTGGCGCGGTCAAGTTGGCCGCCCTGCAAGCTCTTTCGCGTTTCCCCGGTGAAGCGATTGGTTCATGGGTCGCATCCGCCTATCAATCCTCGATGGATGATCGCGGTAACTTGAGAGAGACGGCGATTCGGGTTCTCTCCAGTCGCGAGAAATGGGCGTTGGTGTTGTTGGATGAAATCGACGCGGCCAAGATCAACGCCGAGCGAGTTCCCGCGGATGTGGTCGTTCAAATGCAGGCCTTCGAGAACCCCGCCCTGCGCGAACGAGTCGCGAGGCACTGGGGAGTTGTGCGAGCCACTCCCGCCGAAAAGCAAAACCAGATCAAGGCGTTGCAAGCTCTCGTGCGGTCGACGACGCAATCGGATCTCGGTCATGGCAAGGTCTCGTTCACCAAACATTGCGGCACCTGTCACCGATTGTTTGGCGAAGGTGGCAAGGTGGGGCCGGATCTGACGGGATACGAACGGTCCAATTTTGATTTTCTATCGTTGGCCATCATCGATCCGTCGGCGGCGATCCGAGAAGAGTTCACCAACTACCGATTGCTGACTTCGGATGGTCAAGTCCTAAGCGGTTTGCTAGAGAACCAGACGCCCGATACGGTGACCATCCGAACGGCGGAGGGCAATGCTGTGCGAGTCAACCGGGATGATATCGAGACTCTGCAAGCGTCGCCGGTTTCGCTGATGCCAGAAAACATCCTCGATGCGTTGTCGCCCGAGGATGTTGGTGATTTGCTGGCGTACCTGCAGCAACACGTTCGAATTCAGTTGGCTCCCGACGCAGCGAATGCCAACTGATGTTCATGCGAGAACGCATCACTCCGGGGGAGTGAACTTGGGTGCCGAAGGTTCATCGGGTTCCTCTTCTTCGTCGTCATACGACGTGGATTTTGCGGGCGGTGTGTCCATCGACATCGCCCGGCTCGCTTCGTCTTGAACCTGACGGAACTGCTGCTGAACATCCTGCAGGCTGCGTCGGAATTGGCTGTACGTCGAGCCAAATTTCCTCGCCACTTCCGGCAGGTTGCCACCAAAGAGGACCACCGCGATCACTCCGATCACGGCCAGTTCAAATGGGCTGAGACCAAACATCTCAGGCCTTCTCGTCGGTGCGATCCGTTGCTTCGTCTTCGTCGTCGCCTGACTCGGCCATGCCCCGTTTGAATTCGTTGGCACTGCGTCCCAGGTTTCGCATCAACGATGGCAATTTGGCGCCACCGAACAGAACCAAGCAGATCACCAACACGATCAGCATTTCAGGCAGGCCGGGGAAGCCAAACGCCAAAAACAATCCGGTCGCCATCGAACTCACAGTCATCAACATTCCATCTATCCCGCTAAACAAAGTGGTGTGCGATTCATGCCAACGCGACATGCATCGGGGCCGACCATCTCACGACATTCTGCGCTGACGCCGCCTCGTCAACCCGATTCCAACGTTGGATCCGGTCAAACGAACGCAGTTTCACCTCCAAGGGGTGGGGTGACAGCCATCGAATGCAATGAAACGATCATTCGGCGTCGGCGAAAGCGGGTAGGTCATTCGCGGGTGCGTCAGCAAAAACCGTGTGTTGCACGCGATCGAATTGCTGAGCCCGTTCGAATACCTCCGGACCGAAGCAACGGACGTCGTTTCCAAGTCCGTCGCAATATTCTAGCCGCAGACGTCTGAATGTCAAAGCCGGCTGGATCGCGTCGCCGCACCAGCCACGGCGATTGCCCATTCGGGCTGAGCTTCCCAAATGGACGGGCGAACGCAGCAGAATCGCGAGCGGTTGAGTCGCTTGCAAAACGCACATGCGGCATACTTCGGGCGGCTGCGGTCGGGCGGCCCGATGATGCGGGAATTTTGCTGCTTTTGCGCACCGCACCTCTCCCGAAACGAAGTTTTGGGAGAGCGATCTACTGGGGCGAGCCACGCCGTTTAACGTACGCGAGGGTGAAGCTTGGGCATGGGAAATGGCTCGCACTCCCCCTCCCGCTGCGGCTTGTCGATCGAGTCGCCAACGAGGTTTCAACGCATGTAGGATGGGCACTCTTGCCCGTCCAGGTTACGGATGTCGGCCAAGAGTGGCCAACCGACAGCAAGATCGACTCGCCCGCCGCCAACGTGCGAGGTTCGCAAGACGTCACTAACGCAGCACTTCAAAACGACACGACCTCTGCTCCGGGAGAGGCAGCCCGTTGCGGGCCAGCGAGTGCGTGCAGTGGCTCGAACGTCTCAGCCGTCTCTCGATCACGTTCTAGTCGTCAGCAATCTGTTGTCGATTCAGCAACGGATCTGGCCTTTGGAGACTGTCCGGCCATTCGTTGTTCCGAAAACAGGGCCGGATCGAGATGAATTCGCATTGTTTGTCACGCTCGACTTGCTGAACGTTTGCGAAACGTGTCTTCGCCCTGTTTGCTGGAGCAGCTCATGTCTCGTCTTGTCGCACCGGATGCACCCCGTCTCTATACCAACGGCCAACCGTGGCGAAACGCCCGCGGCCGAGACGCCCCGCGACACGCCGTGGAGACGGAATTCAAAGCGGAGCATGCCGTCGTCGACCTGTCGACTCAGCCGCCCAAACCGTTGGTTGTTAAATGTCTGGTCCGCGAGTTGCGGATCCGATTTTACTCCGTCAACACCATCAAAAACTGTCGCTCCGCTTGGGTCTGCTTCC
>NZ_DDGH01000066.1:0-153 GCF_002337565.1 Rhodopirellula sp. UBA1907 | reverse complement strand
GGTGTCCCCGCGAAAGTCAAAGCGATTGCCTGTCGTGATGTCCAAGAAAGAGGTCCAGCGGATGATGGAGGCCGCTCGCACGTTGCGTGACAAGTTGCTTCTCACCGTGCTGTATGCAACCGGTTTGCGTGTCTCGGAGGTCGCCCGTTTGCA
>NZ_DDGH01000058.1:13321-29914 GCF_002337565.1 Rhodopirellula sp. UBA1907 | reverse complement strand
CATCTGACATCCCTACCGGGATGAAAACTTGTGCAAACGAATGCGTTCCACAACACCAACCATTTCGCAGTCCAGGCGAACGCCCAGGCGGCTGATGTGGTTGTGCCCGATCCTTCCTGCCGATCTGTTGAAAGCCGGGACGAATCCTTGTCCGGCCGACTATTGTCGATCGGCGATGTGTTTCTTTTGGTGTCGAATCAATTCGTTCAATTCACCCATCGTTTCGCAGGTGCATTGGAAATGACAGATCAACATTTCGTCGGTGGAGTCGGCACCCCACGAGACCGGCTTGGGCGGCGAGTTTGGGTTCAACGGGTTGTTGGCTGAATTGTCATACCAAGCGTCCACGTGAAGGATCGTTCCCTTCTTCAATCGCACGGGTTCGGCAAACGAATACTTGCCTTGCCAATTGAAGTCCCAGTCTTTGATCCACAACAACGGTTTGGCCTCGCCATCGGGTGACTTCGACCAAACTTTCATTTCGCGGCCAAAGATATGCATGTGCGGCACCGCATCCAGCAACACCGTGTCCACGGGCAATGTGTACGTCGCGCGTTGCAAGTGGTGATTTTCGCCCGGCGGTATACGGATTCGCTTGTTGCCGACTTGGACTTCGGTGACGATCTTCTTGGCCGACGGCGGCGCGAAGTAGATCCCAATCTTCGACTTGTCTTGATGTGGTTTGCCGGTTGTGACGTAGTGGATTTCCGCCACGATATCGCTGCCCTTTGGCACAAAACGTCCCATACCCTCAGGCAATCGTCGGGGGCTCATTCCTGGAAACCAACTGCTCAGCGTGCCTTCGGGTTCAAAGCGTGGCCCGCCAAAACTGGAGTACCCCGGTGCTGGATCCGATTGGTCCAATCGTCGTCCTTTTCCTTTGGTATCCAGAAAGAAACTGGCGTGGTGAACGGATTGAGGCGTCCCAGGATGAAAATCGATCGCGTTGACCAACCGGTGTTGCTTCAAACCAGTTGGGATGACGAAGTACTGGCGAATGTCAGGGCCGCTGGATGGGATCGAGAACGTGTCGCTCATTTCCAAGACCAAATCCGGTTCACCCAGTGGCCAACCATTCGATGTCGGCACAGGGGCCGGAAGATCCTTCGGGTCGCCCGCCGGTTTGCCGTCGCGAACCCAAATGTTCAGCAATGACATCTCATGGTTGGTCAACCGTAGTTCATCTTGAAATCGCGTGAACCCAGTGGCCGGTTTCCATGGTGGCATGAACCGCGAATGCGTCACTTCCAAAATTTGGTTGGCATGACCACTGACATCGTTGTAGCTCAACAACGGAAACGGAGCCGACCCGTTTTGGCAATGACACCCTGCGCAGTTCGCTTGGATCACCGGCGCAACATCGCGTGCGTAAGTCACCTCGCCTTCGATCGCTTTGTTCGGCGGATCCTCCAACAAGCAACCGATGGGTTTGGTTTTCGGCACGTCCACCGGACGTCGAGCGATGACGGCGCGGATCGCATCTCGCAAATAAGACTTCGCAGCGTGATCCTTCTTGCGGCCAACTTGAACATGCCGGTCGTCAATCGCACCGTTGTAAAGCATCTTGCCGTTCGGCCGAATCAACATCGCCTGGGGCGTATGGGTTGGTGAAAGAGCCAAACGCAATTCGCCTGAACCGTCAAACAGCACCGGAAACTCAACTCGATAATCGACGCTATGCTTTTTCGCGTCCGATCGAGTCACCGACGGATCGGAAATCACACCGACCAGCTCGATGCCTTGTTCGCCGTATTCCGATGCGTACTCATTGAGCAACGGCAAATAACCGTTGCTGATTGGACAATGCGTGGACAAGAAGACGACCGCGACGGCTTTGGTGTCGTTGGACTGTCCCAATCGAATCAACCGGCCATCCAGGTCGAGACCTTTCAGCACTCCGGTGTGCGAAGAGTCGTTGGCAAATCCTTGATTGGAAGCGAACGGCAACAGGATGCAGACCAAAAGCATGCAAACAGCGTTCGCAGATATCAAACCAGCGCGTCGACCACGATACGAACCGATCGCGGTCCCTTGGATTTGATCGGGAACCATGCACCCACTTCATGTTTGCGGCAACGGGGCACGCCGAATGGCATGCAAGACAAGGCCGGGTAGTGTACAGGACTGGCACGCGCGAATGGGAAAGTTTGTTCCGCCAGACGACTTTGCGAAAGTTTCGGCAGCGTATGACGCTGCGGTGGAGCTGACGAGGCAGGAACAACGCGCCGTGGCGGCTAACTCAGGATACCGTCGACCACATGGGCTTCTTCGACGCCGGTCAGTTTGAAATCCAAGCCTTGGAACTTGTACGTGAAGCGGTTGTGGTCAATCCCGAGCATGTGCAACATCGTTGCGTGGAAATCACGGACGTGGACAGGATTCTTCACCGCGTTGTAGCCGAACTCATCCGTCGCACCGTAACTGGTTCCACCCTTGATTCCGCCACCGGCCAAGCAAATCGAGAAGCCCTTGATGTGGTGATCGCGTCCATCGCCTTGGGCCATCGGTGTCCGGCCAAATTCACCACCCCAAACGATCAGGGTGTCGTCCAGCATGCCTCGCTGTTTCAAGTCTTGAATCAGGGCGGCGGAGCCTTGATCGACGAGTGAGCCGGTCTTTTCAGTGCCACGCTTCACACCGCCGTGGTGATCCCAACCGCGATGGTACAGCTGGATAAAACGCACACCGCGTTCAGCCAAACGACGCGCCATCAAGCAGTTGCTGCCGAAGGACCCATCGCCAGGTTTGCAGCCATACATTTTCACGATGTGGTCGGGTTCATCGGACATGTCGGTTAGCTCAGGTACCGACGTTTGCATTCGGAAAGCCATTTCATACGCGCTGATGCGTGTTGCGATTTCCGGGTCATGTAGTGATTCGTTGCGATGCATGTTGATCCGCGCGACCGCATCGACAATGTCACGCTGTTGCGAATGATTGACTCCCGCAGGACGACCCACGTAGTGAACTGGATTTCCGGATGCGTGCATTTGAACCCCTTGCACACGACTGGGCAGAAATCCTGAGTGCCATTGTCGGGAGCTGATCGGTTGACTTTGGCCGCCTCCTTCGCTGGTCAAGACGATGAAACCAGGCAGGTCCTGTGTCTCGGCGCCCAGTCCGTACAACACCCAAGACCCCATCGACGGTCGACCACTGATTGCCGTGCCCGTGTTGAAAAAGGTGTGGGCCGGATCATGGTTGATCTGCTCGGTGTGCATGGATTTCACCACGCACAAGTCATCCGCCATCTTGGACAAATGCGGCAACACGGATGAAATCTCCAGACCGCTCTTGCCATGTTTTGCAAACGCGTGCTGGGGACCCAAGACGCGCAGGGCGCGGTTTTGCAATTGTGCAATCGGCTGGCCCTTGGTCAGCGACTCTGGCATCGGCTGACCGTCGAGTCGAGCCAGTTCAGGCTTGTGATCAAACGTTTCCAAATGACTGGGGCCGCCCGCCATGCAGAGATGGATGACGCGTTTGATTCGAGGTGGGTGGTGAATGCCTTCGGATGCCAGCGACGTGCTTTCATTCAGCATCGACGCAAGCGCAACCGATCCAACGCCGGCACGTTTCAAGAACGTTCGCCGGGCGAGATGATCATCGGTCATAGCTGGAAGAATTGCCATGGTGAATCAATACCGGTTGATGGTTTCGTGAAGGTTGAGGATGACTCGAGCGACGCTCGTCCAGGATGCCCATTCGGCCGGATCCAACTCAGCCGTCGAACTCTGTTCCCCGGCGGAAACCAAAGCCTTGGCCAAGTCGGGTTCTTGAACGTAATGTCGGAGGTGTTCTGTTTGGATTGTGCGAAGCTCTTCCGCAATGACCGCATCGATCGGCCTCGAAACAGCGGTTCGATATGCCCACTCGATGCGTTCATCGACCGTGGTGCCGCCCTCACGCATGATTCGACTGGCGAACATCGTTGCGGCTTCGATAAATGTCGGATCATTCAGTAGTGTGAGGGCCTGCAACGGGGTGTTGGATTGTGCACGGATCGCGGTGCATTCTTCTCGGCTGGGGGCGTCGAAGGCTTTCAGCATCGGATGCAGGAACGTCCGTTGCCAGTGCGTGTAGAGACCGCGTCGATATTGGTTGTCGCCTTGATCCGGGACGTAATTTCGTCTGGGAAAGTTCAACTGATCGTAGTAACCCTCCGGCTGATACGGCTTCACGCTCGGTCCACCGATTTCCTCGACCAACAAACCGCTGATCATCAACGCCGTGTCGCGGACCATTTCAGCACTGACTCGGAACCGCCCCTGCCGCGCGAACAATTCGTTGAAAGGATCGAGTGCCTCCAAATCGGGCGATGCGTTGGAGGTTTGACGATACGTGGCGCTCATCGCGATTTGTTTTAGAAGATGCTGAATGTCCCAACCGGATTCAATCAATTCCACGGCCAAGTGATCCAGCAATTCGGGGTGACTTGGAAAGGTGCCCTGTCCACCCAGGTCATCGACGCTGGAGCAGATCCCTCGTCCAAACATCAAGTACCAAAGACGGTTCACCATCGTCCGAGCTGTCAGAACGTTTTCGCTGTCACAGAGCCAGTTGGCGAGATCGAGACGGGTGGCGCGTCGTTCGCCGATTTGAAGTTCGCCCAAGAATTCGGGGATGGCTGGCTGAACGATTTCCCCCGACTCATCCATCCAATTTCCGCGGTCAAGGATTCGGATCTCACGCGGTGCAACGGCTCGTGAGATGACCATGGTCGGGATGGATTTTTCAAACTCAGAGACCTGTGCTCGAGCCAGCTTCAACGTTTCTGCTTGCTCCGTGATCAGCGGGTCATGCTCAACGAAGTAGTCACGCAGTTGCTTGATCTGATCTTTTGTTCTCGCCTCCACATCAACCAGCAAAGCAGCCCGGACTTCGCTCGGAAAACCGTCCGTTTCAATCCAGCCCGCCTGGTCCCAGTGGACGATGCCATCGAACTGGGTGAACGCCATTCCATAAATGGTCTTGCCAGGTACGAAGCCGACGTCAGCGGCCGCCACACTTAGGCGGATCCATTTTCCAGCTTCGGGCAAATCTCCCATGCGTTTGTGTCCGTGCCAGCTTTGAGGCTTGGCACCAAACCCGACCTTGTCGTCTCCCCAAAATGCCCGGTGGTCCCAACCGCTTGGATCATCTGGGCCGCCGTGCCACTGCAACATGATTGTTTTTGGCGGCGACTGAGGATCAAGGTAGACCCACGCAAACAACTCCGTGTTCGCTTTGACTTCGATTGGTTCCTTCGCGTCAGTGAACAGGTGCTGGATGACTCCGTTGCCGGTCTGACGCCGCGAAGTCTCTCCGCTGTACACCGGATGTTGATCGGCGGTCACATGATTCCATTCGCCCGACTTTGTTCCACCTGCTGACAATTGGTCATCGACCCAGGTGTGTTCTTCAGCTTGGGATTTTGATTGTTTGATCGATTCAATCGCCCGGGCTTCCCATTCAGGCAGGGACGCCAATTGCTCTTGGGTGATCGATTCAAGGCTGGTTTCGGCTTGTGTCACTTTTAGTCGCAAGGCATCGAGTTGTGCCTGCTGTTCTTCGTTGGGAACCGGGATCTGTGGAGGCCGTTCACGTTGTGAATACTTGCCCCTTTCTTCGATGTCAGCGAAGAACGCACCGAGAGAATAGAAATCCTTTGCGGTGTAAGGGTCATACTTGTGATCGTGACATTGAGCGCACCCCACCGTTGCTCCCATGAAAACCTGGGACACGTTTCGAACACGATCGGCAAAGTAGATCGAAAGGTACTCTTTGGGTTGCGCGCCACCCTCTTCCGTCGTTTGATTCAATCGGTTGTATCCCGAGGCTACCAATTGATCGATCGTGGGGTTGGGAAGCAGGTCGCCGGCAAGTTGCTCACGAACGAACTGGTCGTACGGCATGTTGCTGTTGAACGCGTCGATCACGTAGTCACGATACGGTGAATGCGAAACGTTTTGATCGCCGTGATACCCCACCGTGTCGGCGTATCGCACCAAGTCCAACCAATAGATCGCCATGCGTTCGCCAAAACGACTTGACGATAGCAGGCGGTCGATAAGTCGTTCATAGCTTTCGTTGCTGTGGTCCTTTTCGAACGCTTCCACTTCCTCGGGTGTCGGTGGAAGGCCAGTCAGATCAAGCGACAACCGACGAATCAATGTGGTCGGGTCCGCTTTCGGCGATGGGGGCACCGACGCGTCTTGCAGTCCGCGGGCCACAAACTGATCGATCCAGTTTTCTCCCCATGTTGTGCTCACAGCAGGCGGCGCCACATTGCGTGGCAAAGGGGGGTAGGCCCAGTGAAGTTCGTACGGTGCACCCTCGTTGATCCAACGACGCACCAAGTCGATCTCGGCGTCGCTGAGAGGTTTGTGCAATTCCGATGGAGGCATGACGAGGTCGTCATCGTCAGACGTGATCCGCAAAAAGATCTCGCTCGATTCTGCGTCCCCGGGAACGATTGCACCAAACTCCATTGCCGCTTCGCGAACGTCCAATCGCAGTCCTGCTTCAACAGTGTTTGCATCGAGTCCGTGACAAGCAAAACAGCGGTCCGTCAGAATCGGTCGGATGTCTCGATTGAACGAGAGTGGACGATCGGTCGCGGAAACAGCGATTTGAGCCTCATCGCTCGGTTCGGCCGAAACAACGTTTTCCACAAAACCGACCGCGAAAGCGATGGTTAGTAGCAGACCAAGGAGGGAACGCATTCAAGAAGTCCGAATGGTTTGGTGGGGAGGGAATCGGCTGGTCGGGGACGCATCGCCGCAATCACGACGTTGCGATTCATGTAGTGTAAACGAAAGGGCTCACAATCACTCGAGTGCTTCACTGGCGGCGAAGTTCGTGCCCCCCGCTTTGGAAGTTCTTCCGGTGGAATCGGCACTTCCCATCGCTCCGCTGGCGTCCGAGGTGCACCGGGTTGCTCTCAGCCGAGCTTGCCGATTTCCAATCCAAACGCTGACAAATCCTGGTTGGCAAACGCGGCGGATTAGGGACCTTGATCACTGATTAAATGCCGACCAAATGGTTGACTTCGCGTCAGACGGATGCCTCGGGACGTGTGCGATGTCATTGGTTACCTTAGCGGGCATGAAGCTTCCCAAGTTCTTTCGTCGTTTCGGTCCCGGCCTGCTCGTCACGGCAGCTTTTATTGGGCCGGGGACCGTCACCAAAGCCACGACGGCAGGTGCCAACTTTGGCCACACACTGTTGTGGGCGGTGGGTTTCTCTGTGATCGCGACGATCGTCTTTCAAGAAATGGCGTCGCGATTGGGGATCGTCACCGGTCGTGGTTTGGGGGAGGCGATCCGTCCAACCATCCGCAACGCGTTCGCCCGTGGATTGGCCATTGTGCTGGTCGTCTCGGCAATCATCGTCGGAAACGCTGCCTACCAAGCGGGCAATATCGCCGGTGCCGCGGTGGGTATTTCAGCCGCAACGGGAATGCAGCAACAAGCTGTCCTGCCGATCGTGATCGGCTTGGCAGCCTGGGGTATCTTGATGATCGGCCACTATCGATCGCTGCAGCGGATTTTGGTCGCGTTGGTGGTGACGATGAGCAGCGTGTTTTTATTGACCGCGTTCAGTGTTCCGATCGATTGGCGATCGTTCGCGCTGGGATGGATCAAGCCGACCATCCCCGATGGCGGATTGAAAGAAGTCTTGGCGATCATCGGCACGACGGTCGTGCCCTACAACCTGTTTCTCCACGCCACCGCATCGGCCGAGAAATGGTCCGGCGAGAAGGAATCCGTCAGCGACGAAACCGTTCGCGACGCGATTCAGCAAAGCCGCGGCGACACGATCCTTAGTGTGGGCTTGGGCGGATTGGTGACCGCCGCCGTGATGGCCACGGCCGCCGCCGCTTTCTTCAGGAGTGATGCCGGATTCACGAACCTTGCCGACGCCGCACGACAACTCGAACCGCTGCTTGGCAACCATGCGAGATGGCTGTTCGGTGTGGGGCTGTTTGCCGCGGGGTTGACCAGCACCATCACCGCTCCGCTGGCCGCCGCTTACGCCGCTGCCGGTTGTTTTGGCTGGCCCATCGATCTGAAAGACTGGCGGCTGCGAACGGTCTTCACCACCGTGATTGTGTTTGGCACTTCGTTCGCCGCCAGCGGTTCCAAGCCCACGGACATCATCACGTTTGCTCAAGTCGCCAACGGATTGCTGTTGCCTTTGCTCGCTATCTTCTTGCTCGCGGTCATGAACAATGCGGCGTTACTCGGCAAGCACCGCAATCAATGGATTGCTAACACGCTCGGCGTGCTAACGGTTGTCGTCGTCACTGTTCTTGGGTTACGTAGCCTCGGCAGCGTTCTCTTCGCAGGTTGATCTTTCACGGTTCGAGCGCTTCAACTCGCTCGCTTGAGCGTGCTGCTGCAGCTACGATGCAGAGACCCGCATTCCCTCCCTCCAAGGAGGTCGTGCAGTATTTGAGTGCTGTGTTCGTGACGTCTTGCAAACCCCGCCCGCGCAGCGGGAGGGGTCGGGAAACGAGCGTTCAGTGAGATTTCCGGGGGAGCATCTGCAACCATACAAGGGCAACGCGCGCCACCTCCCATGCCTGGCCCCCTCCCTCGCGTACGCCTGGACGGCGTCGCTCGACCTCCCCCCAAACTTCGTTTCGGGAGAGGTACGGTGCGCGAAAGCAGCATAAATACCTGCATCAACAAACTGCACGACCTCCAAGACAAAGAGCCAACTCCATGTGGCAGGTAGCCATCCGACGATTCCAAGACGCCCGCGTGCCGATGATGGTCGCACTTTTGTTGACGGCAACGCCCTTGTTTCAGACGGTTGAAGCGGGCGACCGCCCCAATATTCTCTGGCTTTCCGCAGAAGATATCAGTCCCCACATCGGTTGCTA
The DNA here is from genome assembly GCF_002337565.1 of Rhodopirellula sp. UBA1907. NCBI lineage: Bacteria > Pseudomonadati > Planctomycetota > Planctomycetia > Pirellulales > Pirellulaceae > Rhodopirellula > Rhodopirellula sp. UBA1907. The sequence goes on along the minus strand of NZ_DDGH01000058.1, from coordinate 21,045 downwards.
TGGTGACCCGCATGCCATCACGCCACGCATCGATCAACTCGCCAAGGAAGGCATTCGATACTCCAACGCGTTCACCACCGCCGGCGTTTGTGCCCCGTGTCGCAGCGGGATCATCACCGGGATGTATCAAACGACTCTTGGGACGCAGCACATGCGTTGCCAAACGAAGCTTCCGAAGAGCATCCAGCCGTTCTCAACCTATTTGCGTGAGTCGGGATACTTTTGCACCAACAACTCCAAGCAGGATTATCAATTCGCGACTCCGGAAGGTTCGTGGGACCAGTCGTCCAACAAGGCTCACTGGCGGAATCGACCGGACCAGGACACGCCCTTTTTTGCTGTTTTCAACTTCACGGGCTGCCACGAATCTGGAATCGAGAATGATTCGAAATACAAGTCCGTCACCGAAGGCCTTTCCGAAAGTGAACGGCAGAACGCTTCCGAGCTCTCGACGTTCCCGCCGTATTGTCCGGACACGCCAGCCGCTCGTGAAGACTGGAAGCGAAACTACGAACTGATCACGGCGCTCGATCATTGGGTGGCCGGGTTGCTCGACCAACTCCATGCTGACGGATTGGACGAAGACACCATCGTGTTCTTCTGGTCCGACCATGGCGTTGGGCTCCCGCGAGCGAAGCGTTGGCTCTACGACTCCGGCACGCACATCCCGTTGGTCATTCGTATCCCGGCCAAGTTTCGATCCAACGGCAAGGCCGCCGGGGTCGTCGATGACCGATTGGTGAGTTCAATCGACTTTGGTCCCACCGTCTTGAATTTGGCGGGGCTGGATGTTCCGAAGCCCATGCAAGGCAAGCCGTTCCTGACCAGTCCTTTGAGCAAGCTGGAGGCCGTCGACCGGGACTACGTTTACGGCGCTCGCGATCGGATGGACGAACGTTACGACATCATTCGAATGGTGCGTGATCAGCGATACAAATACATCCGCAATTACGAACCGTTGAAGCCTTACTTTCAATACATGAACACGCCCGAGAAGGGGCAAACGATGCGGTCGATTCGCGAGGCTGAGCAGGCCGGAACGTTGCCACAAGCAGCCATGCCTTTCTTCCGCGGAACGAAACCCACCGAAGAGCTTTACGACCTCGAGAATGATCCTCATGAGATCCACAATCTCGCGTCGTCTTCGGATCATACGGAGGCGCTCCATCGCATGCGTGCGGCGCACGAGCAGTGGGTGACCCGCACCAAGGACTTGGGGCTCATCCCAGAGCCGATTCTCGCCGAACGCGCCAATGAACTGGGAAGTCAGTACGCCGTCTTGCGGCAATCGGACGACAGCGAGCTCGCGAATCGTGTCGCCGCATCGGCTCTCGCCGCATCCGAAGGCCCCGGAGCTCTTCCTGAAATGCGAGCCGCACTCGACGACAGAGATTCTGCAGTGCGTTATTGGGGAGCAACTGGGATCGGAAACGTTTTCGCTCGCGGCGAGATCGACAAGCTGCCGTATTTGATGGATCTGCAAGAACGGCTTGCCGACGAATCCGCGACGGTACGAGTCGCAGCGGCGCGTGCGCTTTGCCATTCCGGCAATCCCGAAGCCACGAGCAAGGCTCTTGCTGTTCTCGCGGAGACATTGGCGGACGGAGCGCAGTGGGAGCGACTGCAAGCTGCGATAGTGCTCGACGAGATCGATGAGAAAGCGTTGCCGGTCATCAATTCGATGCGAGAAGCACTCAAGCCAAAGCGAAAGTTATACGCCGATGGCAAGTACACCGTCCGCGTGATCAACCGCGCTCTCAACGAATTGAACGGCACCAACCACACTGTCAAATAGCGGGACCAAATAAAGGGCAGGGCGGGGCGAAATCACGTGTTCGTTCGTGCCTGTGCGGCCAGGGTTTGTTTCGTTTGTCTTGCTGAGTAGTGCGTTTCAAGATTGAAGGCTGATCTATGAATTCGATTGAAAATTGGATCGCTCTTCGTAAACGCAACCGAAACTGGTCCTGTTTCGCGATGTTGTTGTTTCCGTCATTGGCAACGCTGACTTACGCCGTTGTGCGACAATTCTATTGGCAGCCATCGGACCTCTATTGGTTCCTGCTGTACTTCACTTATTCACTGCACGGAATTTTTTATGGCGTGTTTACAACACAGCTTGTGATCTGGTGGCATTGGCGACCCAGAACACCAGGGAGATGGCAGACCGCACTCTTGTTGTTGTTCGTTTACCTGCTGGGGATATACATCACCAGTATTTTTCGGGCGACGTCTGGTTCGATTGGTTTTGTCCCCGCCAGTCTAATTAGTTTGGGATACGGCTTGGCTGGTATCGCAACGCACTGGTTCGCTATCGTGGCAACTGGGGTGTTCAACACGGCTCACATCGTTGATCTAGCATCTCGCACCGGACAATCCACCGAGTCGAATTGTGATCGAGACGATAAGAATGTTGGGTCAGTGGAAGCATCCGAAACACAAGCCTCGGCAGGTTCACGGCGAGAGTCCTTCTCAATCGCAACATTGATGTTGGCAACATTGGTGTCCGCCTTGATCTTTGTTCTGCTGCGATGGACGCGTGAGGTTTACAGTGCCAGCGGTTTTGCTGGAGGCTATCCCGATTCGGATGTAGGACAAATTGCGGGGTTGTTGAGTTCAGCATTTGCGAACTCGTTGTGCATGCTTGCTGCTGTGAACTGGTTCCGCAGGCGTGTTGTTTGGATTCCGTTTGTACTGATCCTGGCTGGGCTGAGTCTGTCGGTGGCAGGAAGGTTTGTGGGAATGATTTTCGATGGTGCACAGGCGACTTCGTTGGATGCCGGGACTTTGTTCGCAATTGTCCTGGATGCCGCCGGCATGTTGTTGCTACACGGATGGCTGCTACAGAGGTGGAGTCGAGCAGGCTACCGATTCGAGTGACAACAATTCGAGGGATTCCACTCCGGAAGCAAGATGGTACCAGCCGTCCGCAGGAAACGATTTTGTGCCACGCGAACAGTGGTATTACGACGAGAGGCAACGTGTCTCCGCGGCGTGGTTCTTTGACCCCATCGGGGTCAGTTTTCCTGTTTTGATCTCCGGGGGTGCGCTTCGCGACCCCCGGCTACCATCTTTCACCGCTTCGCGGTGGTCGGATGCGATGGCCCCATCCGGGGCGAACGTTCCTGCATGGCTCCGGAGGAGTCCGCGTTCATAGCTCGGGGCGGAAAGCCCCGAGAGGACAATCAACAACCATCCAGCCGCCCCGAACGGGGCCGTCGAAATGTATTTCAGATCACGTCGGTTGTGGTCTCGTTGGTCCGGCGAGACTTCCACCCAGATATCCCATTGGCAAGTACGCTCCAACCAAGTCCAAGACGATGAACCAGAGTGGGCCGCCGAAGCTCGCGGCCATCGTGATGCCGCCCAGCAAAAAGAACGCTCCAATGCCAAGTGCGAACTTCATCTTGTGGCTCGCAGCGATCTTGGCGGCAACGAATGCGCCAACGAGCGTGCCCAAAGCGTGAGCCAGCCATGGTGCGAAGAAGTTCGCTGGTTTGAGAAGCTTGAGATTCTCGGCGAACTGGTCCATGTTCGACATGTCCACCCCGTCGGGGAGCGGAATCACCATCGGGCCGACGGTGACAATCGCCATGTTGAGCACGCTCCCCAGGAAGAGGCCCGCGACGACAGCCAGGCTGTTTCTCAGAATCGTGGGCACTCTGCGGCTCCGTGGATGCACTGGGCTGGGGTGATGTTCTGTCAACGCATAGCTTTCTGAGAACCAGTGTAGTGGCTCGACGGAATTCGGATGGCATGATGGAGCCGCCCTGATTGGATGGAGTGCTTCTGTGCCACGCGAATTGTCGTGTCACAACGAGGGGCAACGTTCTTCTTCGGTGACGTTCTTTGACCCCGTAGGGGTCAGTTTGGTGAGTTCGTTTTTGTTCCGGGGGTGCGTTTCGCGACCCCCGGCTACCGTCTTTTGCCGCTCCGCGGTGGCTTCCGTGACGACGACCCCGACCGAGGCGGATTGGCTCCGGAGGAGTCCGCGTTCATAGCTCGGGGTGGAAGCCCCGAGAAAGAAAAGGCAAATCAACGAAGGCGGGGAAGGGCAGGGCAGGTGGGAGAACCGTGCCGCGAGGAAATGGCGGGTGACCAGACGTGTCACGGGGTGAGGCGATGATAGATGGGTTATCTTGCGCCCGCCGGGAAGAAAAGGAGCTCACACGCTATGTTGTCTGATTCATCGATGCCCGATCTGGGCGAATCAATTTTGCACTTCCCTCCTTTTGCCGCCGCACCCGTGCCCGCTGACTCGTCCGAACCAACCCAGAACGAATTGTTCGAAACCGATCCTCCCCCGTGGGAGTTGACGGTCGGCGAGGACGTTCAGCTCGCGTCAATCGTGTTCGCTCGATCGCCACACGGGCCCTACGATTACCGAATCCCGGACGAATTGCTGGATGTCCTCCGCCCTGGGATGCGTGTGGGCGTGCCGCTGGGGCATCGGAAAAAGCCCACTCCGGGTTGGTGTGTGTCGATCAAGACCGGCAACGCGGCACAGCAAAAACTTCGCGACGTGGCCGAAGTCATCGACGACGAACCGCTGTGCGATGCGGCCCTGGTTCGCTTGGTCATGTTTATCGCTCACTACTACCAAGTTCCGGCTGGCCAAGTTTTTGACACGTTGATTCCCGCCAGTGTTCGCGACAACGCGGGCACGCGAAAGACGACTTACTTTCGACCGGCTGCAGGGCTGACCGAAGAGCAGATTGCCAAGCTGCCGTCCAAGCAGCAGTCGGCGATGCGGTTTCTGATTGCTCAAGATCGGCCGATGACCGCGGCCGAAATCGCGATCATGGCTGAATGCACCGAGGACCCGATTCGGCGTCTGCGAAAGAAAGAGTTCTTGATCCCCGAAGTGCGACGAGAGCTCAGCCAAAACATCCGCATTCGGGCTCAGTCCAACGATGGCGAAGCCAGAAAAACGCATGAGCTGACGGCGCAACAAGAGAACGCGTTGTCTCGGATCAATTCAGCGGTCGACAGCGGCCGCGGGCGGACGTTGTTGTTGCACGGCGTGACCGGCAGTGGCAAAACGGAGGTCTACATCCAGGCGATTGAACACGTCGTCAAGCAAGCCGGATCGGCGATCGTGTTGGTGCCCGAGATTAGCCTCACCCCACAAACCCGTGGGCGATTCGAAGATCGTTTCCAGAACGTCGCGGTGTTGCACAGCCAAATGTCCGCATCGGAACGTCACTTCCATTGGCAGCGGATTCGTCGAGGAGAAGTCCAAGTCGTCATCGGGCCTCGCAGCGCCGTGTTTGCGCCGCTGCCGAACTTGGGACTGATCGTGATCGACGAGGAACACGACACCTCGTTCAAACAAGACAAGCAGCCTCGCTATCACGCTCGCAAGGTGGCTCACGCCCGAGCGATGGCACTGGGCATTCCATTGGTGCTCGGATCCGCGACGCCGTCGATGGAAGCTTGGCATGCGACGCAAACCGGGCACGCGGAACTGGTCACGATGTCGGAGCGTGTTGGCAATCGTCCGATGCCAGATGTCCAACTGGTGGACTTGCGAGTCAAAGAGGAACGCGGCAAGGGCGGCGCGATCAGCCGACCCTTGCACGCAGCGGTGCTGGAAACGCTGAAAGAAAAAGGCCAAGCGATTCTGTTGCTCAACCGACGTGGTTACGCGACGACGATCCAGTGTCCCGCTTGCGGCACCGTGTGTGCATGTCCCGATTGTGACATGCCGCTGACTCATCACCGTGACGGTGGCAAGGCGATGTGCCATTACTGCGATTACACGATCCCGACGCCGCCTTGGTGTCCGGCGTGTCGCTTCGATGGGATTCGCTACGGCGGTTTGGGCACGCAGAAATTGGAGATGGAAGCCAAGGCTCGCTTCCCCGATGCCCGCATTGCTCGGATGGATAGCGACACGATGAAGCGGGCGGGCAGTCACCAACGGGTGCTGTCGGAGTTTCGTGCCGGCGAGATCGATGTGTTGCTCGGCACGCAGATGATCGCGAAAGGTTTGGACTTTCCCAACGTGTTGTTGGTTGGCGTGATCAACGCGGACTCAGCGTTGCATTTCCCTGACTTTCGAGCCGCCGAACGAACGTTCCAGTTGGTCACCCAGGTCGCTGGGCGAACTGGCCGTGGCGATCGTGGCGGCCGAGTGATCGTGCAGACGTTCACGCCGGAGCACCCAGCGATTCAAGCCGCGGCGAGGCACGACTATTTGAAGTTCGTCGAGGACGAAATGGTCAACCGCAAGAAGTTCAATTACCCGCCGCTGGGCAGCGTGGCGCGGATCATCATTCGCGGTCCACTGGAAGACAAAACCGAATCTGTGGCCGATGCGATTGTGGATCGCTTGGAAAAGGCTCGCGATTTACTCAATGCGGAGGTCCGTATTCTTGGTCCGGCACCACCACCGATCGTCAAAATCAGCGGCAAGTATCGGTTTCACTTGTTGCTTCAGGCCACGGAAGCAGCGGTCGTCGGCGAAGTCATCCGGCGAGGTTTGGCGGATTTTAAGGTCGATCCCAAAGAGGAAATCGAGTTCTTGGTCGATATTGATCCCGTCAATTTGATGTGATGGTGGTGTAAGCAGATTGGCTTTTTGATTTTTGAACCACGTAATCGTTGGTGCTTTGTTGCGATCACGGCTTCGATATGGTCTTTGCGGTTGGCCGCATGCGCAAATCGGCGCTTTCTAATTTTCACATTGCTTGACGTTTCCAAGGGGTGCTACTGACGAAGGTTGTTGAACTTCCTTCAGATGAGGGAGGGAATCTGCAACTCTCCTAACTAACTTGGAATCGACACATGGATGTGTTGCATTGTTTTGGAACAGCCGATCCGCTGTTCGATGTGGTTCAAGAAATTCGTCGTGATGGGGCCGAGCAAACCCTCTATCACTACGACGAATACAGCAACCATTACATCTTGATGTGGCAAGGTCAGCCGCTCGGCACATTGACAATGTTGGCCGCCGCGAATGGTCGGTTGGATTGCGAAGACCATTACCCAACGGTCCTGTTGGAACATCATGGCGATGAATTATTCGCGTCGTGCAAATTGCGGATTCGACGTGGACCGAGCACGCCCATTGCAGCACTTCGAACGCTGGTGCGTGGTTCTTGGGCGCATCAATTGGCAAATGGGAATCGGATCTCAATCGCGAATGCTGATGTTCGTATGAAAGCCTTTTATCGGCGGATGGGATTCACTTATCTGCCGGGATTTGATTTCGTTCATCCGGAGTTGAAAACGCAGAGCATTGTGTTGTTGATGGCGGCCGATGCGAGGGGACGTTCGTATTGCCAGGACATGTTTGCCGAGCTCGCCAAACAATCGGATCAGCCCGCACTCGTTGAGATGTGTTGCGGTTCGTTTGGTGAAACTGGTTCGCTATCAAGAGCCGACTCACTCGGATTGGCGGCGGTAGCATGAACGGCAAAATCCTTTCCTACTCGGCTGGTTCCACCTCGTTGGACCCTTTCAAGTTTCGCGTCATCGAAGCACAGAAACCAACGGACAAGATGTCGCGTCTGGCATCCATCTTCCCAGACCTTCAGCCGTTCTTTGTTGATCCGTCTCAATCATTGGTGGTCGATGCGTATCCGGCTGCCTTGGGTGGCATGGACGCGATGACTCGTGTCATTACATACCTGCATCCGCCCACCTGTATTCGTGCATTGCGGTTGGCGACAGCAGAGAAGCGGCGGGTAGTGTTCATCGCTCAGCCTTTGGCGGGAGCAGAT
>NZ_DDGH01000058.1:0-13194 GCF_002337565.1 Rhodopirellula sp. UBA1907 | reverse complement strand
CAGCCTTTGGCGGGAGCAGATTTGTTGCTGCAGGCGATGGATACTCAAATGGATTGGCCAAGCGAATTGCTATGGGCGACAGGCGGCTACCCTCTGCCGGCCTCTTTGCAAAGTAGCGTTGAAGCTTGGTTGGCCGAACGTGGTTGCCGGCTCACGGTTTTGCAGGCTTACGGAGTGGCCGAGTTGGATCACACGCTGATGGCGTCGATGCATCGTGATTCTGAGTCGCGTCCTATCTATCAATTAATCGATCCGCGATTGGAATTGGACGCACGGGATGATGGTTGTTCGTTGAACAAGCACATTCGATTCCAAGGGACAAGAACAGCCAACCATGATCGTATCGAATCATGCGGAGACGGCTATCGAATTCATGGCAATCCGTCGCTGTATTGTGACGGTGCTCTACGATGGCTCGATCAATGGCAACCGGGCGACTGGCGGAATTACACCGGCTATCTGAGCGATCGCGACGGAGTCGTTGCGTTGCAACAGCGTCGCGGTCGAGCCTCGAATTCTGAGGTGGCGATCAACTGTTTGAGTTTGCCGGCGATGGCAGCTTTGCCACGCGGAGTGGCATGCTTGCCGGTTGAGCACTTTGACTTTATGTCACAAGACGGCATGTCTTGGATGGAAAAGCCAAAGTGGAATCCGAGCTCGTTCAGGCAGCTTGACGCGAGAACGAATGCTCCGCAGGTCGCTGCAGCCGCTTGACCATCGACAAGAGGTTTCGAATCATTCGTCGGCGAAGGCCAGCCTTGTCGACGGATTTGATCAACATTGCGAAGTGCTTGAACGTCGCCCAGCTGGAGTATTCTTCTCTACCCAGAATTCGTGGGTCTTCACCGAACCAATAGATCGGATAGCTGAATTCGGGTTCCTTGGTGGGTTCTGGGATGAAGCCGATCGTTCCCAGTCTTCGTTCGTTCAACGGACTGGCGGAAAACGAAACCATCTCGAAGTCGGATTGGTTGGGTGACTCCGCCAACGATGCGACTTGGTTGAACGTGATGAGGCTGAGCGACTTAGTGACTTGGTACCAGGGCCGGCGACACTGCTTGGTGAACTCGGTGACCGAATCGAGAAGCAAGTACTGAGATTGATCCGCCAAATCGTCCGCTGAGATATCGAGCCACGCCAATTTTCCATCGCGAAATGCGTGGAAGGATTCGGCCGTCAGCGGCAGCACAATGCTGACTCCGCCGACCGTGTCTTCAAAGCGGTCCAAGCGAATGCAACCTGGGTTCCGACGCCACAGGTCGACGTACCGTTGTTCGTAACGGAAGTAGACCTCGTCGATCGCTGAGTTCTTCTGCAACGCTTGTTGTTGATCTTGGGTCGTGCCCCACTTCTGAATTTGAACGCTGAAGTTTTCTCGCAGTTGTCGGACAACGTCGACGACGTCGGCTTCGTTGCGGCACATGCTGCCTTCGTCGAAGTTGCGATTGGTTCGGAATTTGTCCGCGACGGACCAGGGAAGTTCAGCGAAACCATCTTGGCCGGTGCCGGGATCGATTCGAACCAATTGGTCTGCCTGCATGCCCAATGCACCTGCGATTCGCCGCATCGTTCCGGTCGAAACATTTTGACCGGATTCGGCGAATTGGACCGTCCGAGATGAGACACCTGCCCGCATCGCAAGCTGCAACTGCGACAACCCTAAACTTTGGCGAGCTTGCTTGAGTTGAGCGTTGGCCTGAGCCATTCCAAAACCTATTTTCTTGTTGAAAAAACGAAGCCGTTTGCGCCCACTTTGCGCATCAGGAATTCTGTCGGCAGCTAACGTTTGATTACCAGTCGCTCCATCCGAGGCGAATCGTCATTCGCAATGCGATTACGGGGCATCGTCTCGCATGTGAGCGACTGGTTTTCAGAACTCCCTGCGAACTGGCCAGCAGAGGGGGGCAACGGCCGTCGCGGGTCCATCAGTGTAACTTGGCTGACCGGCGAATCGAAGCCTATTCAAATGCTCTCGCGTCTTCAACGCTCCAATTGATCTCTGACTGAGCCCAATTTTCGGGCTGGTGCGGAATTTTCTACGGCCACTGTCTTTGGGCTGAGCTGTCGCGATAGGCTCCGCAAAGACGAAGGCGTCATCTGCTTGATGCTTTTCATCGGCCCGTTGCAACGCAAGTGGACGCCGGCAACGAGGACACCGCAACGATCGGTGGATTTATGTCTCGAGCCGGAGTAACCTCCGCCCGAAACGTCGCGGTGAGTCCAACCGAACGACGTTCCGTTTCAGTCGTGTGGGACGGTTTGCTTTTTGAATCAAACAACGCGCATCGGAAGTTGATTTTGTTCGTCAAGAAAATGCTCTTCCTCGCAATTGCCTTGGCATCGTTTGCCTCTGTGTTGCGCTCGCCGAGTGTGCACGCTCAAGAACAAACAACCAGTTCAATGATCCGGCTGAGGGTTCTGAGCTACAACATGCACCACGGTCGGGGAACGGACGGGAAAATCGATCTGGATCGTTTGGCGAACGTCATCCGATCAGTGGATCCTGATTTGGTGGCGGTCCAAGAAGTGGATCAGAACACCCATCGAAACGGGATGGTCAATCAAGTCGAAACACTTGCGGCTCGAACCGGTCTGCACGGAAAATTCGCGAAGCAGATTGACTACGACGGCGGCGAGTATGGGCAAGCGGTTCTGTCAAAGTATCCCATCAAATCGCTCGAAGTGCATTGGTTGCCCGGTGATCCTATTCGGGAACGCCGGATCGTCGGGGTGGCAGAAATGCAGCTCCACGAAACTCCGTTGCGTTTTGCGACGACGCATCTGCATCACGCGCGTTCCGACCTGCGGGAGAAGCAAGCCACTGAACTCAATCGACTCTTGGCCAACGGAAATGCCCCGGTCATTGTTGCGGGTGACTTCAATACGAAACCGGCTTCAATCGCCATGCAAACACTGCAAACGAAGTGGCGGATCGCGACATCCGATACGATGCTGACTTTCCCCGCTCGCTCGCCTAACCGACAACTCGACTATGTTGCGATGTATCCTGCAAACTCGTGGCGAATCGTCGAGTCGGAGGTCCTGAATGAGCCTGTCGCCTCGGATCACCGACCATTGCTGGTCGAGATTGAATTGGAAACGCATTCTGAGCCAATTCCCGAATAGCGGGCGTTCAATCGGGGGGCAAGATGATGGAGTGCGTTCGCGGGCAATTGAAAATTCCATCGCAACGCGGTTCCTGTGCGGTTTTGCTAGGATATCCGCCTCGGTACGTCAGCCACCCTGAAGGGATGAATTCACCATGCCCGCGTTTCATATTCAACGTTCCCAAACGATCGACGCTGATACACGCGATGTTTATGACGCGGTCAGAGACTATTCGACTTGGACCCGCTGGTCGCCTTGGTTGCAAGTCGATCCTGATGCGGAGGTGACCGTCAGCGATCCGTCAAATGAATTGGGAGCGACGTATCACTGGAAGGGGGAGCTGGTTGGTGAGGGTTCGATGACCCACCGCGAACTTCAGGCCCCGCAGAGCCGATCGGCAAACTCATCGGTCCAGGCCGATCTGGCGTTCATCAAGCCGTTTAAGTCGCAGTCCAAAGTGGAGTTCGAAATTCATCCCGTGATGACGGATGGTCGACCGGGATCCAAAATCACTTGGCACATGCGAGGCAAGTTGCCATGGTTTCTGTTTTGGATGCGATCCATGATGGAAACGTTCGTGGGCATGGACTACGAACGCGGGTTACTGATGTTCAAGCAGTTCGTCGAAACCGGTGAGGTGCTTTCAAAGCTTGAAGTCAAAGGTGTGGTCAACGAGCCCGATCGCATGATCATCGGCCAACGTGGTGGTTGCACGATGGACGACATCGGTTGTCACATGACTGAGACGTTGGAACGAGTCAAGCCGCACTACAACGCGGACGACGAACGCGTTCATGAATGGGCCAGCCTGTATCACACGACCTCGGACCTTCGCAAAAGATGGTTCGACTACACCGCGGGTTATTTGGCCGATGCTGGCACGCCCGTGCCGGAAGGCTGTGTTGCGGACACTGTTCCGGCCGGCAAGTTTCTATTGGTCCGGCACGTCGGTGACTACGCTCATCTTGGCAACGCGTGGTCGGGCGGGATTCAATACATCCGCTACAAAAAACTGAAGATGGCCAAAGCGATCGGGTGTGAGGTCTATCGCAACGATCCGGAAACAACCGACATCAAAGATCTGATCACGGATGTTTACATCGCTTTGAAGTGATCGAGTAGCTTTGGGATTTCGACGCTGGCCGCACCACGAATCGTTTCGTCGAACGCACTCGAGGCGGGCGTATCGTCCAAGTTGACTTCGATGCGGCGGCAGTGCGGGGGCGTTTGAGCCACGATGCCGGCGGCGGGATAGACGACGCCGGATGTTCCGATGGCGATGAACAGATCGGCTTTTGTTGCGCCCTTCTCAATTTGTGTCAGTCCGATTGGCATCTCGCCAAACCAGACAACGTTGGGACGCAAGCAACCTCGCATGGCGTCGTTGTCGGGATCTTCCGGATGCGGTGTGTCGACGCTCAGGTCACCGGTCCATTCGAAGATCTCTTCGGAATAAAAACAGCGAGCCTGCAGCAATTGACCATGCATTGCCAGCACGTTTTGGCTGCCGGCACGTTGGTGGAGGTTGTCGATGTTTTGAGTCACCAAGAGGAAATCGCCGCGACCATTGTCTAGATGGTCGCGTTCAAATTCGGCCAGAGCGACGTGCGCCGGGTTGGGTTGGATCTCAGGGTTCAGCAACGCTCGGCGTCGCTGGTTGTAGAACTCATGCACCAAATCGGGATTGCGTGCGAATCCTTGAGGCGTGGCGACTTCTTCAACGGCGTGCCCTTCCCACAATCCGTTGGCGTCGCGGAAGGTTGGGATGCCGGATTCCGCAGAGATTCCTGCGCCGGTGAGGATGAGAACGTTCATGGCAACGATAGAAAAGAATCAAAACCCGTGGCACGGTGGATCCCACCGTGAAATCAAGCCTTCGGTCGTTTCGCGACGATAAGCCTCTGATCTACCGACGACGTCGCTTTTTCTTTTCGCGTCGATCGGACTTCTTTTGATGTCTCAGAGGTGACTTCTTCGACTTTTTGCCAGATGAGCCTCGCTGGTCATCTTTCGCCGCGGAGTGGTTCTTGACGACTTCGAGGTACAACTGTCGATCTTGCAGATCGACCTTGCCGATTCGGACCGTCAGGTGGTCACCCAGTCGGAACCGGTTGCCTGATTTGAAGCCCGTTAGACTTTGTCCGCGACGTTCGAATCGATATTGATCGCTGGGCAGTTCCGTGACCGGGATGAAACCGTCGACGGGAAGCTTCAGACAGCGAGCGTGAATGCCGTCGGCAAACACGCGACTGATCACTGCCTCGAGCGTTTCGCCTTGTTTCTTTTTCAAGAAGTGAAGCAACTTCAGTTGGATCAATTCGCGTTCGGCTTGAGCGGCGTTGCGTTCGGCGTCGCTGCATTCGTGACCGAGTTTGACCAACTCTGCGAAGGATTCATCTGGTGTCGATTTCTTCTCAATCAGACGCTGCACCAAGCGGTGGACGCTGAGGTCGGGGTACCGCCGGATGGGGCTGGTGAAGTGACAGTAGTGTTCTTTGTCGAGCGCGTAGTGTCCTTCACGGTGTGGGCCGTAAACCGCTTTGCTCATGCTTTTCAGCACAGCGAAGTTGACGGCGTTTTCGAGCGTGGTGCCGGCGACCTTGTCCAAGACCGCTTGGATTTCAAAGCGGCTTTCGACGTTGTCAAAACCCAGCCCGAGGTCTTTGACAAAGCTGGTCAGTTGTCGCAGTTTGCGGCGTTCGGGCGGTGCGTGAATGCGGTGTAGGAAATTGAGTTCTTGATCATCCAGCCAAGTCGCAACGGCTTCGTTGCCCAGCAGCATGAACTCTTCGATGATCTGATGGCTTTCGGTGTTCTCGGTTTGGTAAGCACCTTTGACCTTGCCCGTTCGATCCAGTTCGAGCTTGATGTCCGGCATGTCCATCGACAGTGCGCCGTCTTTGAATCGACGCTTGCGAATTTGCATCGCGAGCGTGTGCATGTGCTTCAGCAGTTCGCAAATTGGATCTCCCCAGTCCTTCTGAAAGGCTTCGGGGGAGGCGAGGAACTGGTCGATTTGCTCGTAGTTGAATCGCTTGTCGCTGCGGATGGCAGCGTTGTGAACTTCGCTGTGAGTGATGGTCAGGTCATCCAGCATTTCGATCTCGACCGTCTTCACCAAACGCATGCGTTCGGGTTGAAGGGACGCGAGGTGATTGCTGATGATTTCGGGGATCATCGGGATCACACGGTCGGGCAGATAGACGCTGGTTCCACGACGACGCGCTTCGACATCCAGTTTTCCACCGGGCGGAACAAAGTGGCTGACGTCGGCGATGTGCACCCACAGTCGCCATCGACCTTTTTCACGTTGTAGTGAGATCGCATCGTCGAAGTCACGTGCATCGAACGGGTCGATCGTGATCGTCAACATGTCGGTCAGGTCTTTGCGGTCTGCCGGCACGACGTCGTCGTCGAACGCATCGGCTTGCTCACGCGCTTCGTCCAAGACCTCTTCTGGGAATTCATCGGGCAGCGCGTATTGCCGCATGATCGTCAGGGTGTCGATCGCGGGGTTCTTGCTGCTTCCCAAGCGTTCGAGAATGACTGCTTCGCCACCGCCAGATTCTTCATCGGGGAAGTCGACAATCTCGACAAAGATCTTGTCGCCGTCTTGCAACGGCAACCCTCGCACGTCGCCGACGCTGACCGGAGCTTCGTAGTGCACACCGTCCAGGTAGACGACGGGACCTTCGAGCGTGTCGGATCCAGGTTGGTCGGGCAGGGGGGAGGAAAAGAACGTGCCGGTGAATTGACGACGCGCACGCTGCAGCACCTCGACCACCTTGCCTTCAATCCCGCCTCGGCGACTCGGTTCGATCGTCACGGCGACTAGGTCACCTTCCAAGGCACCGGCGGTCATTCCCGGAGGAACGAAGACATCTTCGGGAACATCCGCATCCGCATTGCCACCGCCGCTGGAGGGACGAACGAAACCGAAGCCGCCGCCCATGGCGCGTCGAAACGTCCCGCGAATTTGGTCGGTGGGACCACCAACGGCGGCTGCCGCGACGACCAAGTGGTTTCCGCCGTAGATCAATCGTCCTTCGAGGACCAATTGTTTGATCACCCGGCGGACTTCGCGATAGCCATCCGCGTCCAGTTCGAGAAGGGCGGCGATTTGTTTGGGTTTGCTGGGACGGTATTCCGCCGCGTGAACGAGTCGCAGAACGCGATCGATCAATTCTTGTGAGACTTGCATGGCCCCAGAATAGTCGACCGGGGCTCGTGCGGGGTAGGACGTGTTGTTCGCGGGTGTGGCTGATTTGATCTGAGGTTTTCAGCGTTCCGATTGGCGAGGTTCGTTTGAATCCAGCAAAGGAAGCTCGTCTTCCGAGCGTTGGTAGATCGCTTCTTTGAAATGAAGACGACAAACCGTTTGGTACCGTTCGTTGCCCCCAATTTGAACCTGCTCACCGTCACGAATGACCTGGCCGGATTCACTCACTCGCAGCACCATGGTGGCTTTGCGACCGCAGTGGCAAATCGTTTTGAGTTCGGTCAGGGTGTCGGCCCAGGCCAGCAGGTGTTCGCTGCCTTCGAACAGATTGCCTTGGAAATCCGTTCGCAATCCATACGCCAGCACCGGAATGTCCAGGTCGTCGCAAACATCGCTGAGCTGTCGCACTTGGGTTCGAGTCAAAAACTGAGCCTCGTCAACCAGAACGCAGTGAAGCGGATTGGTGCGTGTTTCGTTACGAACCAGGTTCAGCAAATTGTCCGAAGTGTTGAATGAAACGGACTCCGATTCGATGCCAATTCGCGAGGCGACTTTGCCGCTGCCAAAACGGGTGTCGATCTCGGGAGACAGGATCAGTGTGTTCATCCCGCGTTCGCGATAGTTGTAGCTGGACTGCAGCAATACCGTGGATTTACCGGCATTCATCGTGGAATAGTAGAAATACAGCTTCGCCATGGCAGTGCGTTGAAATTCAGGGGCGAGAATCGAAGGCGGAGGGTCTTTGCCGAATGATTCGACAGTTTGCTAAAGTGCTGGCATGAGCATCACCAAACTTGCGCCGGCCGCTTTTGATTTGCATCAACCGTTCCCGCCATCGGGGGACCAACCAGCTGCGATCGCCAAATTGATCGAAGGCATCCAAAGCGGCAAGACCGCTCAAACGTTGCTGGGAGCCACCGGGACGGGGAAAACGTACACGATGGCCAACGTGATCGCGTCGGTCCAGCGACCCGCGTTGATTCTTAGCCACAACAAAACATTGGCCGCTCAATTGTACGGGGAATTCAAAGAGTTCTTTCCCAACAACGCCGTCCACTATTTCGTCAGCTACTACGACTACTACCAACCCGAAGCCTACATTCCGCAGCGTGATGTTTACATCGAGAAAGATTCCTCGATCAACGAGGAAATCGATCGGCTGCGATTGGCAACCACCAGTTCCCTGGTCAGCCGCCGCGACGTCGTCATCGTGGCATCGGTCAGCAGCATCTATGGCTTGGGATCCCCGGACGATTACCGACAACTGGTCGTCGATCTTCATCAAGGCGAGCAAACCCGCCGCGATCACTTGCTGTTGAAGTTTGTCGACCTGCAATATCAACGCAACGACATCCAATTCGAACGCGGCAAATTTCGTGTTCGCGGGGACTCGATCGAGCTTTGGCCCAGCTACGAAGAGTTCGCTTATCGGATTGAGATGTGGGGCGACGAGATCGAAAAGATTTCACTGATCAAACCAACCTCCGGCGAGACGATCAAAACGGTCGAGCATCTTTACATCTACCCGTGCAAGCACTTCGTGATGCCGGAAGATCGCATTCAGCGCGCGATCCGAATTCTTCGTGAAGAGTTGACTCAGCAATTGGAGATCTTTCAGTCGCAAGGAAAGTTGCTGGAGGCTCAGCGATTGTCGGCGCGGACCAAGTTCGACTTGGAGATGCTGGCCGAAGTCGGGCATTGTCCCGGCATCGAAAACTATTCCCGCCCGCTGTCTGGCAAAGAACCTGGGGCGACCCCAGACACGCTCTATGACTTCTTCCCCAAAGACTTCATCACGTTCGTTGATGAGTCGCACGTGACCGTGCCTCAAGTTCGCGCGATGTACGCGGGTGACCGGAGCCGGAAGATCACCTTGGTCGAACACGGGTTTCGTCTTCCGTGTGCACTCGATAACCGGCCATTGAAATTTGACGAATGGGAAGAACGAACCGGACAAATCTGCTTCGTCAGTGCGACGCCCAGCGACTACGAGTTGGAACGCACGGGCGGCGAAGTGGTGGAACAAATCATTCGGCCAACGGGATTGCTCGACCCGGAAGTCGAGATCGTTTCGGCTCGCGGACAAGTCACGCATTTGTTGGAGCAGGTTCGCATCCGTGCTGAGCGAGACGAACGTGTTCTGGTCACGGCGCTCACCAAACGATTGGCTGAGGATTTGGCGACCTATTTCCAAGAGCAAGGCGTCAAATGCCGTTGGCTGCACAGCGAACTGAATGCTTTTGAACGAGTGGATTTGTTGCAGGAACTGCGGGCCGGTCAGTTTGATTGTTTGGTTGGTGTGAACCTGCTTCGAGAAGGCTTGGACCTTCCCGAGGTTTCTCTGGTCGCGATTTTGGACGCGGATAAAGAAGGTTTCTTGCGGAGCGAAACGAGTTTGATCCAAACGATCGGCCGTGCGGCTCGGAACGCGAACTCACGTGTGATTCTGTACGCCGACAAAGTCACCGATTCCATGCAAATGGCGATGGACGAAACCGAACGTCGTCGCGTGATTCAGATGGAATACAACGCCAAGCATGGGATCGTGCCCAAGACGGTTCGCAAGTCGATCCGCAAAGGCATCGACACCGAGGCGGCCAGCCACAAGGAGTCGACTCGCAAGGCTCAGGACAGCGGCGAAGCGATTTACATCACGATCGAGTACGTCGACAAACTCGAGCAAGAGATGCTCGCTGCGGCGGAGGACTTGGAGTTCGAGCGAGCAGCTCGTCTGCGTGATCGTGTGTTGCAGCTGAAGGAGCACATCGGCAAACCACTGTCCGAAGTGGAAATCGTCGACGAAAAATCAGCGGGCAAATCAGGCGGCCGAGGCCGCGGTCGCCGCGGTGCGAAGAAAAAGGGAGCCAGCAAAGGCACCAAAATCCCACGGCCAAAACGCGGCTGAGTGCTCTCTGGGGCGAGGGATTCGCCTCGATTTCGATGTGCATTATTTCCAACTGAAACCGAAGTTTTGGCGTCGCATCCGGTCGGTGACCGAACGTGTCACAGCTTTCCCTATCACTACAGGTGTTCAACTTTGACACCTGCTGAAAGGGAACACGATGTCCACTGCGATTTTGCCAGCGATCTCATCCGAGCCGTCCTCCAACTTGGATTTGGATGGCTTTGCAATTCAACCCCGCCCGTATCAACACCGCATCATCCGGCGAACACTCGACGCGTTTGGGTGTGGCGAACCTGAAACTTGTTCTGAGTTCGACGGGGCAGGGCAGGGCGGTTCACGCCCAGCCAGCGTTCTGATTGAAAGTCCCACCGGAAGCGGTAAGACGGTGATGGGATTGGCCATCGCTGCGATCATGCAACGCACATTCGGTATCCGAGTCGGTTGGGTCGCGATGCGGAGAAATCTATTGGCCCAAGCTCAAGCGGAAAACGTTCGTCGACAGTTTGGACTCGACATGCATTTGATCAGCATGTTTGACAAGGAACCGCCGGATGTGGATTTGTTGGTGATCGACGAGGCACAACATGATGCGGCGACAAGCATGGCCAACTTGCATGGGCAAATTCAACCGCGATGGACGCTGGGATTGTCCGCGACGCCATATCGAACCGACCGTGTCAAACTGTGTTTCGAAAATGTGATTCGCGATGCGGGCATTGCTCACTTGATCGCGGATGGGTTTTTGAGTGCCTACCACCACTACACGATTGAGGAGTACACGCCACAGTCATTGGCTGACTTGTTGATCGATGAACCAGAGCGATGGGGGAAGTCGCTGGTGTTCTTTCACAAACAAACGCAGTGTGACGAACTGAAGTCGCGGTTGGACGAAGCGGGGATTCGCAGCGATGTGGTGACCGCGAAAACGAATCGCGATCGTCAGTTGGCCGACTTCATCGAAGGTCATACCGACGTGTTGATCAACATGGCGATCCTCACCGAAGGTTTTGATTGTCCGACGTTGAAGACCGTGTTCTGTCGGCCAAGCGGTCAGGGAACCACGATTCAAATGGCCGGACGTGTTCTTCGCAAATGCGAATCGGAACCGATCAAGCAGGTCGTTCAGTGTCGGCATACACGGCACCCAATGATGCGAACGGCGATCCCCGCCGAGCAGTATTTGTGGACCGAATACGGTTGGCGAAGCATCGCTGGCAACCGCCAGTTGGACGCGATGGCCATGGCTGCTCGTCAGCGAGTCGCAAAGGCCAACGTGAGTCTGCCGAAACTCATTGCCGCTCATCGGCCGCGTCGTCGTATGCACCGGTTGGCTCGCTAGCACCGGACTCGCAGTTCACGCATTCAATCGAATTTTTGACCCCATTCACGGAAACCAATCATGTCGACTTCATCAACGATCTCAAGCGAATCCCAAACCTCTCCTCGTTTCAGTTATGCACTGGCCAGCGTTGGCGACATCCAAGTCGGGACTGTGCATCGTTCTCCCGGTGGCCGGATCAGTCTGCGTGAACTGGAAATTGATGGGCAGCCGGTTGTCGCCACTCGTCGGTTCTGGCGATCGTTCTTCACTCGGTTCGGAATCGCGGAAAACGTGTTCCGCTACTTCCGTCCTGATGAAGTCTTTTCGCGGATTCAGTCACAGCGAGACGATGTGACATTTCGCTACTGCATCGCTCGATCACCGAGTTCTTCGTCGAAGCGATCGGACCAATTGTTGGCCGTGACGAATCCCAATCGACCGATCATCCGTTACGACGACATTCGCAGTTTGCTAGATGGCAATGGTGGCGAAGACATTCGCTACCACAATGGAGTTGTGACGAGCACACACGCGCCGCGCGGTGGCAGTCGTCAATTCGCGATCGGTGGTGATCAGTTCCGCGACCGGTTTTGTTTGGAGACCCCGGTCGATGGCTATGGGCATCCCCGACTGTTTCTGTCGATGCTGCGGTTGGTGTGCAGCAACGGAATGATCGGGCACGCCAAGGCATTCCGCAGCGATGTGCCGGTCGGCAAGAACATGGAACACTGCATTGTCCGGGCGATTGAATCGTTTGACAACGGCGACGGCTATGCGGCCCTGCGACAGCGATTCGAATCAAGTCAGACTTCATGGGCGTCGGTGCACGAGTGTCTGCGATTGAACGAGTTGTTGGAGTCCCTGCGTCGGGACAAGCAACTGACGCAGGATGGATTGATCGGGCGGTTTCGTTCGCTTGCTGGCGACCTGAATGAGCTTTACGGGCTAGCAAATCTAGACGCGCTGAGTGACAAACGCCGCCGGATCTTGCCGAGCAAGGCTCGGGTTTACGATTTGATCAACTACGCCAGCGAAGTGGCGACGCACCATTCGCAGGCCGACGGAGCCAATCGGATCCAAGCTTGGTTGGGGTCTCTGGTGTCCGAAGAATACGACTTGGAGGGCACTGGAGATTCGGGCGGCGATTTCGATGCTTTTTTCGTCCCCAGCGACGATGGATTGCCAGCCCAAAGCCGCAACTGAACAAGCGGCCGAAGAAAAATGAAAGAAGGGAAGCGTCGGGTTCCTCTTGAATCGGGACGACGCTGTGCTCTACACGGAATGGTTGTGAGATGAATTTTCGATGAAGCGAAACGCGGCGGATGATCCAGGGCTGAGCAGCCGAAGGGTTTAAAGTCATTGCTGAGTTTTCGAGAGTTCTGGTCGCTTCCCTGAATCATCCCGTTTTCCAAAGAGTACCGATGTCCTTTCACGACCCGAATCAGCCGCTCGTTCCGCGGGGTGGTCGCGATATCGCAATGTGGCGAACCGGGGTTGGAAGGCTGTCCCTCGCGTTGGGCACTGGGGTCGGGCTTGTTCTGATTGCTTCTTACGCCTTGCTGTGGGTCGGAACGCCCCTGAGGGATACGATCATCAGCGAAGGCGGCTGGGTCGAGTCGAGCGCACCTTGCGGTTTGCGTG
>NZ_DDGH01000019.1:5044-5918 GCF_002337565.1 Rhodopirellula sp. UBA1907 | reverse complement strand
ATTCGGCGTTCGCCAGTACGAGGACAAACTTGGTCGTCCCCCGAGAACTGGACCAAGCAACTCAAGGATCCCAAGTGGTACTTGTTCGCTCCCGCGCCAGGCAACGGAAGCACCATGACCGACGGCACGCTGGTGATTCCAACACAAGGCCGCGACCAAACTCGGCATCCTCTACGAATATTCGCGAGCGGACCTGGAATTCCAAACCATCTCACTCGACGAGTTCGGTTTGTGAAGATCCTCCCAAGCACAAATCTCAATCAGGCGCACGAACGACCGACATTGACCGTGCCTTCGAAAATGCGTTGCACTCTCCCGCCACAACATTCCCACCTCGCCAAAAAGTTTCGCGACGGTGAGAGTTCAAAATCGAGTTGTGATTTATGGCGAGTGCAGGCATCGTTCCCAATGACATTTTGATTCAACAACTAAAATCAGCTTCGCGAATCAACCGCTTGGTTCGATCCAACCGCCCCACCGCTGCTTTCTCCCCACCGCCTCACGACTCCCCTCGCTCATGAAGTCCCAAACAATCCTCGCCGCTTGTCTTCTTCTCGCGTTCCCGTTTGCTGTCGCAAACTCAGCACCACCCGCCGACGGCAACCTACACGTGATTTTGGGCGGCGATCATGCCGACCCAACGATCGTTCGTGATGGCGAAGACTTCTACATCACGCACAGTTCTTACCGGACCTATCCCGGTCTGACGATTTGGCACTCCACCAACCTGACCGACTGGAAGCCGATTTCCAATGCCCTCCATCAAGACGTTGGCACCGTCTGGGCCCCCGACTTGATCAAACACGATGGGCTGTTCTATCTGTACTTTCCATCGAGCGGCAAGAACTACGTCGTCACCGCGGAAGATCCTCAT
>NZ_DDGH01000019.1:4044-4891 GCF_002337565.1 Rhodopirellula sp. UBA1907 | reverse complement strand
TCGTCACCGCGGAAGATCCTCATGGACCTTGGTCGGATCCAATCGAACTCGACGTTCCCGGCATCGACCCGGGCCACATCGCAACGCCCGAAGGCGACCGTTACTTGTACATGCACAACGGCAATGTCGTTCCGCTTTCACGCGATGGATTGAAAGTCACGGGCGATCCCGAACAAAAGCACCGTGGCTGGCAGTACCCGGCCGACTGGGAAGTCGAATGCTTTTGCCTCGAATCACCCAAACTCATTTTTCGCGACGGTTACTACTACATGACCGCGGCGCAAGGTGGCACGGCCGGTCCCGCGACCAGCCACATGGTCACATCGGCTCGCTCGCGGTCGCCACTGGGGCCTTGGGAAAACAGCCCTCACAATCCAGTCGTCCACACTTGGTCGCGAAACGAAACCTATTGGTCCAAAGGACACGGCACGATCATCGACGACGCCGATGGCAATTGGTACGTCGTCTACCACGGATACAAAAAGGGAGCCTTGCCACACGGACGTCACACGCTGATCGAAGCGATCGAGTGGACGGATGACGGATGGTTCAAACTCAAACGTGATCCCAAGCAAGAGCCCAAGATCATCGAACACCTCAACGGCCCGGTATCGAACGATTCGTTTGAGTCCTCCGAACTTGGCCTGCAGTGGCAACTGACCGGCGCTCACGCGCTGAAGTCTTACCAAGTCGGCGATGGACGCTTTCGGTTCGAAAACCCCGATGATCGAATGCGAACGCTGCAAGTCATCTCGCCCGAAAAGAACTACGACGTTCGGATCGAACTTGGTGAACGTGATCCCGATGTCGAACTAGGACTTTCAATCTGGTACTCCGAAGCCCGCTT
>NZ_DDGH01000019.1:2630-3860 GCF_002337565.1 Rhodopirellula sp. UBA1907 | reverse complement strand
GCCGGCGTCGCCGTGCAAGGCGACCGAGTCATCATGCGACTGAACGATTCGCGACGACCATTCCGTGGCGTCCGAGGTGACAAAATTCGATTCTTGCGAGCCACCCTGTCCAACCAAACCGCCAATCTCTACGTCAGCGAAGACGGCGAGAACTGGACCAAGTGCTCGCGAACTTTCGAGCTGTCCGGATTCGACCACAACGTTCTGGGGAGTTTCTCCTACCTTCGCCCCGCGATTTATGCGGAAGGAACCGGCAACGCAGAGATCCGATCATTTGAGTATTCACCGCTCGACTGATTTCGTTGAATTCACAAACGAGCGGGTGTTTGATTCTTCATTCGGACTTTCGCTGTGGCACCGTTTCGCTTTCTCGGCCAGGAACTAGAATCGGGAGCCATGGAACCGAAACTCGGACCAATCCGCTCACACCGATCGAGATAACGACGTGACTCACTTTGACGTTTTCAATGGCGACGCGGATGGCATTTGCGCGCTGCATCAACTGCGGCTGGCGGAACCCAAAGACAGCACGCTGGTAACCGGCGTCAAACGAGACATCAACCTTCTCAAACGAGTCCCCGCGGTCTCGGGCGACTCCGTGACTGTGCTCGACATTTCGCTCGACAAGAATCGCGACGAACTCCAGCGGATCCTGGCTGCAGATGTTCCGGTCACCTACTTCGATCACCACTTCGCCGGCGACATCCCCGATTTGCCGCTGCTGTCGACGCACATCGACACCGCCGGCGACGTGTGCACCGGACTGCTCGTCAATCGATTCCTCAAGGGTCAATTCTTGCCCTGGGCGATCACCGCTCTATACGGCGACAACCTGCACGACGCGGCAAAGTCCGCCGCCGCACCATTGAACCTCAACGATTCGCAACTCGCGGAACTGGAACAACTCGGCACGCTGCTCAACTACAACGGCTACGGCGGAACACTCGACGATCTCTACTTCGCTCCCGACGACTTGTATCGCAAAGTCCAACCGTACGCGAACCCGTTTGAGTTCATCGCATCGGACACCACCTTCGAAACCCTTCGCGATGGTTTCGACAGCGACATGAAACGAGCGGCCTCGATCGAGCCCAAAATGGCGACCGAATCCTGTGCAGCGTTCCTGTTCCCCAACGATCCATTCTCACGTCGAGTCAGTGGCGTCTACAGCAATCAACTCGCACGCGAAAATCCAGAACGAGCCCACGCGTTGCTGAGCGAACTGCCATC
>NZ_DDGH01000019.1:0-2479 GCF_002337565.1 Rhodopirellula sp. UBA1907 | reverse complement strand
GCGTTGCTGAGCGAACTGCCATCGGGCGATTACCTGGTCAGCGTTCGAGCCCCGCTGGCGACCAAGACCGGCGCCGACGAACTTGTCCGTCAATTCCCAACCGGAGGCGGCCGCAAAGCCGCGGCCGGCATCAACCAACTGCCCGCCGACCAACTGCAAAAATTCCTCGACACCATGCAGCAACAATTCGCCGAGTAAGGGATGGCTGGTTGCCACGCCAAACAATGGTTGCTGTATCCACGTGAATTGAACCCCAGTTCGACCGCTGGTCCGTGCCGACACGTTTACTCAGCAAACCGCATCGCCCACGCTATCGCATGCAGACTATGATGGATCCAAGGCGATCGGTTGCTCGGAAGGTTTTGCGAAGTTTTTTTGGATTGGGAGAATCGAGTGGCGACGCGAGTCTTTATCACAGGGATCTGTGGTTTCGTTGGGAACACGCTCGCCAAACTGGCTGTGGATCATGACCTGGATTGGGAAATCACCGGGATCGACAACCTCGCTCGTCCAGGTAGCGACCTAAATCGTCGCGATCTGATGTCTCGTGGTATCAACGTGGTGCACGGTGATCTACGAAACTCATCTGACCTCGACTGCATCGGAGACATCGATTGGGTGATCGATGCGGCAGCCAAACCCTCCGTGTTGGCTGGTGTTGATGGCCAAACGAGCAGCCGGCAGCTTGTCGAACACAACCTGATTGGCACGCTCAACGTGCTGGAGCTTTGCAAACGCTCGCAGGCCGGGCTTGTTCTTCTAAGCAGCAGTCGCGTTTATTCGATCCACCCACTAGCGAAACTTTCGATCGAAATCCGAGACGGTGCATACTTTCCCAAGATGCCATTCCCCGAAGGAATGACCGAAACTGGCATCAGCGAAAGTTTCTCCACCACTCCGCCCGTCTCACTTTATGGATCGACCAAGTGTGCCTCCGAACAGATCGCACTTGAATACGCGGCGACTTTCGGATTTCCATGCTTGGTCAATCGCTGCGGCATCTTGGCGGGAGCTGGACAATTTGGACGACCGGACCAAGGCATCATCGCGTTCTGGATCCACAGTCATCAAGCCCGTCGTTCGCTGCACTACACTGGTTTCGACGCTCTAGGGCATCAGGTCCGTGACTGCCTTCATCCACGTGACCTGCTGGCACTCATTACTCGTCAAATGCAATCCGATCTTCGCGGGATGCCTTTGATCACAAACGTCTCTGGTGGAGTCGAATCAGCGATCTCCTTGCAGCAACTAACCGCTTGGTGCGACAAGCGGTTTGGTATTCACCCCGTCGCATCTCAGCACACCAATCGACCATTCGATCTCCCTTGGGTGGTACTGGACAATACGCTCGCCAAAGCAACTTGGGGATGGCGTCCGGAAACAACGAAAGAGGAAATCTTCGCAGAAATTGCGGACTACGCAGAACAAAATCCTGATTGGCTTGACATCTCATCCTGACCGTCTGCACTGCAACGAATTCTTCTTCCTGTCCATCAACTAGCACCTCCGATAGATTGACCAATGGAATCAATGCGAAACAAAATGGCTTAACGCGGTGTCCGAAGAACAAAAAAATCAAGCGATCCCCGGCCCTGAATTGGAAGGTGGTTCTCCGGACAGAGGCGAGGACCAATTGAAGCTTCTTTCAGTTGTCATTCCCGCTCGAGATGAGGAAGGCTGCATTCGTTCTAGTGTCGAGCATCTGCATTTGGAGTTGCGACTCAAAGAGATACCTCACGAAATTGTCGTAGTCGATGACGGAAGTTCAGACAGGACCTGGGCGATCCTATCCGAAATGGCAAATTCACTCCCCGCACTCAAGCCCGTCCAAAACCTTGGCGAACACGGCTTCGGGCTTGCGATCAGGCATGGAATCGATCAGTCCGAAGGTGACGCTGTTGTCATCATGATGGCCGATGAATCAGATGATTGCCGTGACGTTGTCCGATACTGGAACCTGTTGAACGAAGGTTTCGATGCCGTATTTGGAAGTCGGTTCGTCAAAGGCGGAGGCGTCGTCGACTACCCGTGGCTGAAGTTGTTTTTAAATCGGACCGCCAATCATCTGATTCGCTTCCTTTTCCGAATCAAACTGAACGACACCACCAACGCATTCAAGGCGTATCGGCGGACAACTCTGGACGGATGCCGGCCTTTTCTTTCGCCTCATTTCAATTTGACTGTCGAACTGCCATTGAAGTCCATCGCACGCGGCTATTCATGGACAGTCATTCCTATCACCTGGCGAAATCGCCGCACTGGACTGGCGAAACTAAAAGTCCGAGAGATGGGAAGTCGCTACTTCTTCATCGTTGCATACGTTTGGCTCGAAAAATACTTCAGTCGCGGCGACTACGCGAAGTCAGAGAAGTCTTGAATGCAGATCTCAGATGGCCTCTGCGTTTTGCGAGAATCGATAGCCTTAGAAAGATGAAGAGGGCGTCACGCTGACTGTCTTCAGCCCGCATTATTCACCAAG